>MWOU01000001.1 GCA_002025975.1 Prochlorococcus sp. HOT208_60m_813B04
GGAAGAAAGAGACCAGGTAACAGATTCCTCTGCGGTGAAAGTATGGACAGCTGTTGAATTTTCATTAATAGATTTGCTGCTGGTTGAATCACCAGCGCTTCCTGATGGTCCTGTGATTAAAAATGAATTAGACAATAATTTTTCCTTAGATGCTAAATGGGTATAAAATTAATGATACTAATTTTAAATCTTAATTATTGTATAAAATTCGACCCTAATTTTATCAATTATAAAGAAAATTTTTTTAAGAAATAATATCGTTAATAACATCTGCAATCTTTCTTCTAAATAAGTGCTCATACTTCCAACAATTCGTACACTCCTTCAAGTCTTCTATTTTTGAATTTAGCGTAAGATTTTAAGTTTGTTTCTGGATCGTGGGCTAAGTGTTGGATTACCTGGCGATGTACAACTAAGACTGCAAAGTTATGCAA
>MWOU01000010.1 GCA_002025975.1 Prochlorococcus sp. HOT208_60m_813B04
GGAGAAGAAATAGTTAAAACTTGGAATAATGGCAAAACTGAAACACATAAAGGTGATCCTTTTGACATCTTAAAAAGTTGGACAAAGGAATATAAGTCAACCATGCTTGATGGCTTACCATCAATCGGACAGTTATATGGCTCTTGGGGTTATGAATTAATAAATCGAATAGAACCAAGCGTTCCAATAAATGCAATATCCGAAAATAATATCCCTTATGGTTCATGGATGTTTTTTGATCAATTAGTTGTTTTTGATCAAATGAAAAGATGTATTACTGCGGTTGTTTATGCAGATACAACTTTTTCAAAAGAGTCCTCGATTGAAGAGTTTTATCTAAACTCAATTTCTAAAATTCAGAAAATTAGAAATTTAATGAGAGTTCCTTTAAAAGAAAATGAGTTTTTAAATTGGAATGAAAATGAGAATCTGAAATTAGATCTGGAAAGTAACTGGAAGAAAAAAGATTTTGAGGACGCAGTTCTCTCTGCAAAAGAATACATAAAAAAGGGAGATATCTTCCAAATAGTTATAAGTCAGAGATTCCAAACTCAAGTCAATAATGATCCCTTTAATTTATATAGAAGTTTGAGGATGGTTAATCCATCTCCATACATGTCATTTTTTGATTTTGGCTCATGGTTTCTGATAGGTTCAAGTCCTGAAGTAATGGTTAAAGCAGAAAAAAAATAAAAATAGTCAGATTGTTGCAAGTTTAAGACCAATAGCTGGCACAAGACCTAGAGGTATTGATAATCAACAAGACTTGGAATTAGAAAAGGATTTATTAAAAGATCCAAAAGAGATTGCTGAGCATGTAATGCTAATTGATCTTGGGAGAAATGATCTTGGAAGAGTTTGTGAAATTGGTACTGTCAAGGTCAAGGATTTAATGGTTATTGAGAAATATTCACATGTTATGCATATAGTCAGTCAAGTTGAGGGAATCTTAAAAAATAATGCTGATGTATGGGATTTGCTCAAAGCATCCTTCCCCGCTGGGACAGTAACTGGCGCCCCCAAAATAAGAGCTATGCAATTGATTAAGCATTTTGAAAAAGATGCTAGAGGACCTTACGCTGGTGTATACGGATCAATTGATATTAATGGTGCATTAAATACAGCAATTACGATAAGAACCATGATAGTTAAACCCTCAAAAGATGGGAAATATGATGTATCAGTGCAAGCAGGAGCTGGAATAGTTGCTGATTCTTTTCCTGAAAATGAATATCAAGAAACGATAAATAAAGCAAAGGGGATACTTAAAGCATTAGCATGTTTGGATAAATAAATGAGTCAAAATAATCTTTATAAGGGTTTTGAGGTGGAACTTTTCACAGGTTCTTTAAATTCTCATGTTGGTGTTTCGGTTGAAATTGAAAAAAAATTTCCTGATTTTGTAAAAGAGCCAGATAACAGAAACGTTGAATACATAACAACACCTGAAAAAGACTACGATTCTTTATATAAGAAATTAATAACTCCAAGAAAAAAGTTAAGGAAGTGGCTAAATACTAAAAATTTAACAATTATTCCTTCATCCACTCTTTGTTTTAAACACGATATTCAATTTCAAAGATCTGATATTGAGAATGCTTATCATCAATTTATACAAGATAATTATGGAACCTCTATTGCAACTTCAAGTGTACATATAAACGTAGGAATAGATAATTTAGATAGGCTTTTTGCTGCTATTAGACTAATAAGATCTGAGGCTGCTTTATATTTATCCCTAAGCGCTAGTTCACCTTTTTTAAATAATAAAATTACTGAGAATCACTCTCAGAGATGGATACAGTTTCCTAAAACACCAAGTAAGGTTCCTTTTTTTGTAAATCATAAATCTTATATCCATTGGATCGAGGAAAATATAGCTAATAAAAATATGCAAAATATCAGGCATTTTTGGTCCTCAATCCGACCAAATGGTCCCCAAAGACCTTTAATTGTTGATCGTTTGGAATTAAGAATTTGTGATTTTGTACACGACATTAATTTGCTTTTAGGGATAACGGCCATGATAGAACTTAGGATTCTTAATCTTTTTGAAAATATGAATACTTTAGATCCCTTGAAGGCTAGTTTTTTTTCTATTGATAAATTATCAGAAATATGTGATCAAAATGAAACTAATGCTGCTAAAGATAGTCTGAATTCAGAATTAATACATTGGCAAGATGGAAAAAAAGTTATTTGTAGAGACTGGATACAAAACTTATTATCAGATTTGTCATCCATAGCAGAAAGATTTGGTATGCAACATCTTTTGAATCCTATCTATAAAGTCCTTGAAGAAGGCAATCAATCTATGAAATGGATAAATCAATATAAAAAAGGGCTTTCTATTGATCAAATAATGAAAAATTCGATCGAAGATATGATTAGGAGTGAAGGCGAAAATGTTTGATTATTTAAATAAACATTTAATCTGAACATTTTCACTTGTGACATAATGATTATATGGAATCTTTTAGACAGATAAAAAATAATAACGTGGATCTGATAAGTAACAACGATCCACTTGATAAAAATCGTCTTTTAATAGAAGATTTATGGGAATCTGTACTCAGAGAAGAATGCCCAGACGATCAAGCAGAGAGATTAATACAGCTTAAAGAATTAAGTTATTCAAAACAAATTGATGGTGATAGTTCAAAAACATTTAAAAATGAAATAGTTGAAATAGTAAATTCTATGGATTTAGCAGAATCCATTGCAGCAGCAAGGGCGTTTTCATTGTATTTTCAACTCGTGAATATTTTGGAACAAAGAGTTGAGGAAGATAGATATATTCAAAGCTTTACTAATAAGGATGTTCAAAAATCGCCTGACAATCTTGATCCTTTTGCTCCAGCATTGGCTAGGCAGAATGCTCCAGTAACTTTTAGAGAATTATTTTACAGGCTGAGGAAATTAAATGTACCACCAGGGAAATTAGAAGAGTTATTGCAGGAAATGGATATTCGTTTAGTTTTTACTGCACATCCGACTGAGATAGTAAGACATACCATTAGACATAAGCAAACTAGAGTGGCAAATTTATTAAAAAAAATACAGATTGAGCAATATCTAACAAAAGAAGAAAAAAACTCTCTTAAAACCCAATTAAAAGAGGAAGTAAGACTTTGGTGGAGAACTGATGAATTGCATCAATTTAAGCCTTCAGTTTTAGACGAAGTAGATTACGCCTTGCATTATTTTCAGCAAGTTTTATTTAATGCGATGCCTCAATTGAGAGGTAGGATCACTGAAGCACTCACTGAAAATTATCCAGATGTTCAGTTGCCCTCAGAATCTTTTTGTAACTTTGGTTCTTGGGTAGGCTCCGATAGGGATGGTAATCCATCGGTCACTCCTGAGATAACATGGAGAACTGCTTGCTATCAACGACAGTTGATGTTGGAGAGATATATTACTGCGATATCAAATCTTAGAGATCAATTAAGTGTCTCGATGCAATGGAGTCAGGTCAGTTCTTCTCTATTAGAGTCACTCGAAACGGATAGGGTTAAGTTCCCAGAAATCTATGAAGCTAGGGCTACAAGGTATAGATCAGAACCTTACAGATTGAAATTAAGTTATATTTTAGAAAAATTAAGGTTAACACAAGAAAGAAATAATTTATTATCTGATAATGGTTGGAAATTGGACTTAGAGGGAGAAATTGATAACAAAAATCCAGATAAAGTTGAAAACTTATATTACAAGTCTGTAAACGAATTTACTTATGATCTCGAATTAATTAAAAATAGCCTGATTAGTACAGATTTAACTTGTGAATCTGTAGATACCCTACTTACTCAGGTTCATATTTTTGGATTTTCTTTAGCAAGTTTAGATATTCGTCAAGAGAGTACAAGGCATAGTGACGCTATACAAGAGCTCACATATTATCTTGATTTATCTGTGGAATATGACCAAATGTCTGAGGAAGAAAAAATTAAATGGCTTACAGACGAATTAAATACAAAAAGACCTTTAATTCCATCTGATGTTAACTGGACAAAAACTACAGAAGAAACATTTGCAGTTTTTAAAATGGTTAAAAGACTACAGCAAGAATTTGGAAGTCGTATTTGTCATTCTTATGTAATTTCAATGAGTCATAGTGCATCTGATTTGCTTGAAGTGCTCTTACTGGCAAAAGAAATGGGACTTCTTGATCAAAATTCACAAAAGTCGAAATTATTAGTTGTTCCTCTTTTTGAAACTGTAGAAGACCTTAAAAGAGCACCAGAAGTAATGGAAAAGTTGTTTAAATTAGATTTCTATAGATCATTACTGCCAAAAGTGGGAGAATCTTTTAAACCTCTGCAAGAATTAATGCTTGGATACTCTGATAGTAATAAAGATTCTGGTTTTGTTTCTAGTAATTGGGAAATTCATAGAGCCCAAATAGCTCTTCAAAATCTTGCAAGTAGAAATAAGATATTGTTAAGACTTTTTCATGGAAGAGGTGGTTCTGTCGGGAGAGGAGGAGGTCCAGCCTATCAGGCAATATTAGCCCAACCAAGTGGCACTTTAAAAGGACGAATAAAAATAACAGAACAAGGTGAAGTTTTAGCGTCTAAATATAGTCTTCCGGAACTAGCTTTGTACAATCTTGAGACCGTCACTACAGCGGTAATTCAAAATAGTTTGGTAAATAACAGACTTGACGCTACTCCAGAATGGAATCAATTGATGTCTAGGTTGGCAGAAACATCAAGGTCTCACTATAGAAAATTAGTGCATGAGAATCCTGATTTGTTAAATTTCTTTCAAGAAGTCACTCCAATAGAAGAAATAAGTAAATTACAGATATCTAGTAGGCCCGCTAGAAGAAAAAAAGGTGCAAAAGATTTGTCAAGTTTAAGAGCTATTCCATGGGTATTTGGTTGGACACAAAGTAGATTTCTTTTGCCAAGTTGGTTTGGAGTGGGCACTGCATTGTCAACTGAATTAACTTCAGATCCACAACAAATTGAATTACTAAGAGTTCTGCATCAAAGATGGCCATTTTTCAGGATGCTTATATCGAAGGTAGAGATGACATTATCTAAGGTTGATCTGGAAGTTGCTAGATATTATGTTGATACTCTTGGCAGTAAGGAAAATAAAGATTCTTTTGATGATATTTTTAAAGTAATTTCTAAAGAATATAATCTTACAAAATCTTTAATACTTGAAATTACTGGTAAAAAGCTGCTCCTAGAATCCGATAGGGACTTGAAATCATCAGTAAGCTTGAGAAATAAGACGATCATACCATTGGGGTTTTTGCAGGTTTCACTTTTAAGAAGACTAAGAGACCAGACTAGACAACCCCCAATAAGTGAATTTATCATTGATAAAGATGAATCTAGAAGAGCTTACAGTAGAAGTGAACTATTGAGAGGGGCACTTTTAACAATTAATGGGATAGCAGCAGGTATGAGAAATACAGGTTGATAATTGCAATATTTTTCTAAAAAAAAACTTGTTCTGCCAGAAGGTTATTTTGTTAACTCTTCTCAAATTCCTTTAGCTAAAGAAGTTAACAAACTTTTAGCGAATTGTGGTTGTGAGACATTTCCAATAAAACCTCTTTCTGAGGCTATTCAGAAAAGTAATTTCTTTTTTACCATCCAGAGTGAACTAAAAAATAAATTATATGGCTTTGTAAGGGTTACTTCTGATAAGGGATTGAATGCTAACTTGTGGAATTTAAGTGCATTACCAGATAATAATCAGCAAATATATTATTCAATATTGCTTCAATTAACTCTTGAGAAAATAAATAGAGAAATGCCTGGATGCAGTATTTCTGTACAGGCTCCAGTATCTTCTTTTTTAAGTTTAGAGGAAAATGGATTCATATTAGATCCAAATGGAATAAGAGTAATGGGATATAAACTTTAAAAATCATGTTACGAGCATGGAGGGATTCGAACCCCCGACTCTCAGAACCGGAATCTGATGCTCTATCCAACTGAGCTACATGCCCTTTATTTTTTCAATTTCTTTAAAGAAAATCTAAATATTTTAAACTTAGCTAATTTAATTAATGAATGCATAAAAAAAATTTTTTTAAATAAATTAAAAATTAAAAATTTTCGGAACCATAAAAGTTTTGAAATTGATTTAACAGAGCAAAGAGCAATTGTTCTTGGCTGTAACGGTATTGGCAAGTCAAATTTACTTGAATCGGTTGAATTTTTAAGTCAATTAAAATCTAATAGAGCATTAAGCGATAAAGATTTAATAGAGAATGAGAGTGATATGGCTGTAGTCATAGGACAGATAAATTTTAAGGACGATTTAAAGTTAAATTTATTCCGAAAAGGTCCTAAAAGAATTTACGTAAATGAATCAATCTTGAAAAAACAGAGTGAAATAAAGAATTATATCCGGAGTGTATGTTTTTGTTCTAATGATATAAATATTGTTAGAAGTGAACCAAGTTATAGAAGAACATGGATTGATAAAGTCGTATCTCAGCTTGAACCAGTATATTTTGAACTGATTAGTAGATTTAACAGGCTTTTAAAACAAAGAAGTCATTTTTGGCGTTCGGAAAGTTTTTTAAAAACCCAATCCGCAGATATTGTTGAAAGTTTTGACATTCAAATGTCAATAATAAGTACCAGAATTTTTAGGCGAAGAAGAAGAGCTTTATTAAAAATAAAACCATATGTTGAATATTGGCATAATTATTTAAGTAAATCTAAAGAGCAAATAAGCATAAATTATCTTTCGGGAATACAGAATATAAGTCCAGAAGAAGAAGAAGAAGAAGTTATAAGTAAAAAAATAGCAGAACAACTATTAAATCAGCGTTCAATAGAAGCATTAACTGGTAAATGTAATTTTGGTCCTCATCGTGATGATGTAGAGTTTCTTATTAATAATGTTTCAGTCAGAAAATATGGTTCATCAGGACAGCAAAGGACTTTTATCTTGGCTTTGAAGATGGCTGAACTAGATTTATTAACTAAAACATTTAATGAACCTCCAATACTTATATTGGATGATGTCTTGGCCGAATTAGATTTAACCAGACAAAATTTATTATTAAATTCTGTTGGTAAAGATAGTCAATGTTTTATAAGTGCGACACATTTAGATAAATTTAATAAGTCTTTCTTAGGCTCTTCACAGATGATTCAATTATAATTCAATAAATTCTTTTTTTTAGCTAATCTAAAATTCATATAAATTTCTTTAATGGAAATCTACAAAAAAAGTCAAATTTTAAGTTCCTTTGGTGATGAGCAAAAATCAAGTCATCAAAGTAAACACCTTTTGTTAGAACTTTATAGATGTGATTGCGAAAAATTAAATGACGAATCCTTTTTGCGCTGTACTTTAAACAGAGCTGCTAAATTGGCAAATGCGACAGTTCTGAATTTGATAAGTAATAAATTTGAGCCACAAGGGGTTACAGCAATTGCATTACTAGCAGAATCTCATATTTCAATACATACTTGGCCTGAATCTAATTATTCTGCAGTCGATATTTTTACATGTGGTAAAAATATGATGCCTGAATTAGCTAGTCAATATTTGATTAAATCTTTAATTGCCAAAGAACACTCTTTGCGTGTCATTGAACGTAATCCACCCTCAACAGTTACTAAACAGATCAGAACAGTTGTTTGATCTTACTTATCTATTTAATTTTCCGCTCACTAATCCCTCAAGATCTAAACTTGTGCAATTAAATCCTAAATTAGAAAAATATTGAACTAACTCACTAAAATTATAGTTGTTAACAAAATCCTTTAATTCATCTTTGGGAATTTCTATCCTTGCAGTTGAACCTTGGCATCTAACTCTAACCTCTGATAAGCCACATTCTTTAAGATAGTCTTCTGCTTTCTCAACCATTTTTAGCCTCTCACTAGTTATTTCATGGCCATAAGGAAATCTTGATGATAAGCAAGGTTGAGCAGGTTTATCCCACCACGGAAAACCCAATGCTCTTGATATGTCCCTAATGTCTTGTTTTGAGAATTTAAATTTTGCAAGGGGAGAGATAACTCCTGCTTGTTTTGAGGCTTGCATACCAGGTCTGTAATCTTTAAGATCATCCAGATTGACTCCATCTAAAACATTCTTGTAATTAAGTTTTTTTGAGAGGAAGGTTGTATGTTTGTGAAGCTCTTTTTTTGCATGCAAAGCACCTGTCCTTGGGATTTTCACTATAACTTGATTGGTCTAATTCTGATGTTTTAATTTCTAAATGCTTTACTCCAATCCATTTTGCTTGCCTTCTTGCTTCTTCACGAAGAGTATTGGCTAATGCAGGAGAAATACCAGTTATAGCAATTGCTTTACTACCTAATTGCTCGAATGCTAATGATGCTACTAATGTACTGTCAACTCCTCCGGAATAAGCAATACAAACACTTTCAAGATTCTTAATGTATTTTCTAATTGTATAAAGCTTTTCACTTTGTTCATCAGAGAGAATTTCTAGTTGATTGAACATGCTAATTACTTTAAAATTCAAATTACCTATGGATAGGTTAAATTTATTATTAAATTTTTAATAATATTTTTATCCACATCTTAGATTAAATTTATTAATTTTGTTCAATTGACTAATACGAGTAGAAATAGAGGAATTGGAATTGTCACAGCAAGTGACAGTCAAGAGAGATTAAAAGGTCAATTACATATTTATGATGGAGAGGGTAAGGGAAAAAGTCAGGCTGCATTGGGAGTAGTTCTCAGAACAATAGGATTAGGAATATGCGAAAAAAGACAGTCAAGAGTTTTGCTTCTAAGATTTTTAAAAGGACCTGAGAGGCCATATGACGAAGATTCGGCTATAGAGGCTTTACAAAGAGGGTTTCCACATTTAATTGACCATGTAAGGACAGGAAGATCTGAATTCTTTACTGCTGAACAAGTGACAAAGTTTGATGTTGGTGAGGCTGAAAGAGGTTGGAATATTGCTAAAGGAGCAATTGCTAGTTCTCTTTATTCTGTAGTTGTACTCGATGAGTTAAATCCAGTTCTTGATTTAGGAATGCTTGATATCAATGAAGTAATTGATTCTCTCAAAAATCGTCCAGATGGATTAGAAATAATTATTACTGGAAGGGCGGCCCCACCCTCTTTGGTAAGAATATCTCAACTCCATTCAGAAATGAGACCACGTTTGATCGGAGATTTATCAGAACCAACCAGACAAAGTAGTTCTAGTGGTGGAATTGAGATTTATACAGGTGAAGGAAAGGGTAAATCCACAAGTGCACTCGGAAAGGCTCTTCAAGCTATCGGAAAAGGAATATCTCAAGATAAAAGTCATAGAGTTTTAATATTACAGTGGTTAAAAGGTGGAAATGGTTATACCGAAGATGCTGCCATAGAAGCTTTGAGAGAGAGTTACCCTCATTTAGTAGATCATTTGCGTTCAGGCAGAGATGCCATCGTATGGAGAGGTCAGCAACAACCAATAGATTATATTGAGGCTGAAAGAGCATGGGAAATTGCTAAAGCCGCTATTTTGTCTGGTTTGTATAAAACAATTATTTTAGATGAATTGAATCCAACTGTTGATTTAGAGTTGCTACCTGTGGAATCAATACATCAAACACTGTTAAAAAAACCAGCAGATACAGAAGTTGTAATTACTGGGAGATGTAAAAATGAACCTTCATACTTTGAACTAGCAGATGTTTACTCTGAAATGGTTTGTCATAAGCATTATGCAAATGTTGGAGTTGATTTGAAAAGAGGGGTAGATTACTAACTATTTTTAAAAATTAATTGCACAATATTTTTTTTACCTTTTCAATGCCGCCTTCAATAGATCTTGACTGAATTTTGAATTTAGACAAGATTCTTGAAGCTTTTTCAGAACGTTTACCCGATTTACATATAGTGAAAACCTCTTTATTTAAACTTTCTTTTTGAATAAATTTTAAGTCAGATTCTTGGTTCAAATGACTTAAGGGAATTGATATAGATCCCTCTATTGCAAATGTAGAAAATTCTTCATTTTCTCTAACATCAATTAAAAGAATTTTGTTTGGTTTTGCTTTGTATAAGCTATTAAAGTCATTAGCATTAATTCTTTTAATTTCATTGCTTTTCTCACAATATTCATCGCTATTGTAGAAGCTCTTAAACTGAGACAGATTTTTTATTCGTTTATTTAACTGATCACTTTTTAAATTTAATTTTTTCATATTCATATTCAATAGATCAAAAATTAAAATCTTTCCATCTAAAATTTCACCTTTTTTCAAAATGATTTTGATAATTTCATTAACCTGAAGAATTCCTATTAAACCTGTTGAAACACCCACAACCCCATATTCTGCACAACTAGGGGCAGCATTTTTTGAAGGTGATTCTGGAAGTAAGTCTCTTAAATTAGGACTATTTTTATATAAATTGAAAACACTTACTTGCCCTTCAAAGCCTTGCACACTTCCAAAGACAAGGGGTTTATTTAATATCAGGCATGAATCATTTATTAAATATCTTGTGCCAAAGTTATCCGAGCAATCACAAATAACATCAAACCCCTTTATTAGTTCAAGAGCGTTTTTAGGATTAATTCTTTCTGAAAAGGTAAATATTTCACAATTAGGATTGAATTTTTTAATTCTTTCCCTGGCAGAATCAATTTTAAGATTGCCAATAGTATTTGTTTCATGAATTATCTGTCTCTGGAGATTAGACTTTTCAACTTGATCGTTATCAATTATTCCAATTCTCCCAATTCCTGCTGCTGCAAGATAAAGCAAAACGGAAGACCCAAGCCCACCTGCTCCTATGCATAATACTGAGCTGTTTTTAAGATTTAGTTGACCCTCATAACCTATCTCTTTGAGGGTTAAATGTTTTTGATATCTTTCTTCTTCATCACAGTTTAAGAAATTAAATTTGATATCTTTGGACATTTCGATACTTTAATTTTTGCGGGCTAAACTATGAAAATATAATAATTAAAATTAAAAATTTTAGCCTTTTAAATTTTTTTTTTAACTGTAATTTATTAATGTTTTTGTTAGAACTAGACGATAATGTGAAGTTTTTATAAATCAATTATAAGTTTAAATATCTTTAGAAACCCTTTATACCAACGCCTCTAATAAAATACAAAATGTTTCGGTTCGGAATTTTGCACAACAAAAAGGTAGTCAACAGACGTTTTTTCCGATACTGTCTGGTTCATATATTAAGTTTACTGAATTCATGAGTGATAACACTCCAGAGTCAAACCAAGACTCCGGCTCCGATACAAGCTCAGAAACCAAAAGTTTTTCAGAGAAGTACTCTGATGTTATGGGGAAAGTCAACGAAACCCTTGGTAATGTTGATTGGACTCAAATGGGTAAGTACGGCAAGGCGGCAGGCATAATTGCTGTTGTCGTAATAGCTCAAATAATAATTAAAGTCGTCATTGATACGATAAACTTTTTTCCAATTCTCCCTGGTTTACTAGAACTACTAGGCGTAATTGTTGTCGGTCAATGGAGCTGGCAAAATCTTCGTACCAGTGAAAATCGTGAAGCTGTTTTAGATAAGGTACAAAATCTTAAGAAGACATATTTAGGTTAGTTAAAGGTTACATATTGAGTATTGCTTTTACGTAATCTTCAACTTGTTTTAAGTAACCTCCTCCAAACATATTGGCGTGATTCAATATGTGATAAAAATTATAAATAACAATTCTATTTTCAAATCCTTTTTTTATAGGAAAAATTTTATGATATTCTTCATAAAATTCTTTTCTAAAACCTCCAAATAGTTTTGTCATAGCTATATCTACTTCATTATCTGCCCACCAAGATGCCGGGTCAAATATAACTCCCTTTCCACTTTTGTTCATTCCTGCATTGCCTGACCACAAATCACCATGAACTAGAGAATTTGTTGGTTTATGATTCAGCAACTCTGATTTAATTTTTTCTTTAATTTTATTTATAATTTCTTCATCTGAAATCTTCGATTTAAGAATTAATAATTGAGGTATTATCCTTAAGTTTAAAAAACAATCTATCCAATTATCTTCTAGGCCTTTCTTCTGATCTGTTGTTCCGATAAAACCCTCAACTGGAAACCCAAACATTTTGGGATTAGATTCAGCTGATTTTAAGTGCAATTCACCTAAACCAACCTTTTCCAAGCTTTTTTTGGTCAAAGTTATGCATATCTATCCATTCAATTAAAAGAATTTCAATATTATTTATATTTTTATATGCAATTACTTCAGGAATAACTAAGTTTTGTTGATTAATAAATTTCCTCAAATTTTGAAGACAATATTTTTCAAATTCAAGAAATTTTTTGTTTCTAATGTTTCTTTTAAGGAATAATTTTTTGTCTGAGAATTCTATTCGCCAGGCACTATGAATATCGCCACCATGTACTTGTTCAATACTTTTTGGATAGGTTTCACCTAATTCTTTACAAATTTCGTTAATTTCAATAGGTGATAATTTTTGCATGGTAATGAGAAACTCTGAAGTTGTTGTTGTAGGCGCGGGTATAGCAGGACTAACTTCTGCAGCGATTTTATCAAAACAAGGCTTATCAGTGACTTTAATCGAATCTCATACTCAAGCCGGAGGATGTGCCGGTACTTTTAAAAGAAAGAATTATATTTTTGATGTTGGCGCAACTCAGGTTGCGGGTTTAGAGAAGGGAGGAATACATTCTAGAATTTTTGATTTTCTGGATATTCCATCCCCAGAAGCCACAATTTTAGACCCTGCTTGCATTGTTGATTTAAATGATGGTAGTAATCCTATACCTATTTGGTATGACAAAAGAAAATGGATTGCTGAACGAGAAATACAGTTTCCCGGGAGTCAAAGATTTTGGAAACTTTGTACTCTCATACATGAAAGTAATTGGATATTTGCTAATAATAATCCTGTTTTACCAATAAGTAATTTTTGGGATTTTTCTCAACTTCTGAAAGCACTAGTACCTTCAAACCTCTTAACAGGTATCTTACTTAAATCTACTATTTTTGATTTATTGCGTGTATGTGGATTATCTAAGAATGAGCGTTTGATTAAATTCTTAAATCTTCAACTAAAACTTTATTCTCAAGAGGATGTTTATAATACCGCAGCATTATATGGATCTACTGTTCTTCAGATGTGTCAACAGCCACATGGTCTGTGGCATCTTAAAAAATCTATGCAGTCTTTAAGTGAATCATTAGAAAGTTCATTAATTAAAACTGGAGTTAATTTAATTTTTGGACAAGAAGTTAATTCTATAACTTTTGACGAAGTAAATATGAGTTGGAAAGTATCTGCTAATTCGAAAAAAAAATCATTTATTTATCAAGCAAAAGATGTTATTTATACTGCACCTCCACAATCTTTGCTCAAGCATTTGAAAGATCCTTTAGAAAGAAAAAAAAATTATAAAAATCGACTTAATAATTTGCCTGATCCAAGTGGTGCTGTAGTTTTTTATTCAGCATTAAAAAAGGAACATATTAAAAAAACATTCTCCAATCATTATCAATTTGTTTCAAAAGAATTTTGTTCGTTATTTGTATCAATTAGTGATGATGGTGATGGAAGAGCGCCAAAAGGTGAAGTTACTTTAATTGCCAGTATCTTTACCAAAACTAAAGATTGGTTTGATCTAGATAAACAAACTTACTTAAAGAAAAAAAACGGTTTCATGAAAAAAATATCCCTTGAATTGGAAAGTCAATTTGATATTGATCCTGAAAAATGGCTACATAGAGAATTAGCAACTCCATTGGGCTTTGAAAAATGGACAAAAAGACCTAATGGAATAGTAGGCGGGCTTGGTCAAAATCCAGATATTTTTGGTTTATTTGGATTATCAAGTAGGACACCTTTTAAAGGTTTATGGTTATGTGGAGATTCGATTTATCCAGGAGAGGGGACTGCAGGTGTTAGTCAGTCTGCATTAATGGTTGCAAGGCAAATTTTAGCTTCCAAAGGTATAGAAAATTTTAGTTTATAAAATTTTGTCTGTTTTCTTTTGCTTCAGCAAGTTTTTTAGAAAGTAAATCCCAATTTTTTTCTTTAATAAGAGATTCCAGTATATTCAGCTTATTTTTAAAATTATTTATGGAATTTAAAACATTAATCTGATTATTAATAGCTAAATCTAGGCCTAGTTGTTCATTGCCTCCGCCAACTCTCGAAGTGTCGGCAAATCCTGTAGCAGCTAATTTTTGCGAGAGATCTAATAAAGATTGATTATTTTTTGTTTGCGCAGTTTCTATGAGGGCAGAAGCTAAAAATATAGGCAAATGAGAAATTAGAGATACTGCTTCATCATGCTCTTTTGGCGAAGCTTGGCAAATTTCACAATCCATTGATTTTATGAGCTCGGAAATAGTGCTGACTGAATTTGAATCACTATTTTGTGTTGGGGTAATAATCCATTTTGCATTTTTAAAAAGACCTTCAAAACCTGAATCAACTCCTTTTTTTTTCTGTGCCTGCCATTGGATGAGATCCAATAAATAGAGGATGTGAATTTTCCCATGTATTTACAATTGGTTCTTTTACAGACCCTACATCAGTTAATATTGTTTGCTGAGGTATTGATGCTACTAATTGTTGCGAAGGACTGATCAAATCTTTGATGGGCAATGCCAAAATTATTAGCTCACATTTTTTTAATAAGCTCAGATCACAGCTAACAAAATTTGCAAGTTTTTTATCCTTAGCTTTTTTTTCATTAAATTCATTATTTGTTATTCCATAAAT
>MWOU01000099.1 GCA_002025975.1 Prochlorococcus sp. HOT208_60m_813B04
AATGCTTATGTAAGAAGAGCTACTGCATGGAGCTTAGCTAATTATGATGATCAAATTGTTTTGGAGCCATTAATAAATGCTTTGAAGAACGATGTGGCTGCCGTAAGGTTATGGTCATCTAGTTCTTTAGCTGAAATCGGAAATGTTTCCTTGGAAAATGCTCAATTGGCAGCAGAACAACTTTTAATAAGTTTAAGAATAGACAATGAATCAGGTGTAAGAAGTAATTGCATCTGGTCATTGTCTAGATTGTACGAAAAATTAAACAATACATTTCAAGAAAGTTTCGTTGATGAATGTACCAAGATAGCTCTTTTCGATAAAGAACCATCCGTTATGGAAGAAGCAAAAACTGCCTTAGATTCAATGGGGATGCAAGGTTTTTATAACTAAGTTTCTTAATTATTTTGATAAGCTGACTTCTGAAAGAGTTTATTTATT
>MWOU01000100.1 GCA_002025975.1 Prochlorococcus sp. HOT208_60m_813B04
AATAGTTTTATTCTGAATAAGAATGGATCTAAAATTAAGCAACTTAAATCTTTTTCGGAAGATCTCTCCAGCTGGGAAATTGGAGAAACAAAACCTGAAAAAAATGAATTTGAAAACTCTGAAATGTCATCAATTTTTGATGCATTAGTCCTTGGTGTTAAAGATTATGCAAAAAAATGTGGATTTAAAACAGTTCTAGTTGGATTAAGTGGCGGTATTGATTCAGCACTTGTCTCAGTAATTGCTACAGCAGCTCTGGGAAGTGATAATGTTTATTGCGTTTCAATGCCCTCTAAGTGGAGCTCATCTCATTCGAAGAGTGATGCAAAAGATTTAGCAAGAAGATTAAAGATAAGTTTCAAGAGCATTCCAATTGGAAACTTGATGACCTCTTTTGAAGAATCATTTATAAAAACCATATCTTTCGAGATGGCTGAAATAACAAATCAAAATATTCAGTCAAGGATAAGAGGCACACTTCTTATGGCTTTAGCA
>MWOU01000101.1 GCA_002025975.1 Prochlorococcus sp. HOT208_60m_813B04
TAGTGGGAAGAGTACTTTAGTAAAATTATTAGCAAGACTTTATAAACCTTCAAATGGTAAAATAATCATTGATGATTATGATATACAAAAAGTAGAGCTATATTCTTTTAGGAAACAAATTGGTTTCGTTGCTCAAGATCCATATTTAATAAATGGTACTATTATTGAAAATATATCAATATCTAATCCAGAGGCTTCTAAAGAAGATGTTATAAAAGTGTCCAAGATTGCATCTGCTCATGAATTCATTATGAATCTTAAAGATGGTTATAAGACCATAANTGAAGAGAAAGGCAACTCATTATCAGGAGGGCAGAAACAAAGAATAGCTATTGCTAGAGCATTACTTAGTAATCCGAGAATTCTAATAACGGATGAAGCGACAAGCGCACTAGACTATATCACTG
>MWOU01000102.1 GCA_002025975.1 Prochlorococcus sp. HOT208_60m_813B04
GATTAAAAGTAAAAGGCCAGGTGTTTCATAAATCTCTCTACTTTTAATTCCTACTACTCGACCCTCAATCATATCTATTCTTCCAAAACCGTGGTTACCTGCAAGATCATTAGCTTTTTGAATGATCTCTACTGGATTTAAAAATTCATCATTAATTCCAATTGGAAAACCATTTTTGAATACAATTTCAATATCTTGATGTAAATCAGGTGAATTATAAACTGATGATGTCATCGAAAATATATCCTCAGGTGCTTCTTGCATTGGGTCTTCTAATATACCTGCTTCAATACTCCTACCAAGTAAGTTAACGTCTATTGAATATGGTGATTTTTTTGATACTGGTGCAGGTATACCAAATTTTTCTCCATACACTATTGCCTCTTCTCTACTCATATTCCACTCCCTTGCAGGAGTAATTATTTTTAAATCAGGACCTAAAGCGTTAAT
>MWOU01000103.1:0-300 GCA_002025975.1 Prochlorococcus sp. HOT208_60m_813B04
TTTGGACCTAACTTAGTTCATTTCTAGCCACAAGACATAAGCACCCGCTCTTTATCATTATTTAAACAAGGAGACTAATATATCTTCAAATGCTGGGAGATAATTTTTTATACTTTAATAAATAGTTTTAATTAGCACTAATTAGTTCCAAGCTCTACTCCTAGCTCTACCCTTAGCACTAAACACTTTTTAAGAAATAATTTCTGAGACAGTGGAACTGAAACCATTGGCTGTTAAATATTCAGTCATTTGTTCTTCACTTTGATAGTTGGAATATTGTATATTTCCATCAGCATGCAT
>MWOU01000103.1:331-461 GCA_002025975.1 Prochlorococcus sp. HOT208_60m_813B04
GTTTTCCAGTAAACTTCTTGATCACCGTCACCGTCATAATCACCAGATGTTTTAACGATTAAGTTATCTATTTCTAAATCATTCTGGAATCTGCGTTGACTATCAAAGTCACTACCTTTAATCACTTCAC
>MWOU01000104.1 GCA_002025975.1 Prochlorococcus sp. HOT208_60m_813B04
CAGAAGCAGGTAAATTTTTTAATCCTACAGTTAAGAAAGTCTGACCTAGTTGAGTAAATAAGCCAATCCCAATTATCCAAACTAATTCGCTCATGTTTGGGGTAACCCAATTGATTAATACAATTGGTAATAGGGTAATAAAAGAAACTAGTGGAAAATATTCAATAATTACATAAATATCTTCAGTAAATGAAAGTTTCTTAACTGTAACGTTGGCCAATGCGGTGAAGATTGCTCCAAGAAATGCTATCGAAATCGTAATATTTTCAACTTCAACGTTTATATTTGATAATTGGCTTGGATTCAATATTATTAATATTCCAATCCAGCCAATAATTAAAGCTAAAACTATATTACGAGTTATTTTTTCGTTTATAAAAATGCAAGCAAATATAGATATAAAAAATAGGATATGTGTATTGAATGACTGTAGATATACTAAGAGGCATATTTCTTATCGCATAAAAAATACAAACTAAA
>MWOU01000105.1 GCA_002025975.1 Prochlorococcus sp. HOT208_60m_813B04
ATAGGATGGCATTCCTGATTTATTAAATTCTCTTAGATCATCAAGCAATTCAGGATGAAATTGGAAGGTGAAGGATCTTCTTTTGTGCTGGGTTTCATAATCAGTATAGTTAATACAAGTAGCTGAGACTTCAGTGCATAACTTACCTTCAGCACTTGTAGAACATACAATTTCAATTGAATCAGGTAAGCTTAAAAGCCAAGAATATTCAGAAACTGAAATGATCTTTCTTATTGGTGCAATTGCTTTTTGAAGTAATCCATATGCCCAATTTGAAAACAATATTGCCTCTTCATTTACCTCATCACTGTGAAACATAACAATATTTAAATCTTTCTCAAAAGTCACTGATTGTTCAACTATTCCAATATTTTGTTCACTTGTTACCTCATGATGTAAAAGTAATTTAGAAAAATCTTTACTTTGGTGAATACCATTATGTGAATAAT
>MWOU01000106.1 GCA_002025975.1 Prochlorococcus sp. HOT208_60m_813B04
GAATGCGAGAATTTATGCGGAAATAGTTGGTTATGGAACAACATGTGATGCTCATCATATAACTGCTCCATCTCCAGGAGGGATTGGAGGCGCAAAAGCTATCAAATTAGCAATTGAAGACGCTTGTCTTAGCCTTGAAAAAGTTGATTACATAAATGCTCATGGAACAAGTACATCAGCTAATGATAAAAATGAAACTTCTGCAATTAAATCTATTTTTAGAGACAGATCTTACCTCATTCCTGTAAGCTCTACTAAGTCGATGACAGGTCATCTCCTAGGAGGCTCAGGAGGTATAGAAGCTGTAGCTTGTATACTTTCTTTGACACATAATTTTATCCCTCCTACAATTAACTACGTCAATCGAGATCCTGAATGTGATCTTGATTATGTACCAAATAATGCAAGAGAAGCTCAAG
>MWOU01000107.1 GCA_002025975.1 Prochlorococcus sp. HOT208_60m_813B04
ACATATAAAACTTCTTTAATAAATTCTTGCCGATCACCTGCCATCTCTAACATTGGGAACATTATTGCTAAATCTGATGCAACAGAAAAATAATTACCATTATGGGTAAGCAAATCACTTTTGTTAATAGAAAGCCATAAATCATGTCTAAATGTTTTTAGATGAGAAGCATACCAAAAATATTTTCTATATAAATTAAGGTTTCTTATAAAACGAGGATATTTTTTTCCTTGAATCCCTTTAGATGATAGATGAGAACCATAAGTAATTAAGCAATTAGTATTTATATACTTTTCATATAAAATATCTAGAACATCGCCGCTATAAAGATAGTCATCTCCATCAACTAATATATTAATTGTCTTAGATGGTTCTTTTATATTTAAACTAAGCAACTTATTAATATTATTTAAAGCACCGAGCTTCCTTGGGTTCTTACTTATTTCAAAGTTTTCATACTTATTACAAATTTCTAATGCTAATTCATAAGAATAATCAGTAGAGCAATCATCAATTACTTTTACTTGATAATTTTTATATGATTGCTTAATGATTGAATTAAGACATTTTTTTATATATTTTTCTGCATTAAAAACTGGAACAATAATATTAAATAAAAATTGTTGATTTTCTTTATAAATAAGCTTTGTTTCCAATTAATATAAAATTCCTCTTAGGTTAAGATTATATAATTTTTTTAGAGATAAAAAATATAAAAATTTTTTTCTTAATTAAATTTATCAGATTTTGAAAATGCTTTTTTCTAGAATGGTAGGAGGATTGGGTAATCAATTATTTCAGACTGCAGCATTACTTAAATATAGACGCCACAAAGAAAAAGTAATAATTTCTTTTTTAGGCGATATTCATATACCTAAAAGAGTAAATTGTCTAAGTTCCATTTTTGAAATGCCTGATTGGCTATATTTCGATAATTCTAGAAAACTAAATTTATTGACTAAATTATTTGCCAGAAGTTCAGCAGGATTAAGATTTGGGAGTTATTTGCCTTTATTTGGAATTAATGATAGGAATTTTAATCATAATAAATCTTATTTTTTGAGCCAAAAATTATTATTTTTAGACGGTTATTTCAATCAAAATTGGGACTATAAAAGACTTCATTCTTTGTTCAGTGTATTAAAATTGAAAAAAATAAAATTGAATAAAGAACAGCAAACAATTTGTAATCAAAATGTATTGATTCACATAAGAGGTGGAGACTTTCTTTCAATAAAAAAGCTAAATATTTGCAAGCTTGCTTATTACAAAAACTCAATAGAATATTTTCTTTCCAAAGGGTCAAAAAATTTCATTGTAATTTGTGAAGATCAAAATTACGGGAAAGAGTTAATAAAAGAACTGAAAAATTATTTTACTGATTTGCAAATTTCAATTTTAAAATCAGATTCTATAAAAAATGATTTTAATCTAATTAGATTTTCAAAATTAGCAATTTTAAGCAATAGTACTTTCTCTTGGTGGGCATCTTTTTTATCAAATTCAAAGAAAGAATTTTTAGTCCCTTCTAATTTCTCAATTAAAGAAAAACGTATGATTCTGCCTAGCGAAACCATAATAAGTTGAATATTAAACAATTTACTATTTTGTGAAATTATAATAATGATCAAAATTTATATTTTTGAAATTATCTAAAATAATAAAAACTTTAGGGATATTGATATGAATATATTGTATGAAAGGATAAAAAATATATATTTAGGTTTGTTTTTTTTAAGTCCAAAACTATTATCAACCATAATATTTATCCCTTTTTTGTACATTTGTGGATGGATCTTGGCAAGTCCTATTTTTTTATTAGGTATTAATAAAGAAAATCTTTCATTAATAGGAACAATTTTTACTTTCTTGATATTTATTTTTTCTTTACCAAAATGGTTCAAATTGCGCTGGGGTGTTATCAATACTTGGAAATTACTTGGAATTAATAAAATTGATAAAAATATAAATTTATTTATCTTTTTTTTAAGAGGTTTCTTATTATCAGTAATCCTGATATCTATAATTTTAGTTCCAATAATTGGAACAAAATGGGGTTATTGGATAGGCACAATTTCTCCAGATATATTAATAAATGCAATTTTTCTCATTTTAGGTGTTGGATTCGCGGAAGAGCTTATTTTTAGAGGTTGGCTTTTGGAAGAATTGAAAAAGCAATTTGGATTAAAAAAAGCAATACTTGGACAATCATTTATTTTTAGCATAGTTCATATAGGATTTGATTTGCCCTTTTTGCAGATGCTAAGCATACTTACCGGATTATTTTTGCTAGGTATTTTGTTATCTCTTATAAGATTAAAAGATAAGAACTCTTTATGGGGTTGTATTGGATTACATGGAGGACTTGTTGGATTATGGTTTATTACAAATAATGGGTTATTTGAAATATCAAAAAATTCACCTAAATGGTTGGTTGGGCCAGGGACTATAAATACGAATCCCCTTGGTGGAATATTTGGAATATCTTTAATGGCTCTTTTTTGTTTTTTGAATTTTAGGCTTTTGAAAGAAAAATCAAAGTTTTAAATAAAAGTTATTTGATATAAAAATTTTTTACCATCTCGGGTATTTTTTTTGCCAACCTTCATCAACTAATTTTTGCAATAATAATCTTGCTTCTTCAATAACAATTTTTTTTCTAGTTTTCATTAATGGAGGATATTCCCCATGAATTCCCATTATGATCCCTTCTTCAATAAAGATATAAGCAATAGATTTATCAAAATGCTTTTTATCTTTATAAAAAGCATCACCCCCACAAAATTGGAGTCAATTAATCATATACTTGCATTAAAATTAGCGAGGGTAATATTTGTTTATTTTTCTCATACTTGATATATTTTTTCTTTTTGCCTATTTTTTTTCAATTCGCCACGTTTTTTCTTAAACTCAACTCTTTTTTTTTGCGATGCTTTAGTAGGTTTTGTAGATTTTCTATATTTAAATTGTTTATTTAAACCATCTTTTATTATTGAACTAAGTTTCATTAAAGCTAGTTGCCTATTTTGTAATTGATTTCTATTTTCTTGAACCGCTAAACATAAAATATTTTTTACTAATTTTTTTTTCAAATTAATCTTAAGGATTGATTTCTGATAATCATTTAGGACTTTTGAATCTTCTAGATTAAAAATAATCTCTACTCTACTTTCATTTTTATTTACATTCTGCCCTCCAGGTCCAGAAGATCTGGAAAATCGCCACTTAATTTCGTTGGATGGTATTACTAATGTTTTAGTAATTTTTAAATCCATTTATAGTTCTTAATTTAGATTTTAGAATAATGTCTCTAATACTTTAAAACATACCTATAAATTTGATCGGTAAATACTGGGCGGTTATGTTATGTAAACCGAAATTCGGTGTATTTGCCGTATCAATATCTTCGGTATTTATCCTTTCATATTCAAAAGAATTATTAGATATTGAATTTGTACTAATTCAAAGGTCACTTATGTATTCAATGTTTGATCTTCTTTTTGAAACACCTTCATATCGCCCTGTATATGTTATTTCAGATAGTGAAATGAAGGAGTTAAAGAAAAACCAACATCAAGAAGAGCTTGATGAAATTACAACACAAAAAGTAAGACTTGAAGATGCTTTTAAAGCTCAACTAAAACATCTTGAAGAGAGAGAAAAAGAAGTAAAAAAAGAACTTAAAGAACTCTCAGCCTCAAAAGACAAATAATTTATTTTAGAGAAATTAATTTTTTCAAAGACGGTTAAAAACCGTCTTTTTTAATTCTTATAGTTTCAGGTATCAATTAAATCCACAAATTTTAAAAATATTTTCCATAATAAAAAATATGAGTAACAATAAAGAAAAAATAAGAATGTTCTTACCCTTTAGTTGGGTAATTTGTGCAGCAATATCTTTTGCTTATATAAATTCTCATTTAATAAATACCTAACATAAATGTCTTATCCCTCAAGAGACGAAATACTTGCATCTTCAAAAGGGTGGGTGGCATCTTTTTTAAATTTCCTTCCTGGTTTAGGATCGGGTTACTTATATCAAAGAAGATGGAAACCCTATTGTTTTACCATCACTGCTATTACTGCATGGTTCGCTTTAGGTATTTTTTTACAAGGTGATTCAGAACCTTCTCAAAAAGAACAAATAATCGGAATCTCTGGTCTTTTATTCATATCAATAGTTACAGTTTTAGAAGCCAACTTGGCTTTCAAAAAAGCAAGTAATAAAACAAAAGCTGAAAAAGATAAAATAATATTCCATGAGAAAAAAGGATGGTTTAAGTAATAAAAAAATAAGATCTAAAAAATATTTAATTAGTTATCAGTTTTTAAATTTATAACTAAAAAATTTTTTTATCTTAAAAATTTTTTTAGTTATAAAAAAATAAAATTTCCTTTTCTTTGAGACCTTCCCATCCCGAGTCTATTAATAATTGATTCAATGTTTCTTTATCAAAATGCTTAGAACCGGTTTTGACGCATCTATTTCTCATTGATTTTTTAACACCACTCCTTTGTCTTTTTTTCTCCTCATCCATAATTTTGTTATACAGATCTAGCATTTTTTGAGGAATTGGAGTTCCATCAAGATCCACTCCATTTTGAATAGCAAGATCAACAGCTTGCATTCCCATTTTCTTCATATAGTAAAAAGAAGCTGAAACTATAATAAGACAAAACTTATTAATATAAATTCTTTGAATAATAATTTATTGATTTTGAATTTCCTTAAGTACTCTAATAGCCTCTTTAATATGTTCAGGCCCATTCAATAAATCTCTAAAAATATGCCTAATTGTCCCTTTGCGATCGATAACGTAAGTTACCCTACCATCCATAAAACCTAATACTTTAGGAACTTTAAAAGTTTTCCTAAGCGAATCATTCGTATCGCAAAGTAGTGGATACTGTAATTTATTTTTATTGGCAAATGCTAAATGACTTGAGGTACTTCCATTACTTACTCCCCAAACTTGTGCACCTAATACTTTAAATAAGTCATATTTATCTCTAAATCCGCAAACTTCTATAGTGCAACCCGGCGTATCATCTTTTGGATAAAAAAACAAAACAAGAGGATTTTTTAATCCCTTATTTGATCTTTTAACTCCATTTTGATCCAGTAAAGAAAATTCTGGAATTTTATCTCCAATCTGCAAAATAATTCTTATAAAGCTTCATATTAGAGGTTAATATGTTTTTTTTGTGGGCTTAAAATAAATAACTGATATTAAAGTCAGTTTTTTTGTTTTAAAAGATACTAAAAAATTATTGAAATAAACTAGGGTTAAATTATTAATTCAATAATTATGGAATTAATAATTTATATTTTTTTATTTCTTATTCTTTTTGTGGGAGTTATTTTCAACTTAAAAATAACTAATTTTAAAAAAGTTAAAGAAATACGAAACAAAGTTAAAGATTATTCAAAAAAGAATAATTAAATATGTATTACTAAGATTAAAATTCAATTTTTTCATTTGGAGTAAATACTGAGCAATATTTTTTTACGAGATCCTTTGGCTGATTAATGGAAGAATTTGTTAGTTTTAATTTTAGTTTTTCTACAGCCTCATTAGCATTAATCTCACCGAGTCGATATCTTGCACACGTATCTAATACTTTAAACATTTTTGTAGTTACGGCTTCAGCTGGACAAATTAGAAAAAAAAAGTAAAAAACAACAAATAAGTACTTCATTTTTTTAAATAGTAAATATTAAGCAAATAGTTTCAATAATTTAGAAAAAAATTAATTTAGAAAAAGGTTGAAATTAATAGAATGACCTAATTTGAGTATAATCTGGGAATTCTATAGAATAATAATAAAAGAAATTAAGATAAAATAAGTGATAGAAATAAATAATCTCGGTGAAAATGAGAAAATTAATAGATAAACATAAAACTCTTATAAATTGGTACCAAAAAAAATTCAAATTGAGTGATTATCAATTACTCTGGTTAGTTTTCTTTAAAGGAGTATTAATAACAATAATATTTTTCAAAATTTTTTAATATTAAAAAAGCTGTTCCGAGTATGAAATTTTCATATGATTTGACTATATTTAATAGTAGATTTCCTAATTAGTTAAATAGTTATCAGTCATGAATATTTTTGGTGTAGGTTTGCCTGAAGTTACTGTAATACTTATCTTAGCTCTTTTAATTTTTGGTCCCAAAAAGCTTCCAGAATTAGGAAAACAGCTTGGTAAAACTTTGAAAAGTCTTAAAAAAGCGTCGAATGAATTTCAAAATGAAATCGATCAAGTTATGAAAGTTGAAGATAAAGATGAATCTCCTAAATCTATAGAAAGCAATCAAACCAATGAAATTAATCAAGAAAAAATAGATTCTGAAAACAGCAAAAAATAATATCTTGGATAGGCCCATAACCCCCATAGACGAATTTGAAAGAGCATTAGATAAAGCAGCTCTTACTAAAGAAGAATATGAATTAATAGACTACATCCGCTATACAAGCGTTTTTACACAACCTAGTCTTATTAAAGATTTAAAAAGGCCATCAAAACCTCCTCTTTTGTCAGTTCTATGTCAAATTTGCAGAAAAATTGGTTCGGAGATGCCAGATCATTTCAAAAAAGTAATTGAGTGGTCAATTGAATTAAGTGATCACAATACAAAATGGGATGCTCATTTAATTTGCGCAGAAGCATTAAATATAGACAAAATCCCATTAAGTCCTATTAATGGAACTACTTTGTTTGATGTTCTTGTTGTACACAAAGAATTATTTCTTGGATTTGATTAAATTAATCATCTAAAGGCACAGAATCAGTATCTATAACTTCCGAATCCTCAAACTTATTTATTTTATTTTCAATCCAGTTATTTATATAACTTACTAAAGGCAATGAACCTCTAAAAATAAAAATAGAGGTAGGCAAAGCGCTTAATAAACCGAATACAGGACTTTTAAAAAGTAATCTTCCGGCTTTTATGTTAAATAAAATAATAAGCGCTGAAGGAACTATAACTTTAACTACTGTTTTAAGCGCCTCAAGCCAACCGACACGATATATCCACCATATTAAAACTATGCCAACTATATAGAGGAATAAGTAAGTCATAAAAATAGTATAATGAATATCTATTTATCTTGTTCTTGATAAGAAAAAGATTTTATAAATTTCTTTAACATCAATCAAATTCTAGTAATGAGTTTTTCTGAAATAAAAAAATTTTTAATTAAGATGCAATCTGATGAAGAATTAAAAAAGCAGGTTACGACATCCTCTACAGCAGATGATGTTGCCCTAATAGGTCAACGCTTAGGTTATGACTTTTCAGGAGATGATCTCTTAAGATTTAATGGAAAAAAAGTTGATAAAGTTACGGTAAGAAAGGTAGATCATCCAGGAGAATACCATTAAATTAAGGCTTAACCCATATTGCAAGCCCTCCGCCCCTGCCTCTAGCACATAACCAATTATCTTTAGTGCTAATTCCTACAAGTGAGAAAAAAGGCATTTTTTTATCTTTTGGTATTTTTAATTTCTTTTTAAATATAGGAAAACTACTAATACTAATTTTCAATTCTTCAAAATAGAAAGCCAATAGAGGTCTAATCCCTTTTAGTTCTGCGCTGCCTATAAAAGTAATATTTAGTAATCCGAAATTTATTGAATTTTTTATTTCATAATTTATTTGATCCTCTTTATTTTTACTTTTCAATTCGAGTCTTGCCGACAATACTTGGAGAATCGAACTGGGTATATTATTGATTTCATCTGACTCCTTTCCCCATACATACTTAAACTTCCATATTCCTAACAATTCCTCAAATACAATTCCGCTACCATTTTTTTGGGAATTTTTTTCTAATAGTTTTATCTCATTAATATCAGGAAAGTGTTTCATAATAGATTTTAATCTAAGAATCAAATACTAAGATAACTTCATAAAAAATGTTCTTAGTTAAAAAATCTCTTCAAAAAGATTTCTTTATTTCAAAATATTTCCAAAAAAATAATTTAATGGCACACATAAGGAACAATATCTCGTTAATATGTTTACATAAAGTTACTAAATTAATGGATTTTATCTCTAAAAGTCAAGGATACATTCCTCTAAAAGCAGTCCCTTACATATTTTTCCTAGCTGTTGTACTAAGTATTACAACTTCAACTAATACATTTGTCTAAAACTAATTTGTTTTACGAGAAGAGTAAAGTAAATATTTAATGAAAAAGTTCGATGTTGTAATAGTGGGTAGTGGAATAGGGGGTTTATGTTGCGGTTCGATTCTCGCTTTATCAGGCAAAACAGTACTTATATGTGAAGCTCATAGCCAGCCAGGAGGTGTTGCACACAGTTTCAAAAGAAATGGTTACACTTTCGAATCAGGTCCTTCATTGTGGAGTGGAATAGGTAAAAGGCCGACAACTAATCCCCTAGGGCAAATTCTTGAATTACTTGATGAAGAAGTTGAACTATTTCAATACAAAGGTTGGCAAGTAATTGTCCCAGAAGGCAATTTTAATCTTGATGTGGGGGAAGAACCTTTTAAACGTACTATTAAAACTCTAAGAGGTGAGAAATCTGTTAAAGAATGGGAATCATTTATTTCCGGAATAAAACCTCTTAGCCAAATAATAAATGAAATACCTTTACTCTCATTTTCTCCCGAATCAATAAATTTCTTAGATCTAATAAATTTAACCTCCAAATTTTTACCTAAAATCAACCAAATACCAAAAATTAATAAAGGCTTTGGGAATTTAGTAAATAATCATCTAGAGGATCCTTTTCTCAGAAATTGGGTTGATTTATTGAGCTTTTTGATAAGTGGTATGTCAATGCATGATACAAATACAGCTGCGATGGCTACTTTATTTAACGAATGGTTTGAACCAGATTCATACCTTGAATACCCCAAAGGAGGTAGTGAATCTATCGTAAAAGCTTTAATTAATGGATTTAAAAAAAATGGAGGAGAATTAATTCTTTCTTCGAGAGTAAAGACAATTAACTTCAATAAAAATTTAGCCACAGGTATAACTCTTAATAATGGATCTAGTTATAGTTGTGAATCTATTGTCACGAATACTGATATTTGGAATTTAAAAAAGTTAATTCCAAATGAAATTTCAAAAAAATGGAACACAAAAGTTTTGAACCCTAATAAATGTGATTCTTTCCTTCATATACATCTAGGTTTTGATGCTGATGGTCTTGAAAATTTGCCAATACATGCGATACATGTTGATAAGTGGGAAAAAGGCATAACCGCTGAAAGAAACATAGCCGTATTTTCAATCCCATCTGTTTTAGATAAAAATATGGCCCCTGAAGGAAAACATGTTCTTCATGGATATACTCCCGCAAATGAACCTTGGGAAATTTGGGAAGACCTAAATCCAAAGGAAATAGAATATAAAAATTTGAAAGAAGAAAGATGTTCAATATTCCTTAATGCAGTGCGAAAATTCATCCCTGATATAGATGAAAGGATTGATTTAAAGATGTTAGGAACCCCAATCACTCATAAAAAATTCACCAATACCTATTGCGGTAGTTACGGCCCTGCATTATCTGCAGCAAAAGGTCTTTTCCCAGGCTGCAAAACTCCAGTGAAAAATTTATTTACTTGCGGCGCAAGTACATTTCCAGGTATCGGAATTCCTGCTGTTTCAGCAAGTGGCGCTTACGCAGCTGAAAAAATTATTGGTAAAAAAGAATTTAAAACTCTTCTTAAGAAAATAAATTTATGAATCAAGTTCTTTTTTTTAACTCTACAAGTACTTAGTTAAGAAATAAGAATAAAGAAAGCAAAAACGTTCAATAATGATAATCTTTATCTGAACATAAACTTAACTTATAGCTCTTATATGTTTTTCTTATCAATTCCTCAAGCCTGGCATTTAGTTGGCACTTGGTCAGAGCAACTTCCAAACGAGTCGAATCTTATAGGGATGGGCCAAACAGAATTAATGATGACTTTACATTCAATATTCGTTCCTCTCTTACTTGTAATTTCATATTACCTATTCAATAGACTTAACAAAAACGAATCAAAGAAAATTAAAGGATGATCTTTTAAAGTTTATTTAGCTGAACTTCTTCTAACTATTTTTCTACCTGTAGAAGTATCAACTTCGCTTAAATCTTTAGTTTGTGAATTAGTTTCAACATTATCAACATCGCTTTTATCCATTTCTGCGCAAACACCTACTACCATGGCAGCTTGCATTTGATCTGGTAAATCTCCAATAGTTAATAAAGCCTTTAAAACTAATTGTAGTCGAGTTTGCCGATCTATTTCAGGTCTTAGTTTTTTTACAGTATTCCAAAGTTCTTGGGTAACTTCTTTTAAAAGTTCTCGATCAACAGCCAAATTAAATCCTTCTTGTATTTCTACTAATCTAACAAAAAATTGGATCTCGTAAAATAATATTCAATAAAAAGATTGTTAGTTAATATTTTTCTATCCGAATACAAGTTGCATTTGTTGGTGCAATTCATTCTTATCTTGCAAAAGTTTATCTTTTTCAATCTTTTTTAGAGTAAAAGTTCTATAAAACTTTTTTTGAATCTTTATTGGAGTATTTTCAAACTTTGCATTTTTGCTTATTAGAGAATTCCACTCTTTTAAATTAAAAGGGGCGTAAGGAGAAGATGAAATCACTTTCATATTTTAATAATACATCTGTACTAATATTAGTACAGGTTTACTATTATGCAACAATTGAATCGACTTTTTCTTAATTTTAAAGTGTCTTTAAGAATGTATTGATTTTTTTTATCTAATTCTCTGTAGTTATAAGTTTGATAAATGAGTAAAAGTATCATACGTAACTTATTGATCTCTTTTTTTAGTGTCTTAAGACTTTTCTTGCTTAAAAACCTCTTAAAATAGTCAATTTGTTGAAATTAACATTGACAAGATATATTTGGCAATCCTTCCTATAAATAGAATAATGAATTTATCACAATGCTTCTAAGTAATGCAAAAAGACTAAAAATTCAAGGAATAATTAAAAGAATTGCTCAAGATAAATCAATTACATTAGAAGAAAGGATATTTGTTGAGAAATTTGCACACCATAATTCAACAATTTCTCTTTGGCTGAAAAAAGCTAACAGCTTTAGAAGGAATGGTACAAAAAATAATGGGGGGATTGATAACCTCTTACAATCATTTGGGATAGATGGACTAGATAAAGAAAATCATTTCAACCCTAATGAAGATGATATATCGGATTGGTTTGGCGGTGCTCCTGGTTGGCTAAGGAGAAGCTAGATCCACTAATTATTCAATTTACCCAGGCTATCTTACACAAATATATACTCATAAAAGATATAAATACCCAAAAAAAACATGGTATAAATTTAATCGGCAATAAATATTTTTTTGAAAAGGTTTTCATATTTATTTTTCTTTTAGATTATTTCTTCCTTACCGTTTTTGAAAATAGGTTTAATTGCTCTATTTATAAATTAAACAATATTCGAAACCTCAAAGATATTAAATCACTTTAAGTAGATAACCTTAATTAGCCTTAATCATCACAATCTAAGCAACTTCATTTTCAATGTTCCTTGAAAAATTTACTATTTTTGCCTCATCATGGTCTGAATCATTCCAAAATTTTATAAGTCTTTCTAATTCATCAATCCTCTTTTTGGCATTTGCAATTTTTTCAGTAGTTGTCATATAAAATTTTTATCTATCTAATTAATGCATGAAAAAAAAATATTTCAATGGAAGTAACAATTTTAGACTATAAATATTAATTTTTGGTTAATTACTTCGATACATTATAGCCCTCGAGCGTCTAAGTAATTATACTTAAAGAAAACTAAATTTATGAAGAAATTAAATTCTTTGGTTTTGAATAGTTCCGTTAATTTCTTAGACTTCATATACTCTGGTAGATCTTTACAAAGATTTTGGGTTTTAGAAGTTATTGCTAGATCACCTTATTTTGCATTTCTTTCAGTTCTTCATTTTAAAGAATCCCTAGGAATTAAAAATGAAAAAACAATGATTTTAATGAAAGAACATTTTTATCAAGCTATTAACGAAACTGAGCATCTTAAAGAAATGGAGAAAAGAGGAGGAGATAGGTTCTGGATTGATAGATTTTTTGCGAGACACCTTGTGCTTGTCTATTACTGGATCATGGTTTTTTATTATTTCTTCTCTCCAGCTAATGCTTATGATGTCAACATTAAAATCGAAGAACATGCATTTGACACTTATTCCAAATATTTAATAGATAATCCAAATGATCAAAAAATAAAAGAAATTGCTCAAGATGAATTAAATCATGTCCGAGAACTTAACGAAGCTTTGTCAATGCTTACTACAGTTTAGATTAGTGCGGTGAAATCTATTAGCAGTATTGAGAGCATCACCGAAGAAGATATTAATCCCAGGCTAATCATCAATGAAACATAACCTTTTTTTCTAGGTAATTTATAAAAAGATATTCCAATAATTAATATCATTATTAATGAGAAAAAAATTATAATTTTTTCATTTACTAAATTAAGATGTATTACTAAATTTTTTTCTTCAAAAAATTTGAGAAATTCAGATAAAACCAATTCTTCTTCTATTTTCTTAAAATAGTCAAATAAGCTTATAAAAGCTGAACTTAATATTGATAATGTAACCAGTGCAGTAACTGGTTTAGTTAACCTGTTAAGTGTTCTGTTAAAACTTACCAATAAAATAAAAATAAATAAGGAAGTTACTAAAGGTATTAAAGGTATAAGAGTTGTTGAATTTATGAAATCTCCCACGAAAAAAAATAAGTATCTAACTTAAAATTTTATATTATTTCGACGCGTTATTTTATTAAATAAGATTTTTTAAAATCTTAAATGTAATTAGTACCTATTGCATTCAGTGTAAATTGATACCAAAATTAAATTAGTATCGAAAAATAAAATGTTAGCCATTTCTGAAATTATTATTGCAAGTGCCATCTTCCTAGGAATTGTATATTGGGAAGTTAAATTCCTATATACCAAAACTACTGTAGCGAAATAAATTCACTCAAAACAGGAAAATTTAAAACGTAAAAAATTTAAATAAAATTTAAGAATTTAAGTTGACAAAAAAAGCTTTAAATATGAGAGAATAAACACAATTATTTAGTTCTTCTAATGAGCGAAGCCCAAAATTCTAATACTAACTCAACTCAGCAGCAACAACAGCAACAGCAACAATCCTATTCAGACAGCAAAATTAATTCTGCTGAGAGCGAGAGACTTTATCTTGAGATGAAAGAAGCTTGGCTTTAAATTTAATTTGTGTTTGAAATAATGTTTCTATAATTTTTTTTTAAATTTTGAAGTAATCAATACTTTTTTATTTCCTATACCCTTTAAATTTTATTTAACAGCAAGGGTAATTTTTGAGAAAACTAAAGCAGTTAGAAAAAATTAACGGAAGGCTCGCAATGGGAGGGTTGATATATTTAGTTTTTACAAAATTAGTCTCCAACCGTGCCGACATATTAGACCAGCTCAAATCTTATTTAATTTAAAAAATGAATTGGAAATATTATCCAGGAATATTTCTTTCTATATAAGCGTCAGTTAAAGCTAAAATTAACCCCAATAATGTTGAAAATATAGCAATTTCAGTTGATTCCATTTTATTTTTGAATTACCCCTAGTTTGCTAAATAATTCAAAGTTCAGCAACAAAACCAATATCTTACTATAGTACGTATATACTATTAGTCATTTATTGTGAGCTCAGCAACCCCTGAGTTTCTTTTCGTTAGGCCTGGTGATTATGTCGCAATTAAAAAAGAAAATTGCGAAGATACTAAGGAAAAGGATGAAAATTATTGGGTCGGTCAAGTTATCGACTGTATTGGAGGAGCTAGAAATCCAAATTCATGGACCTTGTTTCAAGTTGCCAATATTGATAATGGAGAGATCACTATAATCAACGCCGATATTGTAGAAAAAATTTTGAAACCTTCTGGAAGTTAATCTTAATCAAACAAACATCTTTCAGTATTAAAGAAACAAAAGGGGAAATAGACGTTTCAAAGGGAATCACCCCAGTTCCAAGCAGGCAAGTCCATATACTTGATTCATAGGGCAGGGAGGTTGAATGCCTTTATACATTCTGTAAGTTTTTGATATTTCCTCAAATCCCAAACTTGATAAAAGATAATTTGCATAAGGGTTCAGATTAGAGCAATCCAATAAGATTTGAGCATCTAAATCACCAACTAACTCCCTTATTAATAATTCAGCAAGTGGTGGAGTATCCGCTAAAAGTGGGCCAATTCTCCAGCCTTGCTCTTTATCCTCCAATACACAAGGTCTTATCCTGCCAAATCCATGGCACATTCCATTATTATCGACAATTGCACTGACATTACCATGAGAATTTTTCAACCAGTCATTTAGAAAATGTGGTCTGGGACTAGGTTCTCTTTGATCATCATAAATTAAGACTGCTTCAGAAGAAATTTTATTACCCGGGACAACTTTAAAAGAATGAAATTGATCCTTATAGAAATTTCTCAATGGCAAATCTTGAGAACCGTTTAATTTCCATCGATTTGTAATGGAAGATTTTCTAAACCCCCACTTAGCATAATCATTTAATCTATCTGGGGCAGCCTCAAGACCAATACAATCAACATTTTTCAAATATTCGAGGGCATGTTTCCATAATCTCACTCCATATCCATTATTCCGGAATTCTTTTTTAACGATAAATAAACCTATAAAACCATATGAGGAATTATATTTTATACACGCGATAGAGCCTATAGGATTATTGTCTAGACAAGCTACCCATAACCCTTGTTTGTCTGTATTTCTATAAATTGATAAATCATCCATTCCAGGAGAAAATCCTTCTAACCTTGCCCAGTTTGTGACTTCTGGTATTTCATTTATAGATATCAATCTAATTGAAAATTTTTCCCTCATAGAAATATACTAACCAAGAAAAATTTGAATTTTTAAAAGCAATATTAATAAATTTGATTATTTCTCATAAATCATTCGCTTTGATTTAACTACCTAGAAACCTTGGTTATTTACAATTTATCCTCTGATATATTTAATACTATTGAAAGGTAAAAAATGAAAATTTCTGATAAATTTCATTTAGAAGACATCTATAAATTAAAAAATACAGTTCTCACTGGTAAAACTGAAGATATAAAATGGCGTATCCATCATATCAATATAGTTTCTAAACTTTTGGATGAAAATAAAAAAGAGATAATTAAATCACTTTTTGTTGATCTCGGCAAATCTGAAATTGAAGGGCTTTCAGAAATCCTTTTAGTGAAAGAAGAAATTTCACTTATAAAAAAGAAACTCAATTCTTGGATGCGACCAAAAAAGATTGATACCCCTTTTTATCTTTTTCCATCATCCTCCAAAGTTATTTATGAACCACTTGGGTGTGTCTTAATTCTTGGTCCTTATAATTATCCATTACTTTATATTTTAAAGCCATTGGTAAATATTTTCTCAGCAGGAAATACTGCAGTTATAAAACCATCAGAGAAATGTCCTGCGACCTCAAAACTTATTAAAAAGCTTACTTCCAAATATTTCCGTAAAGATGTTCTAATTACAGTAGAGGGTGATAATAAACAATCCACAAAATTAATTGAACAAAATTTTGACCACATTTTTTTTACAGGAAGTACTGAAACTGGAAAATCTATAATGAAATTAGCTTCAAAAAACTTAACTCCATTAACTCTTGAGTTAAGCGGGACAAATCCTGTAATTGTTTTCAAGAATGCAAATTTAGAAGTCGCTGCAAAAAGAATTGTTTGGGGTAAATTTTTTAATTCTGGTCAATCCTGCATGGCTCCGAATCATATCTTCGTAAATAAAGAAATTGAAAATATTTTTATAGAAAAATTAAAGAAATATATAGTAAGTTTTTACGGAGATAATCCAATTATTTCCGAAAACCTATCAAAATTGGAAAAAAAACAATTTACATCAACTGTAGAAATTCTCAAACAATATGAAAAAGAAAAAAGAATTTTATTTGGGGGGACTTTTAGTAAAAAAAAGTTGAAAATATCTCCTACAATTTTGAGAACTAAATTAAATGAAACAGATATTTTGCAAAAAGAATTATTCAGTTCACTACTTCCTGTAGTTGGGGTTAATGATAAGGAATCAGCTTTAAAACAGATTAGTCAAACATCAAAACCATTAGCAATCTACTTATTTGGAGGCAATAAAAAAATCCATAATCATATTTCAAAAGTAACCAGCTCTGGAACAATTTGTATAAATGATGTGATGCTGCCTGTCCTTATTCCAAATTTACCGTTTGGAGGCGTCGGGCAAAGTGGTATTGGTAAATTTCATGGCGAAGAAGGTTTTCGAAATTTTTCAAATCAAAAATCTATTACTTTTAAAAGTTTTTTATTTGATTCAAATCTGCGGTATCCCCCCTATGAGAGAGTAAAGAAATTTTTAAAGTTTATTTTTCAAGTTTAAATTACTTAAATTGTTTTCAAAAACCTAGCGATTTTAAATTTAAAGATTATCTTTAAATAAATAGTGAGTTTTATGAAATTTGCATTTTTAGTAATTGCCATATTTATTAATTTTTTTTATCACTCATTGATAAAAGCAGAAGAAAAAATATTTTCAGCAGAAAATAAAATTGAGAATATTGCTAGAAAAGAATCAATTCCTGAAGAAAAAAGTGAAATAAAAAAAATTCATATTGTAAAAAGTGGAGATACTATATCAAGTATTTCAAAATTCTATTCAATCAATAAAGATTTAATTATTAAATTGAATAACTTAAAAGATGAAAATTATATCTTTATTGGCCAAAATCTAATTATCTCCGAATCTTCTGAAAATCTCACAAAGCAATCACATTTAATTAAAAATTATCATATTGTTCAAACTGGTGAAAATCTTACCGACATATCTAACAAATATAATTTAAAATTAAAAGAACTGATAAAGATTAATAATATCAATAATCCTAATTCAATAAAAACTGGTCAAAAGCTCACAATAAGAAAAAAGAATACAATTAATTCAGAAAAATATGAAACAACTGAAAATAAAAAAAATAATGACTTAATTGAGTTAGATAAAAAAATTTATGGTCCTTTAATTATCCAAAGTGAACCATATAAAGACATTAATGGTAGAAAAGTTTTAAACGTTCTAAATCAAGAAAATAAAAAACTGATTATTTCAATAAATTGTGATAAAAATGAATTAGATGTAAGAATTCCTGGCAGGAAATGGATGGGAAGTAAGCCTGTTAAAGAAGAATTCGAAAATAATTTAATAAATGATTTTTGTTAAAACTTTAATTAATATGTGTGAATAATTTGTCTATGAATATTAATGATGAGTTATTCTACAAAAAGTTAAATTAATAGTAATGTCTATTTCAAGAGGAGATCTCGTAAGAGTAAAAAGACCAGAATCATATTGGTATAATGAAATTGGTAAAGTTGCTTCAGTTGATACCTCAGGCATCAAATATAACTGTGTAGTCAGATTCGATAAAGTAAATTACGCTGGGATAAGCGGAACTGATGGTGGAGCAAATACAAATAATTTCGCTGAAAGTGAATTAGAGAAAGCTTAAATAATTGCCTGAATTACCAGAAGTAGAGACAGTTCGCAGAGGTTTAGAGCAAAAACTTAATAACTTTATTATTAAAAAAGTTGAAGTCTGTAGGGATTCAACTGTTGCATTCCCCATAAACAAAGAAGAATTCATTAAAGGACTTCTGAACTCGCTTATTTACAAATGGGATAGAAGAGGAAAATATTTAATAGCTCAATTAAAAGAAGTTCAAAATGAGAATGCCCAATTTCTTGTAGAAAATTCAAAAAATAACGGGTTTCTTGTAGTTCATCTAAGAATGACTGGATATTTTAAATTTATTGAAAACTCAAGTCATCCTTGTAAACATACAAGAATAAGATTTTTCGATGAAAATAATAATGAGCTTAGGTACATTGACGTAAGAAGTTTTGGCCAAATGTGGTGGATTAAAAAAGACCTATCGCTTAACAAAATAATAAAAGGATTAGGTTCATTAGGACCAGAACCATTTTCTAAAGACTTTGATGCAAATTACCTTAAGAAAGTTATTTCAAAAAGAACAAAATCTATAAAAGCTATTTTATTAGATCAAACAATAGTGGCAGGTATAGGTAATATTTATGCTGATGAAAGTTTATACTCTGCTGGCATCGCCCCTTTTAGGGAAGCTAGAACAATAAAAAAGAATGAGTTAATAAAGCTCAAAGAATCAATTGTAACTGTATTAAAAAAAAGTATAGGTTCTGGGGGTACTACATTTAGTGATTTTAGGGACTTGGAAGGAGAAAATGGGAATTTTGGTTTACAGACAAATGTCTACAGAAGAACTGGAAAAGAATGTCGTAAATGTGGAAATTTAATTGAAAGACAAAAAATTACTGGAAGAAGTACCCATTGGTGTCCAAAATGCCAAAAATAAAAAAGGGCTTACTCATGAAAAGCAAACCCTTTTTTAAATATTTTTACCTGGCATTGAGCTATTTTCTCAAGGGGCTACCCCCTAAATATTTTCGCCGCTGATGCGTTTCACAACCGAGTTCGAGATGGATCGGAGTGGTTCCACATCGCCATGAACACCAGGATAGTGTGAACCTTGAGAACTGCATAGAAAATCATATATTAAAAACAATAAATTAAGTTTATTTGGTCAAGCCCTCGGTCTATTAGTACTCCTCCGCTGCACTTGTTACCAAGCTTCCACGTAGAGCCTATCAACGGGTGTTCTTCCCGTGACCTTACTGGCTTAAGCCATGGCAATACTCATCTTGAGGTGGGCTTCCCACTTAGATGCTTTCAGCGGTTATCCACTCCGCACATGGCTACCCAGCGTTTACCGTTGGCACGATAACTGGCACACCAGAGGTGCGTTCCTCCCGGTCCTCTCGTACTAGGGAGAAATCCTCTCAATATTCCTGCGCATACACCGGATATGGACCGAACTGTCTCACGACGTTCTGAACCCAGCTCGCGTACCGCTTTAATGGGCGAACAGCCCAACCCTTGGGACCGACTTCAGCCCCAGGTTGCGATGAGCCGACATCGAGGTGCCAAACCTCCCCGTCGATGTGAACTCTTGGGGGAGATCAGCCTGTTATCCCTAGAGTAACTTTTATCCGTTGAGCGACGGCCCTTCCACGCAGAACCGTCGGATCACTAAAACCGACTTTCGTCCCTGTTCGACTTGTAGGTCTCACAGTCAAGCTCCCTTCTGCTTTTGCACTCAACGACTGATTTCCAACCAGCCTGAGGGAACCTTTGTGCGCCTCCGTTACCTTTTAGGAGGCGACCGCCCCAGTCAAACTGCCCATCAGATACTGTCCGCTTCCCGGATAACGGGCAAGCGTTAGAACCCTAGCTCTAAAAGAGTGGTATCTCACCGATGACTCAATAGTACCCACAAGCACTATTTCAACGTCTCCCACCTATTCTGCGCATTCAGAGCCCGAGCACAATATCAAACTACAGTAAAGCTTCATAGGGTCTTTCTGTCCGGGTGTATGTAGTCCGCATCTTCACAGACAATTCTATTTCGCCGAGCCTCTCTCCGAGACAGCGCGCAAATCGTTACACCTTTCGTGCGGGTCGGAACTTACCCGACAAGGAATTTCGCTACCTTAGGACCGTTATAGTTACGGCCGCCGTTCACCGGGGCTTCAGTCGCCAGCTTCACTAAAAGCTAACCGGCTTCCTTAACCTTCCGGCACTGGGCAGGTGTCAGCCCCCATACATCGTCTTGCGACTTAGCGGAGACCTGTGTTTTTGGTAAACAGTCGCTTGCGCCTCTTCACTGCGACCAGCTCTCGCTGGCACCCCTTCTCCCGAAGTTACGGGGCCATTTTGCCGAGTTCCTTAGAGAGAGTTATCTCGCGCCCCTCGGTATTCTCTACCACCCCACCTGTGTCGGTTTCGGGTACTGGCATTTATGTCTTAACGAGTATAGGGCTTTTCTTGGAAGCATGACATCACCAACTTCGCTGCCGTAGCAGCTCGTACTCACGCCTTAGCTCAAGATGTTTTCTCCATCTCTCAAAGCCTCGAACGCTTGAACCAGTAACCAACATCTGGCCTGGTTAGCCTTCTCCGTCCCCCTTCTCAAAACACATCTGGTACAGGAATATTGACCTGTTATCCATCGACTACGCCTTTCGGCCTCGCCTTAGGTCCAGACTAACCCTCCGCGGACGAGCCTGCCGGAGGAACCCTTAGGGTTTCGGGGCATGGGATTCTCACCCATGTTTTCGCTACTCAAGCCGACATTCTCACTTCTATGCTGTCCACGTCCGCTTACGCTAACGCTTCACCCTACATAGAACGCTCCCCTACCATAAATAAATTTATCCGCAGCTTCGGTATAACGCTTAGCCCCGTTCATTTTCGGCGCAGGATCGCTCGACCAGTGAGCTATTACGCACTCCTTTGAGGATGGCTGCTTCTAGGCAAACCTCCTGGTTGTCTGGGCAATCCCACCTCCTTTATCACTTAGCGTTAATTTTGGGACCTTAGCTGGCGGTCTGGGCTGTTTCCCTCTTGACTATGGAGCTTATCCCCCACAGTCTGACTGCCTAGTTACACACAGGGTATTCAGAGTTCATATCGATTTGGTACCGCTTTCGCAGCCCGCACCGAAATGGTTGCTTTACCCCCCTGCTGGAGCACTAGACGCTACGCCTCAACGTATTTCGGGGAGAACCAGCTAGCTCCTGGTTCGATTGGCATTTCACCCCTAACCACAGCTCATCCGCTGAATTTTCAACTTCAGTCGGTTCGGACCTCCACTTGGTATCACCCAAGCTTCATCCTGGCCATGGTTAGATCACCAGGGTTCGGGTCTATAAACACTGACAAACGCCCTATTAAGACTCGCTTTCGCTGTGGCTCCACCATTTCCGGTTTAACCCGCCAGTGCCTATAAGTCGCCGGCTCATTCTTCAACAGGCACACGGTCACCCGATTAGTCGGGCTCCCATTGCTTGTAAGCTCACGGTTTCATGTTCTATTTCACTCCCCTCCCGGGGTTCTTTTCACCTTTCCCTCGCGGTACTGTTTCACTATCGGTCACACAGTAGTACTTAGCCTTACGAGGTGGTCCTCGCAGATTCACACGGAATTCCACGTGCTCCGTGCTACTCGGGATACAGCTAGGTCAACTTATCTTTCGATTACGGGGCTTTCACCCTCTGTGGCACGCCATTCAAACGTTTCTTCTAGACTTGTTGATCCATATTGCTGTCCCACAACCCCGATAGTCAAGACTATCGGTTTGGGCTGTTCCCCGTTCGCTCGCCGCTACTGAGGGAGTCGTTATTTACTTTCTCTTCCTCCAGCTACTAAGATGTTTCAGTTCGCTGGGTTAGCTCGCACCAACCTATATATTCAGTTGGCCGTACATGGGGTTGCCCCATTCGGAAATTCCCGGATCAAAGTGTGCTTCCAACTCCCCGAGACTTATCGCAGGTAACCACGTCCTTCATCGCCTCTGTGTGCCTAGGTATCCTCCGTGAGCCCTTTGTAGCTTGACCAATAACTTCAAAAATTGAAGCATCAGCTTAATAGAATTGTTATTAATGCATTCGCACAAATAATAAATCTGCATCATTAAAGATGCTTATTGTCTTTAAAAATAATCTATGCAGTTGTCAAGGTTCTCTGAAAACAATGAAATTAATTCAATGAGTCCAGCATCTTAATGATTTCATTAGGAAGCTAGATTCGTCCAGAATAATGATCACAACTCAAAACATTTCCTTTCTACCGGTTATGGAAGAGGTGGTAATCAGTGGAGGTAAGCGGACTCGAACCGCTGACATCCTGCTTGCAAAGCAGGCGCTCTACCAACTGAGCTATACCCCCAACATAGAGATATGGGCCATCCTGGACTTGAACCAGGGACCTCACCCTTATCAGGGGTGCGCTCTAACCACCTGAGCTAATGGCCCAGGAAAAATAATGGGTGTGACCTAGAAAAACTTAGGAAATGAAATTCTTAACGAATTAAGAACGTGAGATACCGATCGACCTAAGGTGACAAAATAATAATATTAAACATTTTGTTGTCTCCCTGTTAGGAGGTGATCCAGCCGCACCTTCCGGTACGGCTACCTTGTTACGACTTCACCCCAGTCATTAGCCCCACCTTCGGCGTCCTCCTCCACAAGGGTTGGAGTAACGACTTCGGGCATGGCCAACTTCCATGGTGTGACGGGCGGTGTGTACAAGGCCCGGGAACGTATTCACCGCAGTATGCTGACCTGCGATTACTAGCGATTCCTACTTCACGTAGGCGAGTTGCAGCCTACGATCTGAACTGAGCCACGGTTTATGGGATTTGCTAGCTCTCGCGAGTTTGCTGCCCTTTGTCCGTAGCATTGTAGTACGTGTGTAGCCCAGGGTGTAAGGGGCATGATGACTTGACGTCATCCACACCTTCCTCCGGTTTATCACCGGCGGTCTTTCTAGAGTGCCCAACTAAATGCTGGCAACTAAAAACGTGGGTTGCGCTCGTTGCGGGACTTAACCCAACATCTCACGACACGAGCTGACGACAGCCATGCACCACCTGTCACTGCATTCCCGAAGGCACCCTCAAATTTCTAAGAGGTTCGCAGGATGTCAAACCCTGGTAAGGTTCTTCGCGTTGCATCGAATTAAACCACATACTCCACCGCTTGTGCGGGCCCCCGTCAATTCCTTTGAGTTTCACACTTGCGTGCGTACTCCCCAGGCGGAACACTTAACGCGTTAGCTACGACACCGAAGGGGTCGATTCCCCCGACACCTAGTGTTCATCGTTTACGGCCAGGACTACAGGGGTATCTAATCCCTTTCGCTCCCCTGGCTTTCGTCCATGAGCGTCAGTAATGGCCCAGCAGAGCGCCTTCGCCACTGGTGTTCTTCCCGATATCTACGCATTTCACCGCTACACCGGGAATTCCCTCTGCCCCTACCATACTCAAGCCTTTCAGTTTCCACTGCCATGATGGAGTTAAGCTCCACGCTTTAACAGCAGACTTGAAAAGCCGCCTGCGGACGCTTTACGCCCAATAATTCCGGATAACGCTTGCCACTCCCGTATTACCGCGGCTGCTGGCACGGAATTAGCCGTGGCTTATTCCTCAAGTACCGTCATATCTTCTTCCTTGAGAAAAGAGGTTTACAGCCCAGAGGCCTTCGTCCCTCACGCGGCGTTGCTCCGTCAGGCTTTCGCCCATTGCGGAAAATTCCCCACTGCTGCCTCCCGTAGGAGTCTGGGCCGTGTCTCAGTCCCAGTGTGGCTGATCATCCTCTCAGACCAGCTACTGATCGAAGCCTTGGTGAGCCATTACCTCACCAACTAGCTAATCAGACGCGAGCTCATCCTCAGGCGAAATTCATTTCACCAGTAGGCATATGGGGTATTAGCGGTCGTTTCCAACCGTTATCCCCCTCCTGAGGGCAGATTCTCACGCGTTACTCACCCGTCCGCCACTAACCCGAAGGTTCGTTCGACTTGCATGTGTTAAGCACGCCGCCAGCGTTCATCCTGAGCCAGGATCAAACTCTCCGTTGTGTTCAAATCCTTTTGTAGATAAATCTACTCAAATTGAATTGCTTTATCCAAATAAAAACTTCAGTTTTTGAATTTAGTTTTAGCCTCCTTAAATTTTAAGGATTACATTGAGTGCACATTAAAAATATTTTAAAGTGACTTTCCAAGATCTCAGATCCGTTTGCATCAAAGCTAAAAGTTAGCAATTGATGACATTTTTATATATTCTTGACGGGACCTCACACCTTTATTGCATATACATCTTGAAATAACTAAAAAAAATTTAGTTGTTCTTGACGCAACAAAAGCATCAGTTCCTAAGTTTTTAAATTTTCTAGGTGCAGAGTTAAGCAACAAGTGATCAACTCATTTCGAAGGTAAAAACCTTCTTTCTGGCTGAAAATAATGATCGAAATCAAATCTCCAAAAAATTCATTCATTTACCAAAAAACAGATTTAAGATAATTTCCTGAATAATGCAAAAAGTATATTTCTGCCCAGAAGAAAATACTAAACCATCCGACTGTAATTGTGCAACCTTTTATACAAAAATTTTTTATTAATTTTTTATTTGATCAAAGTCTCATTAAACAACTAGGCTTAAATGAAGGGATATAAATAAAATGGCAGAAAGATTTAGTCAAAAAAATTTAAGAGTAAGACCAAGTTCTGATGAGGAGAAAATTGTAACAAATGCAAAAAAACACTTCGAGAAGACTTTGGTTGAGATATCAGGCGAGTTAGTGGGAAGCGTCGCTGCACTAGAACACCCAACAAAAAATAAAAAATTAAATTACGGAGAAATATTTTTAAGAGACAATGTTCCTGTAATGATTTACCTAATTACCCAAAAACGTTACGAAATTGTCAAAAAGTTCCTAAGTGTATGCCTTGAGTTACAAAGCTCTAATTACCAAACGCGTGGTGTATTTCCTACTAGTTTCGTTGAAGAAAATGGACAGCTCATTGGAGATTATGGTCAGAGATCAATAGGGAGGATTACTTCAGCTGATGCAAGTTTATGGTGGCCCATTTTATGTTGGTATTATGTCAATAAAAGCGGTGATTATGCCTTTGGAAAAAGTCAAAGCGTTCAAAGAGGTATTCAACTTCTACTTGATCTAGTTCTACATCCAACATTTGAGGGTACTCCAGTACTTTTTGTTCCAGATTGCGCATTTATGATTGATAGACCTATGGATGTATGGGGAGCACCACTAGAAGTTGAAGTTTTACTTCATGGATGTTTAAAAAGTTGCATTAACTTAATGGAATTAAGTAGAGCAGATCATGTTAGTAGACTTTTAGACCAAAGACTTATTCTTACAAATCAATGGGTTAAGGATTTAGGAAGTTTTCTATTAAAGCATTATTGGGTTACCAGCCAAACAATGCAAATTTTAAGAAGAAGGCCAACTGAGCAATATGGTGATGATCAACACTTTAATGAATTTAACGTTCAACCTCAAGTGGTTCCTTCATGGCTACAAGATTGGTTAGAGAATAGAGGTGGTTACTTAATAGGAAATATTAGGACAGGAAGGCCTGACTTTCGATTTTACAGTTTAGGCAATTCTTTAGCATGTATTTTCGGAGTTCTGCCTCCTGAAGAACAAAGAGCTTTATTTAGATTAGTTTTACATAACAGACAGCATTTGATGGCTCAAATGCCTATGAGAATTTGTCATCCTCATATGGATGTCGAGGAATGGCAAAATAAAACTGGATCCGATCCAAAGAATTGGCCTTGGAGTTACCATAACGGTGGTCATTGGCCAAGCTTACTTTGGTTTTTTGGTGCAGCTGTCCTATTACATCAAAAACACTATGGTTCAGACGATGTGATCCTCATGGAAGAAATGAAATCTTTAATAGAGGAATCATATTGGTGTCAACTTAATCAATTGCCTAAGCAAGAATGGGCAGAATATTTTGATGGTCCTACAGGTACTTGGGTTGGACAACAATCAAGAACATATCAAACTTGGACAATTGTTGGATTTTTATTAATGAATCATTTTTTAAGGAATGAGTATAACGATTTAGATATGTTTAAAATTTGAAACTAAAATAGTCCTAAGGTTAGTGATTTATCAATTGGCAAGCATGCCCCAATACCTAGATAAATTGTTAGAAAAGTTCCGAATAAGAAAACAGACATTGCTATTGGTCTTCTAAATGGATTAGAAAATTTATTAACGTTTTCGATAAAGGGTAAAATCATTAATCCAAGAGGTATTAATGTTTGAAGTGCAATACCCAAAAGTTTATTTGGAACAACTCTAAGTATTTGAAACACTGGGTAAAGGTACCATTCAGGGAGTATTTCAAGGGGTGTTGCGAAGGGATTAGCTTTGTCTCCCAACATTGCAGGATCAAGAACTGCTAATCCAACTACGCAGGCTATAGTTCCTAAGATAACAACAGGGAAAATATATAATAAATCATTTGGCCAAGCTGGTTCACCATAATAATTATGGCCCATACCTTTAGCTAACTTTGCTCTCAATTTTGGATCAGACAAATCTGGTTTTTTTAATGTAGACATATAGAAAACTAATAATGGTTTTAGTATAAGGGTTTATAAAGGACCTGAAATACCCTGTTTACGAATCATTAAAAAGTGCATCAACATGAAAACTGCTAATGACCATGGCAATACAAAAGTATGAAGACTGTAAAATCTTGTTAAAGTGGACTGTCCAACACTTTCTCCACCTCTAAGTAGTTCAACCATAAAGTCTCCGATTACTGGTATTGCAGCAGGGACGCCTGAAACAATCTTAACTGCCCAATAACCTACCTGATCCCAAGGTAGAGAGTATCCTGTCACTCCAAAAGCGACAGTTATGACTGCCATTACAACACCTGTAACCCAAGTTAATTCTCTTGGTCTTTTAAATCCTCCGGTTAGATAAACCCTAAAGACATGAAGGATTAACATCAAAACCATCATTGATGCACTCCATCTATGCACAGATCTTATTAACCATCCAAAACTTACATCGGTCATTAAATAACTGACTGAACTATAGGCTTGTGTAACAGTAGGCTTATAGTAAAAAGTCATTGCAAAACCTGTTGCAAATTGAATTAAGAAGCATACTAAAGTTATGCCTCCTAAACAATAAAAAATATTTACGTGAGGGGGTACGTACTTGGAAGTTACGTCGTCAGTTATGTCTTGGATTTCAAGCCTTTCTTGAAACCAGTCATAAACAGATGAAGAATTCGCCATCCAAAAAAAAATTAGCTTTGATATAAAGAGCTTACTTAAAATTCTTATACTTGGTGTTAACACTTAACCCAATGAATTCATCTTTTAACAAACTTTTAACATTCAAAACTGTGATCACGGCCTTAATGATCATCGTTTTTTCTATCAATCTTTTGTTGATTGAAAGAGTGGATGCTCTCAGTGATAGCAGACAATTAGTACTTGACGCATGGACCTTGGTAAACGAAGGTTTTTATGATCCAGAAAAGTTTGATGAAATCCAATGGAAAAGAATTAGACAAAAAACGTTACAGAAACAAATTGAAACAAGTGAAGAGGCTTATTCCGCAATTGAAGATATGTTAAGACCTCTAGACGATCCCTACACGAGAGTTTTACGCCCCAAAGATTATGAGCTACTGAAATCAAGTAATTTTGGGAGTGAAATTAATGGTGTTGGGCTTCAATTAGGTGAAGATGATAACAATAAAGTTAAAGTTATTTCCACTCTTGGGGGGTCTCCAGCTGAAGAAGCTGGAATAGTAAGCGGGGACATTATCGAGACAGTAGATGGAATCTCATCAGAAAGATTAGGGCTTGCAAGTACCGCCTCTAAGTTAAGAGGTGAATCAGGGACAAAAGTTTTAGTTGAATTATCTACGGAATCAGGAGAAATTAGGGAAATCGATTTAGAGAGGAGATCAGTAGATCTTAGACCAGTTAGAACAAAAAGATTAAGAGACGATTCTCACACGATAGGATATTTAAGGATAACTCAATTTAGCGAAAGCGTACCCAAAAAAGTTGAAGAGGCTCTTCAAGAGTTAAAAGAGAAAGAGGTTGAGGGCTTGATTTTGGATCTTAGAAATAATTCAGGGGGACTAGTAAGCTCAGGTATTGCAGTTGCAGACTCATTATTGAGTGAGAAACCCGTAGTCGAGACAAAAGACAGAAATGGAATCAAAGATGCAATTATTTCTCAAAAAGAGACATCTTTTGATGGACCAATGGTGACTTTAGTAAATAAAGGCACTGCAAGTGCCAGTGAAATACTTGCTGGTTCTTTACAAGATAATGAGAGGTCAATTCTTATGGGAAAACAAACTTATGGTAAAGGTTTAATTCAATCCCTAAAAAGTTTGGGAGAAGATAGTGGTATAGCAATAACAGTGGCTAGTTACTTAACACCAGATGGTAATAATATTCAAGGCCAAGGTATAACACCTGACAAATTACTTGATCTACCGGATGCAAGTGATTTTGGAAGTACTGACGATAAATGGGTGAGGAATGCGGAATTATTTTTAGGGTCGCTTCTAGAAAAAGAAGAAGTTCCAGTTCAAACAATTGAATTAAACAATGAAGAAATTAAATCTTTAAATAGCTAAAGATTGAATATAAAAAAATCTTAAAAATATGAGTATTAAAAGAATTTTTCATGACCCAATTCATAAAGAAATAGTATTTGATGCAGGAAAGCCAGAAGAATTAATGATTATGGAATTAATTGATACAGTCGCTTTTCAAAGACTAAGAAGAATAAAACAACTTGGAGCGGCATCATTACTTTTTCATGGTGCAGAATCGAGTAGATTTACTCACTCAATTGGTGTTTTTTGTATAGCTAGAAAAATTTTTAAGAGATTGATTGAAAGTAAATCTTCATTTTATGAAAATAAATTTGTTCTCTATGGAGCAGCTCTACTACATGATTTAGGTCATGGACCTTTAAGCCATACCAGCGAAACAATATTCGAGCATGATCACGAACAATGGTCTGAAAACTTAGTTAAAAATTATTTTCCAATAAATTCAATCCTCAAAAAGTATGACAAAGATTTACCTAGAAAAATTTGTGAATTATTTCAATCCAAACAACTATTTTCAAAACCTTTAAAAACATTGATAAGTAGTGAGATTGATTGCGATCGTCTCGATTATCTTTTACGCGATAGTTACAACACAGGTACTAATTACGGTTTAGTAGATTTAGAGAGAATAATTTCAGCTCTTACCTTTTCACCTGATGGGAATATTGGAATCAAACCAAAAGGAGTGATCGCTATTGAGCATTTCCTTGTTCTTAGAAACTTGATGTATAGAACTATCTACAATCACAAGATAAATGAAATATCAACATGGATTCTAGAAAAAATATTACACACAATAAAACATAATTACGAAAAGAATATTTGGTTAGATAATTCTTTATATAAATGGATTTTTTCACCTTCAAAGGTTGATTTTGATGATTTCATAAGAAATGATGATATAACTTTTAATTATCATTTGATTAGATGGAAAGATGAATCTTTTGAGCCACTTTCTACACTATGCAAAATGTTTATTGACAGAGATTTATTAAAAGCATCAGACATAAGTTTTTTAAGTAAGATGAATAGATTAAAAATCCTTGCATTTGCTACAAAATTATGTGAAAAGAATGGTTATGATTCAGAAATATTTTGTGGGATTAAGGAAAATTCTTTTAAAGGTTTTGAATCTAATAATGCGCTAAAAATATGGGACGGCACTCATCAAAGCGCATTAGAAAATAGTTCTGCATTAATAAAAACTTTAATGAGATCTGAGGAAAGCTCCTTTATTATTTATCCAGATATGATCAAAAATGAAATTAAAAATGAAATTTCATTAATAAAAAACAATTCCTAGATTTAATTAAATGGAAATCGTTTTAAAAAATAATAAAAGTGAATATTTAGAGATTTTTTCTATATTAAATTTAGATAATATCCATGAAACTTTCAAAAGGTTTTCTTCCATGAAGGAACCTTTAGAAGCAAAAATTTTTGCCGTCAGCGAGTCAATAAGTTCTCAAAAATTAGCAAAATTAAAAAACCACCTTAACAAAATTAATGTTTGTTCTTTGCGCATTTACTCAAATAATAGAAATACAGTATTAAGCGGGAAGTCTTTAAAAATTGATTCAGTTTTGATTAAAGAGCAAGAGATTAAAAAAAAGTTACTATCCTTAAATTCAAAAAAGAAAGAAGATCTTCTTCACAAAGGAACAGTACGCTCAGGTGAAAGAATATCTTCAAATGGAAACCTATGCATTATTGGAGACGTTAATCCAGGAGCAATAGTTTCCGCTAAGAAAAATATTTATGTTTGGGGCAAATTACTAGGGATCGCATTTGCAGGTAAAAGTGGAAATAAAAATGCATCTATTGCATCACTTTATCTAAACCCTTTACAGTTGAGAATTGCAGATGTGATAGCTATAGGACCAAAGGATAAACCCAAAAATTATTATCCAGAAATTGCGGTAATAGATGAACAAACGATAATTATCAAACCACACTTAATCGAAAATAAAAATTAATCAATAATTTGCAATAAATTAATTCAAAATTGATAAATTTAAGAATTACTTAATCTTTAAAATATTTAACTTTCTGCAAGTAGCTTTATTATTTGTAAAATCTTAAAAATCGTGGGGAAGAACACTCGCACAATATTAATTTGCTCAGGTAAGGGAGGAGTTGGCAAAACAACTTTAACTGCAAACCTAGGTATAGCGCTTGCTAATAGCGGAGCAACAACTGCTGTATTAGATGCTGATTTTGGCTTAAGAAATTTAGATCTTCTTCTAGGATTAGAAAATCGCATCATTTATACAGCTCAAGATGTTCTAGACAAAAATTGTCGTCTTGAGCAGGCATTGGTTAGACATAAAAAGGAACCTAATCTTGCTCTTCTACCTGCTGGAGATCCAAGGATGTTGGATTGGATGAAACCCGAAGATATGAAAAAAATTAGTGAGCTACTTAGTGAAAAATTTGATTTTGTCCTAGTAGATTGTCCTGCTGGTGTAGAAGATGGCTTTAAAAATGCTCTTGCAGCCTGTAAAGAAGCTATTGTTGTAACGAACCCGGAATTATCGGCAGTGCGGGATGCAGATAGAGTAATAGGGATTCTTAATACTTCAGATATTGAGCCTATTCAACTTGTAATCAATAGAGTTCGCCCTAACATGATGGCTAGTCAAGAAATGTTATCCATCGAAGATGTTCAAGGGATCCTTTCTTTGCCTTTGTTAGGGATTGTTTTAGAAGATGAACAGGTAATTATAAGTACAAATAGAGGAGAGCCACTTACACTTTCAGATGGTAGATCTCCTGCAAAAAAATGTTATTTGAATATTTCTCAAAGACTTACAAATAAAGATGTACCAATTATCGATCTTAAAAAAGAAGGCAAAAGTCTTAAAGATAAATTCATGAGATTAATGCAAACAAAGGTTTTTTAAAATGATGACTCTCAGAGATCTTATAAATAAATTACTAGGCAGAGAAACGTCTAGTGCGAATACAGCTAGAGAAAGATTACAACTTGTACTTGCTCATGACAGAGTTGATATGAGTTCCTTAACAACTGATCTTTTGGATAAAATGAGGAAAGAGATTCTTGATGTTGTTGCTAAATATGTTGAAATTGATTTTGAGGAGGTGGCAGTAAGTTTGGAGACTGAGGATAGAATGACTGCACTAGTTGCCAATTTGCCAATCAAAAGAACTATTTCAGGGGAAATAAAATTCAAAAAAACTGATAAAACTGATAAAGCTAACAAAGATATCAAAAAGTAATAAATTTAAAAAAAGCTAAAAAAATACTGATAATTGACCCTCCCTAATTGTAAGATGAAAAGATTGCCGGCTTAGCTCAGCGGTAGAGCAGCGCTTTTGTAAAGCGAAGGTCATCAGTTCAAATCTGTTAGCCGGCATTTTGATTTATTTAATTCTGTTCAATATTCTTTGCAGAAAATAAAAAGACTAAACCTATCAGAGCAACAATAGGAAAAAATCTTATTTCCAGAACATACTCTAAAAAAGATGCAAGGGGTTCAAATATCCAATAAGTAAAAATTTGAATTAATAAAACAAAAAATAGTAATAAAAACATTAAAACAATTCCTTAACTATTACTTCTCCTTCTCTAATCAGTTGCCAATTTCCACTGTTTTTCCAAAATATAATAGTACTTGCTTTTCCACTACTTTTCCCCCAGGGGATAGGGCCCAAAATCTTTGTAGAAGGGAAGTCTAGAGCAATACCTTCAGCTGTAATTGATCCTTTAAAACCTGAAATATTTGCACTTGAAGTTAACAATGGGCCTGTTTCTATCAAAAGAGATTGTGCGATATTTGAATTTGGAATTCTCAACCCAATAGTTTGATCATTACTGGTAAGGTGTGCAGTCTGATTTACTGAAGCAGGAATAACAATTGTCAGAGCTCCAGGCCAATATTTTGAGGCTAAATTTTCGTAATCTTCTTTTGCTGATTCGTGAACATAATCAATTAAGTGTTTATGTTCTGATCCCATAAGAATTAAGGGTTTGTTTTTATCTCTTTTTTTAAACTCATAAATAATATTTGAGAATTTTGGTAAGCATCCAATTGCAGGTAAAGTGTCCGTTGGGAAAATTATAGGCAAACCACTTTTAAGGGTCCTCCAAGCAGTTTTGCAGTCTACTAAATTCATTTAGATTCAGAACCTGTAGTAATTTATTTATATCTTCCAATAGTAAACCTACCAATACCTGAAAGATCTTTCACAATTTCTATTGATGTAAATTTATTTTTCATAAGTAGTTGTTTTACTTTTTCACTTTGATCAAAATGATTCTCTAAAATTAGCCAACCATTCTCTTTTAAGAATAATGGGGCTTTATGTATTATTTCCCTAATATGTTTTAAACCATCTTCGCCACCTAGTAAAGCGACTTTAGGTTCGAAATTTTTAACTTCTTTTGGTAATTTTTCATAAATATCTCTGGGAATATATGGCGGGTTTGAAATAGCGAGGTCTAATTTTCCTTCAAAACTTTCAAGAGGTGACCACCAATTTCCACAATAAAATTTCAAATTTGATTGTTTAGAAGAATTTATAAAATTTTTATTGGCAATTTCTAATGCGTCTTGATCTATATCAGTTGCCACTCCTTCGCTAAATGGATAAGCCAATGCCAACGCAATACTAATTGCACCTGATCCAGTTCCTAATTCAGCAAAAAATAATTTTTCTGATTTCTTTCGAAATATATTGAAGACGATATCAACTATGAGCTCTGTTTCTGGTCTGGGAATGAGTACTTTGTTTGTAACTTTTAATTTTAAGTCTCTCCAAAAAGTTATTCCACAAAGATACTGAATAGGGCAAGATTTTAGTAAATGATCATCCCAAACAGATTCTAAATATTCTAAATTTTTTCTTAAATGTATATCTTCCTTAAGATTTAAACTTTTCAAATTTAGCTCGCTTGAAGATATACCGCCTATACAATCAAGTAAAACAGCAAAAGATGGTTGGTCCCCTCCTTTAGAAAGTTGCTTTTTTTTCCAAAATAAAAATTCTTCTACAGAAATGCAAAGCATTTATTAAAGTATTAGCGTTTTGGCCCAAGCCTACCTTTACTAGAATCAGAGTAGAAGCTTGATTTTTCTCCATCTTGTGTAGAAATAAATAAACCAATCAGAAATATTGTTGGCACTCCTACAAATAAAAGGCTAGCTACAAATCCAAAGTTAGTTGTTTCCATTTAATTGGTAGTTCTATATTAGGTATTAAGACTATAGACGTATAACTTGGAATAAAGTGGAAAAATAAACAAATTTTATTAACTGATTAACAGTCTTAAACAATTTATCGAGGTAATTTTTTATTTTCACTAATTTTTTTTAGTTCTTCCAAATTTGAAGGAGGAGATTGTGGTTTTGTTAAAATTACGGCTGAAGATTTTATCAATGTTTGACAAGCTAGGCGCCAATTTTCTGGTCTATTTTTTAGTTTTTCTTCTTCAACAGATGTAAGAGGACTCAAAGAATTTTTGTTTCCACCTTCAACTGAAATAAAGCAAGTACTGCATTGTCCTGCTCCTCCACAATTTCCCAAAATACCTTTTAAACCATAAAGTTGTAAGTTTTCTTTCATTACCAATTCCCTTAAATTTTCACCTGGATTACATTGAACCTCTAAGTCCTCACGGATAAATCTGATAGTTGCCATTTTTTTAGTTATTTTTCTTATTTTGGCGTTTTACTTTGAGAATTGTGACCAAAATATTAACAGTTTTTAGCTAAAAATTCCTTGTAAACTCTGTTCTGCTAATGGATTTGCCCAATTTTTATAAGAAAATAAATTTATTTACAAAAATCCCTCAAAGACTAAAAAACCCTTACTATCGTGATGTTTAGCTGTTTATTCAGCATAGTTACTAGAAATTAACCGATGGGATTGCCTTGGTATCGAGTTCACACAGTAGTTATTAATGACCCAGGTCGACTACTCGCTGTGCATCTTATGCATACTGCATTATTAGCCGGCTGGGCCGGTTCAATGGCTCTTTATGAATTAGCCATTTTTGATCCTTCTGATGCTGTTCTCAATCCAATGTGGAGACAGGGGATGTACGTTATGCCTTTCATGGCGAGACTAGGTATCACAAGTAGTTGGAATGGATGGGATATTACGGGCGCTACTGGAGTTGATCCTGGATTCTGGAGTTTTGAAGGGGTTGCGGCAGCACACATAGTATTTAGTGGCCTATTGATGTTGGCATCTATTTGGCACTGGACATATTGGGACCTAGATTTATGGGAAGATTCAAGAACTGGTGAGCCTGCTCTTGATTTACCAAGAATTTTTGGAATCCACCTTCTTTTAGCAGGACTTACATGTTTTGGTTTTGGAGCTTTTCATTGCGCAAACGTGGGGATTTGGGTTTCTGATCCCTATGGTTTAGGTGGTCATGTAGAACCAGTAGCACCTTCTTGGGGAGTTGAAGGATTTAACCCATTTAATCCAGGAGGTATTGTAGCTAATCATATTGCAGCAGGACTTATGGGTATTATTGGAGGTATTTTTCACATTACCAACAGGCCTGGAGAAAGACTTTATAGAGCATTAAAACTTGGAAGTCTTGAAGGAGTTCTTGCTAGTGCTTTAGCTGCTGTACTATTTGTTTCTTTTGTTGTTTCTGGAACAATGTGGTACGGCTCAGCAACCACTCCAATAGAGCTTTTTGGTCCTACTAGATATCAATGGGATTCGGGCTATTTCAAAACTGAAATTAACAGAAGAGTACAAGCTGCTATTGATGATGGTGCCACTAAATCAGAGGCATATGCATCGATTCCAGAAAAATTAGCCTTCTACGATTATGTAGGTAATAGTCCAGCTAAAGGGGGACTTTTCAGAGTTGGAGCTCTTGTTAATGGTGATGGTTTACCAACTGGTTGGCAAGGACACATTGCTTTCCAAGATAAGGAAGGTAACGAGTTAGAAGTTAGAAGAATTCCTAATTTCTTTGAAAACTTCCCTGTCATTCTTGAAGACAAAGAAGGTAATGTAAGGGCAGATATCCCATTTAGAAGAGCTGAAGCAAAGTACTCATTTGAGCAAACTGGCATTACTGCAACTATCTATGGTGGAGACCTAGATGGACAAACATTTACAGATCCTGCAGTAGTGAAAAGATTAGCTAGAAAGGCTCAGCTTGGAGAAGCATTCAAGTTTGATAGAGAGACATATAAATCTGACGGTGTATTCCGAAGCTCACCAAGAGCGTGGTTTACATATGCACATTTATGTTTCGGATTGCTATTCTTGTTTGGCCACTGGTGGCACGCTTCAAGAACACTTTACAGAAATTCCTTTGCTGGTATTGATGCTGAGATTGGAGACCAAGTTGAATTTGGTTTATTCAAGAAACTTGGAGACGAAACCACAAGAAGAATCCCTGGAAGGGTTTAAACTAAACTTTATTACTTAATCTTATGGAAGCTTTCGCTTACGTTCTTATACTAACTCTCGCAGTTGTAACCTTGTTCTTTGCTGTCGCCTTTAGAGACCCTCCTAAATTCGATAGAAAATGAACCAAGAAAAAAAGAACCTCTTTAACAAGAGGTTTTTTTACTTTTCATAATTAGAAAATTACCCTACTATTAGGGTTGAATTACACTTTTTCACCACATGCAGTGTCCAACCTGTCAAAACACAGATAGCAGAGTTTTGGAATCAAGATCTGCTGATAGTGGTAAAAGTGTTCGAAGAAGAAGAGAGTGCTTAAATTGCAGCTTTAGATTCACAACTTATGAAAGAGTGGAAACAATGCCAGTTTCAGTTATAAAGAAAGACGGTGGCAGAGAATTATTTGATAAACAAAAATTATTTACTGGCATATCAAGGGCATGCGAAAAGACTAACTTCAGTAGTGAAGCAATTATTAATTTCGTAGATGGAATTGAATCACAAATCGTTCAAGACTCTAATAAAGATATTAAATCTTCACAAATCGGAGAATTAATACTTAAAAATCTTAGGAAAGAAAACGAAGTCGCCTATATAAGATACGCCTCAGTTTACAGAAAATTTAACGGTGTAAAAGATTTTATTTCTACTCTTGAATCTCTAAAAGGAAGTTCAAAAAACCAATTAGCTTCAATTTTATAAAATTAAGCATCTTAAAGTGTAGAATACATAACACAAATGTTTTTGCTATTGGTTTGCAGGCTAGTAGCATACCTTTCTAACTACCTTAGGTAGTCTGCGATACAACAAATGAACGAAAATTCTTCCCAAACCATTAAAGAACTTTCTGAAGATCAAGAAATAAAAAATTCGACTGAGTTAGATAATGATTCAACCTCTCAAAATGAAGAAGATTTATCATTCGAGAAGAGCGATATACCTTCAGCAGACTCTTCCTCTAGCAGAACAAATACTGATTTTGACAACGCAGGATTCACACAAGAAGAATTTGCATCGCTTTTGGGTAAGTATGACTATAACTTTAAGCCTGGCGATTTAGTTAAAGGTACCGTTTTTGCTCTAGAGCCAAAAGGGGCCATGATAGATATAGGGGCAAAAACAGCTGCTTTTATGCCTGTTCAGGAGGTTTCAATAAATAGAGTTGAAGGACTTAATGATGTTTTACAACCTTCAGAAAGTAGAGAATTTTTCATAATGAGCGAAGAAAATGAAGATGGCCAATTAGCCCTCTCCATTCGAAGAATTGAATATCAAAGAGCATGGGAAAGGGTTAGACAACTTCAAAAAGAAGATGCGACTATATATTCTGAAGTTTTTGCAACAAACAGAGGAGGGGCTCTCGTAAGGGTAGAAGGCTTGAGAGGTTTTATCCCAGGCTCTCATATAAGTGCTCGAAAAATTAAAGATGATTTAGAAGGTGAATATTTGCCTTTAAAATTTCTTGAAGTTGATGAAGAGAGAAATAGATTAGTACTAAGCCATAGAAGAGCTTTGGTTGAGAAAAAAATGAACCGACTTGAGGTAGGAGAAGTTGTTGTAGGTTCTGTGAAAGGTATTAAACCTTATGGAGCCTTTATTGATATTGGTGGCGTTAGTGGTCTATTGCATATTTCTGAGATTAGTCATGAACATATTGAGACTCCTCATAACGTTTTAAATGTGAATGACCAAATGAAAGTTATGATAATTGACCTTGATTCAGAAAGAGGTCGAATTTCATTATCTACTAAAGCACTTGAACCTGAACCAGGCGATATGCTAACTGACCCTCAAAAAGTTTTTAGTAAAGCTGAAGAAATGGCTGCGAAATATAAACAAATGTTATTTGAACAAACTGACGATAACGAAGAAATCGCCTCAGTTTCAGCTGAAAATGCATAACTTCACTTAATTATTTTGTGCACGAAATATCGGAACTTAATCCTCATTAGTCTTATACAAGTATTTTTTAATTTACAATAATTGATTTGTAACGATAATTTAATTTAGGATATTGCCTAATTCCAAAATTATTTGTTAATGAGTGATTTCATTTTCACTTCTGAATCCGTAACTGAAGGTCATCCTGACAAAATATGTGATCAAATTAGTGACGCTGTTTTAGATGCTTTATTGACAGAAGATCCAGAAAGCAGAGTGGCATGCGAAACTGTTGTTAATACGGGTCTTTGTTTACTTACTGGAGAAATAACTTCAAAAGCAAAAGTCGATTATATAAAACTTGTTAGAAATGTAATTAAAGAAATTGGTTATGAAGGCGGAAGAGCAGGTGGTTTTGACGCAAATAGTTGTGCAGTTTTAGTAGCACTTGACGAGCAATCACCAGATATTTCTCAAGGTGTAAACGAAGCAGATGATTTTGATGATGATTTGGAAGATAATACCGGAGCTGGCGACCAAGGAATAATGTTCGGCTATGCATGCGATGAGACGCCTGAATTAATGCCCTTACCGATTAGCTTGGCTCATAGATTAGCCATTCAACTTGCTAAGGTAAGGCATGAAAACATCCTTGATTATCTACTCCCTGATGGTAAAACTCAAGTAAGCATTGATTACGAAAAAGGTCTACCGGTCTCTATTAATACAATCTTAATTTCAACTCAACATAATCCTGAGATAGATGGCATAACAAATGATGAAGAAATTCGTCAAAGAATAAAAGAGGATTTATGGAAGCATGTTGTAATTCCTGCTACTGAAGATTTAGAAATCAAACCAAACATTATCAAAACAAGATTTCTAGTAAACCCCACTGGAAAATTTGTGGTAGGCGGGCCTCAAGGTGATGCAGGGCTAACTGGCAGAAAAATTATTGTAGATACATATGGTGGATATGCAAGACACGGAGGAGGGGCATTCTCCGGTAAAGATCCTACAAAAGTAGATAGATCAGCCGCTTATGCCGCACGTTATGTAGCTAAAAGCATAGTTAAGGCGAAATTGGCAAAAAAAGTAGAAGTACAATTAAGTTATGCAATTGGAGTAGCAAAACCAATTTCCATTCTCGTGGAAACTTTTGACACAGGTGTTATTTCACAAGCTAATTTGACTGAGTTAATCAAAGAGCACTTTGATTTAAGACCCGCAGCAATAATAAAAGAATTTAACTTAAGAAATCTACCCAAAAAAATGGGAGGCAAATTTTTTAGAAAGACTGCATCATATGGACATTTTGGGAGAAGAGATCTTTTACTCCCTTGGGAAAATGTAGAAGAAAAAGCAGCCCAATTAGCAGAGGCTTACAAAGTCTTTTTATAAATTATTTTTCTATGCGTGATAATTTTTATGGAGGGTTAGATTTTGGAACCAGTGGTGCAAGAATATCAATAATTAATCTTCATAAAAAATTAGTATATTCAAATTCAGTACCTTATTCATTCAGCTTTAAAAATCCCAATTCTTGGATAAATTCTTGTGAAAATCTTTTAGTTAGTTTACCCATTGAGATAAAAAAAAACCTTAATAAATTGGCTATCTCCGGGACCTCAGGAACTTTAACACCATCCAATTTACAAGGAGAACCGATAGGAGAAGCAATACCTTATTACCAAGCATGTAATGAACATAAGATTCTTCTTGAATCCTTAGCTTCTGGAGAAGATCATCTGCAAACTCCATATAGTAGTCTTGCTAAAGCATTAAAACTGATAGATAAATATGGGACAAATATACTTTTACGACATCAATCTGATTGGATCACTGGTTGGTTTTTAAAAGATTGGACTCATGGTGAAGAAGGCAATAATCTCAAACTTGGTTGGGATCTTGAAAAAGAATCATGGCCAAAAAGTTATCTCAATACTTCATGGCAAAAATGCCTACCTCAAATAGTAAAAAGTGGGAAAATTATTGGAAAAGTGAATTTTGATTTAGCAGAGAGATTTAACTTGAATAAGAAATTAATATTAATCTCAGGCACCACTGACTCTAATGCAAGTGTAATAGCTGCAGGTTTAGGTAAAGAAGATGGTCTCACAGTTTTAGGAACAACTATTGTAGTTAAGAAAATTATTGATGAACCTTTAAAAAAACAAGGAATTACAAACCATAGAGTAAATGGCCATTGGATATGTGGAGGAGCATCAAACGCAGGATGTGGTATCTTGTCTAAGTTATTCTCTGATTTAGAAATAAAGGAGCTTAGTCGACAAATAAATCCATCGAAAAACAGTTCATTAAATCTTTTACCTCTTAATAGTAAAGGAGAGAGATTTCCTGTTAATAATTCTAATTTAGAGCCGATACTTGGTCCAAGACCAGTAAGCGACTCACTTTATTTACATGCATTATTCGAGGGGCTAGCCAAGATCGAATTGAAAGGATGGGAAAAGCTAGGCGAACTAACGGGTTCACTTCCAAAAAAAATAATTACTATTGGTGGAGGTTCAAAAAACCCTCAGTGGAGAAAAATAAGAGAAAAGATTATTAATATACCAATAGTTTCAAGTAAAAAAACTACTTCATTTGGTACTGCCTTATTAGCGATTAACTCAAAATAAAGTTTTTTTTGGATATTTAACGAAGATATAAAATTTTTAATTAAAAGGGTTTCCCAAACTACACATCTTAATTTAAAGTATATAGGTTAGAGCCGGGATAGCTCAGTTGGTAGAGCAGGCGACTGAAAATCGCCGTGTCCCCAGTTCAAATCTGGGTCCTGGCACCTTTAATTCCTCTTCTATGAAGGGGTTTTATATTTTCTAAAAAAGTAGAAACTTTATATTATTTTATTTCTAGAATTTAAAATTTGTTAGTTTTCTACCCTGCAGACTTGACCAATAACTCCCAAAATCAATTCATCTCCATTTGGATCTTGCCAATCAGCTAAATGATTAAAATTACTATTTGCTACATCTATAGAGACATCAACATCTCTAAATGATTTTTCAAAACAATTTATATCCATTGTATAGAGAATATCCTTTGTAATTTCACTTTTTGTTTTGGGAATATATTTACTCAATACTCTCACAGAACCATCCTCATTCCTTTTAATACTTTGTCTATCCCATAACTGTTCTCCATATTCACTTTTAGGGACTCCAACCCATTCATGAGGCAAAGCATTTGCCTGTTTTATAAAAATAAAAATTGGAACGATTATTGAAAGAAGTAAACTAATGCTATTTCTAATAAATATTAAACTAACTTTATTCTTAGAATCAACCATGAATACTTTTGCAATTGAAAAAATCTTTTATTTAGAGTAAATAAAGGATAAAAATTTGTAAAAATTTTTATTGATTAGTATTTCTATTATAGATAGAATCAAATATTAAATTAAAAAACTTACTTCCAATAAGTTAATTAGAAGAATAATGAATAAATTACAAAAATTTTTCTCAGTAGTTTTTTTTATAGCAATATTTGTTGTATTGATTTACTTAATCCAAAATTATGGGATTGAACCTCTTAGAAACAAAATAGAAAGTATGGGAATTTGGGCTCCTTTTGGAATTTTCATACTTAGAGGAGTAAGTATTATTTTGCCCGCTCTTCCAAGTTCAGCTTATTCTCTGTTAGCCGGTTCATTACTAGGATTTCAAAAAGGTTACATGACAATAATCTTTTCTGATATTGTTTTTTGCCAAGCTGCTTTCTTTATTGCAAGAAATTATGGTCGGGTTCCTGTACGCAATTTAGTTGGCCCGAAAGCAATGAAAAAGATTGAAAGTTTTAATCAGAACCAACTAGAAGAAAATTTCTTTCTTATGACTGGTTTACTAATGACTGGCCTTTTTGATTTTCTAAGCTACGCAATTGGTATTGGAGGTACTCGCTGGAAAATATTTACTCCAGCATTATTAATAAGTCTTATAATCAGTGACTCTATACTTGTAGCAGTTGGGGCTGGAGTTAGCCAGGGAGCAGGTTTATTTTTAGGAATTGCTTTAT
>MWOU01000108.1 GCA_002025975.1 Prochlorococcus sp. HOT208_60m_813B04
AATAACTTAGAGTTACCTATCACATGGCAAATTCCGGCCATAATTTTATTAACACTTATATTCCATAAAAAAGTTGTTTTCAGAGCATATTCTATATATATAATTTTGGGGTTATTTATACTTCCTGTCTTTCATCAAGGAGGTTCATTAGGTTATTTGCTCACTCCAAATTTTGGTTATTTATTAGGTTTATATCCATTAATCAAAATAATTGATAATTTAAATAATAAAAATAAAATAAACGTTGGAAACTTTTTAATAAACGGATTTATAGCAATAGGTGCTATGCATTTAACTGGAATAATTTACAACTTCATGCAAACTGTATTCTACAGTCAATACAATTTATTTTTATATAATTTAGGGAAATACTCATTAGGTAAAATTGGATATCATTTTTTAATGCTTTTTCCACTTTTATTACTTATTAAACCTATAGAACGTATAAAACGTAGCAAATAATGATTATTAATATAAAAACAAAATTATATTTTGTATCTTTAAGTATTTTTATTGTTCTAATAGATCAATTTACGAAATATTTAATGTTTTATAATAAAAAATTATTTGTTAATAAAGATTTTCTTTTATTCAAATTAGACTTTGTAAAAAATTACGGTGCAGCATTTAATATATTTAGTGGCAGTAGAGTATTTTTATCTTTAATAAGTATTTTTTTTTCTATATTACTTATTTATTTGATATTAAGGAATAATACTTTAAATTCATTCGATCTATATTCTTATAGCTTTATTCTTGGAGGAACTATTGGTAATGGTATAGATAGAATATATAGAGGTTTTGTAGTTGATTTTATAAATTTAAATATTATAGATTTTCCAGTATTTAATATTGCTGATATATCTATTAATATTGGTTTCATTATTTTACTGTATAACATTTTTAAAAATAATAGATAAAATGGATTACTTGAAATTAAAGTATATAAAGTACGTAGTATTGATATTATTTCTTTATATTTTATTTTCCATATTTGTAAGAATAGTAAATATTTATACTCTTTTATTTTTAATTATAATTATTTATACTTTTTATAATATTGATAAAAAATTATTTAAAAAAATAGTATATAAAGTTATATATAAAAATAAAAAAAATTCACTCTCATTCAAAAACACATATGGTGCTGCCAAGATAAGTTTGGAAGGAGTCGAGAAAATTAACAAAAAAATTAGCGATAAAGTAAAAGCAGAATTATTAAATTACCAGAAAAATAAACTAGAGTCCCAATTAAAAACAGGAGATTATAAAGTTACTCTTTTTGGAGCAGGTTCCTCAGGAAAAACATCCATAGCAAGATCTTTATTGAAAAATATTGTCGGACAAACCTCTGCAAAAATAGGTACAACAAAGCAAATTAATAGCTATAAAATTCGTATACCAATTTTAAAAAGAAACATTAATATACTTGATACTCCGGGTTTATTCGAACCATCTAAATTAGGAGAAGAGAGAGAAAAAGAGACAATTATACAAGCATCAAATTCTGACTTAGTTCTTTTTGTGTTAGATCAGGACATAAATAAATACGAAAACTATTTAATTAGAGAATTATTAAAATTAAGGAAAAAAATAATAATAGTTCTAAATAAATGTGATTTAAGGTCTAGAGATGAAAATAACCTTATCAAAGAAAATATAATTTCTATAACATCAGCTAGAAAAAATAAAATTTCAGTCGTTCAAACAATCGCAGTCTCTCAAAAATCTCCCTATACAAAATCAGATGCTTTAAATTTAGTTCCAGAGGTAGGAAGTTTATTTAGAGAAATAATTGAAACCCTCGATAATAATGGTGAAGAGTTATTGGCGGATAATATTCTTTTTCGCTCAAATAAGTTAGGTATTAAAAGTAAAAATTTTGTACAAGAACAAAGATATTTAATGTCAAATAAAGTGATTAATAAATATATGTGGATAACAGGAGGAGTAATACTAGTTAATCCACTACCAGCTGTTGATTTTCTTACTACTACCTCCGTAAACCTTCAAATGATAATGGAGTTATCAAAAATATATGAAATAAAGCTTACAAAAAAAGATGCAAAAGATTTGGCGACTTCATTGTTAAGCGCATTGGCTAAACAAGGAATACTAAAAGGGGGTCTCGCCATTCTATCTCCCGCTTTAGCTACAAGCTTGACTAAAATAATATTATCTAAATCTATACAATCAGTTACAGCAGGCTGGTTAATAAGAATAGTAGGACTAAGTTTGATTGAATATTTTAAAAATGGTCAAGATTGGGGAGATGGAGGAATTCAAGAAGTAGTAGATAAGATCTATAGAATAAGTAAAAGAGACGATATTTTAAATAATTTCGTAAAAGAAGCTATTTCAAAAATTGAAATGAAAAAATATTTTAAATCAAATAAAAGTTTGCCTCCATTTACTAATTAATATTAGATAATTGATCATTTAGATAAGTTCTGTAATCAAAGATAGTTATTAATAGTAAATAAGCAATGCAAATAGCTATAGAGATAAACCCTGTTATTATTGCAATAATTTTTGGTCTTCCCATATTCATTAGTTAAACATCTAGAAGTCTCAAAAGTTCTTCAATATGAGAATCCTTTGTATTGTAATTTCCCATGACAACCCGTAAAAAATATTTACCTTTAAATTTTGGTCTAGAAAGCATAAAATTATTGTTAATTAGTTCATTTACTTTTGTTTGAGTCCATGCATCAGAGTCTTTTGGCTCAAGTTTATTTGGTAAGAATGAAACAATATGAAGAGGACCTGAATATATATCAAATTTATTTTTACTAATATTTTTTATAAAAAAATCTTTTCTTTTGATTGACGATTTCAATATATTCTCTATTCCTTTGAGACCTAAAAAACGTAACCCAAGCCATAGTTTGATAACCTCTGCAGGTCTAGAACCTTGTATGCCTAATTCTCCTCTATTTATAATATTTTCTTTAGATGATATATATGGTAGTCCAGTATTAAAAGTATTTTCTAAAGTACTCATATTTGAAACCAATAACAAAGATGAAGTCTTTGTAATTCCAATAATTTTTTGTGGATTTATCGTTATCGAATTAGCTTGATTAATATTATTTAGACCTTCTATTGGAATAGAAGTAATGGCAAAAATCCCTCCAATTGAACCATCAATATGTAACCATATGTTTCTTTGTTTACAGATTTCACTTATTTCTTTAATAGGATCAATGGCTCCTCTTACAGTTGTCCCAAGGGTGGCAACAATAGCAAATATTTTTTTATTTTCTATTGAACATTTATCTAAAGAGTTTCTCAGATCGTTTATATCCATTCGACCTTGATTATCAGTTTTAATTTTGACAAGATTCCTAGTATCAAGACCCATTACTCTTATACATTTAACGAAAGAAGAATGAGCATCTTCACTAACAAGTAATACAGAATTAGGATTCGTACCTAATCCAGCATTATTTCTAGCTGCAATAAGTGCATTCAGATTACTTAATGTACCTCCACTAGCAGCTATACCTCCTGAGAAATCATTAAACCCTATTTTCTTTGCAAACCATTTGCATAATGATTCCTCAAGCAAGGTTACACTTGGTGATAACTCGTAAGCGAGAAGATTATTATTTAAACCAGCAGCAATTAAATCTCCCAAAATAGAGAAAATTAAAGGTGGCGGATCAAGGTGAGCTAGCGAGCCAGGATGAACGGGATTAAATGAATTATTCAAAAGAGATTCAATCTCAGAAAACAAATCTTCTTCAGAGTTACCATCTTCCGCAGGCATAATACAATTGAAATTCTCATCAAAAGGTAAAGGACCATTTTTATCAGCTTTAGAGAACCAGTCACAAAGAGTTTGACTCGCTCTATTCAGAAGAGTAATCAATTTGTCATTAGTCCCAAAATTTGAGGGGAAATATATATCTTTATTATTATTTAAATCTTCAGCCATCAGATAAGATATCTATTAATAATTCTATTCTCAATCTTGGTAAATGAGATATATTTTTGAAAATGGAAATAGTAATGAAGATCAACGCAAAAAAACAAATTATTCAAAATACAATTTGTGGATGAATTCGATATTAAGAAGATCCAACGAAATTGGAAAAGTTGAGCTACCAATCTGTTCAATAATTTTAGATGAGAGAGGAAGATGTATCGGGAGAGGTGTTAACAGAAGGAATATAAATAAAGACCCATTAGGTCATGCTGAGATAATGGCACTTAGGCAGGCATCTCTAATAAAAAATGATTGGAGATTTAATGAATGTACTATTATCACAAATTTAGAACCTTGTACTATGTGTTCTTCTGCACTTATTCAAGCACGGATGGGTAAAGTTATTTTCGGGGCTTACGATAAGAAAAGAGGTGGATTGGGCGGTTCAATTGACCTATCAAAACATGAAAGTGCTCATCACAAAATGGAAATAATTGGAGGTATCCTAGAAGATGAATGCAGTCAAATTTTACAGATTTGGTTCAAAAAGTTGAGGACTCAAAAATAGAAAATTTCTTTAGCTCAGTATCAAATAGGTTTAATAATCTATCAACATTCTCCTCACATGAATTAAAACCCATTAGACCTACACGCCAAACCTTCCCGGATAATTCTCCAAGTCCATTTCCTATCTCAATTCCAAAGTTTCTTAAGAGATGATTTCTAAAACCATCCCCATCAACTGCTGGAGGTATTTTAACTGTGGTTAAAGTTGGCAATCTATAATCCTCAGATACATGTAATTCCATTCCAAGACTTTCTAAACCATTCCACAATTTCTTTGCATTAGTATTATGTCTATTCCAAACATTTTCTAATCCCTCATTAGCAATTAATCGTAAACCTTCACGAATAGCAAAATTCATATTTACAGGGGCCGTATGATGGTAAACGCGATCAGAACCCCAATATTTATTTAAAAGAGATAAATCTAAATACCAGTTAGGTACTTTTGTTTTTCTTGAACTTAGTTTTTCTTCAGCTCTTTTATTCATCGTAAAAGGGCTTAATCCTGGGGGACAACTTAATCCTTTTTGACTACAACTGTATGCTAGATCAATTTTCCATTCGTCAATCAATAGTTCTAGAGCTCCAAGAGAAGTAACTGCATCAACTAAAAACAAGCAGTTATTTTTTCTACATACATCCCCAATACCATCAAGAGGTTGTAAAACACCACTTGATGTTTCAGCATGGACAATAGCAAAAATTGCTGGTTTTTTAGTTTCTATTTCATACTTGATTTCTTCATAAGAAAAGGATTCACCCCAGGGTTTTTCAATAACAGATACATCTGCTTTATATCTTGTTGCCATATCAACAAGTCTGTCTCCAAAATATCCTTTTTTAGCGATAAGAATTTTTTCTCCTTCCTCTATAAAATTAGCTATTGATGCTTCCATAGCTGCACTTCCAGTACCACTCATTGGAAGAGTCAGACGATTATTACATTGCCAGGTATATCTTAGAAGCTGTTGAACATCAGACATCAATGAAATATATGCTTCATCTAAGTGGCCAATAGGATTCAAAGAAAGAGCGCTTAAGACTTCTGGATGTGCGTTTGAAGGACCAGGACCTAATAAAAGTCTAGATGGAACATAAGTCTTTGAGAAATGAGATAAATTCTCTTCATTTAAAGCCGAAATAAGTTTTGCTTCTGTCAAAGCATTACATTCAATTACTTTTAAATTAAACTAATATCGCCACATAAGCGATATATATTTAAAGAAATTCATTCAATTTAAATATTTAGGTAAACAATTATTAAACTTATGACTTGAAACACTAAAAGAAGACATCAAGTCTTAAAAAAAGTTACCATTGATACATAACAAGAATCATCAAGTTATTAATTTCATATAAGGTATTACAAAATTATGTCTAAATCTCCTCAAGATGTTTTAAGTCAAATTAAAGACGAAGGAATTGAACTCATCGATTTAAAATTCACTGATATTCATGGAAAATGGCAACATTTAACTCTTACATCAGACATGATAGAGGAGGATTCTTTTACAGAAGGTTTGGCATTTGATGGCTCATCAATAAGAGGTTGGAAAGCAATTAATGCCTCGGATATGTCAATGGTGCCCGATGCAAGTACAGCTTGGATAGATCCTTTTTATAAACATAAAACTTTAAGTATGATTTGCTCTATTCAAGAGCCAAGAAGCGGTGAACCTTATGATAGGTGTCCAAGAGCTTTAGCTCAAAAGGCATTAAAATATTTAGACTCGACTGGCATAGCAGATACTGCATTTTTTGGACCAGAACCAGAATTCTTCTTATTTGATGACGTTAGATACGACTCTAAAGAAGGAGGTTGTTTTTATAGTGTTGACACTATTGAAGCTCCATGGAACACAGGGAGAATTGAAGAAGGGGGAAACTTAGGATACAAAATACAATATAAAGAAGGATATTTTCCAGTAGCTCCAAATGATACTGCGCAAGATATCAGATCTGAGATGCTTCTTCTTATGGGTGAATTAGGTATCCCCACTGAAAAACATCACCATGAAGTTGCTGGTGCAGGCCAACACGAGCTTGGAATGAAATTTGATTCGCTAATAAATGCTGCTGATAACGTTATGACTTATAAATACGTTGTCAGAAATGTTGCAAAAAAATATGGAAAAACAGCAACATTTATGCCCAAACCTGTTTTTAACGACAACGGAACAGGAATGCATGTTCACCAAAGTTTATGGAAGAGTGGACAGCCACTATTCTTTGGTGAAGGATCCTATGCAAATTTATCTCAAACAGCAAGATGGTACATCGGAGGCATACTTAAACATGCACCATCATTTTTAGCATTTACTAACCCAACCACAAATAGTTATAAACGATTGGTTCCAGGATTCGAAGCACCTGTAAATCTAGTTTATTCTGAGGGTAATAGATCAGCTGCGGTAAGAATACCTTTAACAGGACCAAGCCCCAAAGCTAAAAGATTAGAATTCAGATCAGGTGACGCACTTGCAAATCCTTACTTAGCATTCTCTGTAATGATGCTTGCTGGTATTGATGGAATTAAAAATCAAATTGATCCTGGTGATGGAGTAGATGTAGATTTATTTGAACTTCCAGCTGATGAACTTGCAAAAATTGATACAGTACCTTCATCTCTAAATGACTCACTTAATGCGCTAAAAGCAGATAAGGATTATCTATTAGCTGGCGGAGTATTTACTGAAGATTTTATTGATAACTTTATCGATATAAAATACGAAGAGGTACAACAACTAAGACAAAGGCCTCATCCACATGAATTCTTCATGTATTACGATGCGTAAATAAAAGAAAAAAAATAGTTTAAATTAATCAATTTGAGAAATATCACAAAATATTCTCAAATTGATTTTTTTTTTGTTGGAATATATATATATAAATCAAAAAATGGCTAGGGAATCTATCTCAAAAATTGCATATAAAACGCTACAACAAAGTAAAAGCATTGCAGGTTTTGCTCACAAGCAGATTAGTTCAAGATTAATGAACCTTATTCTTCCCGATTCAAAGCTTGAAAATTTTAATATAGATAGAGACCTTCTTATTCAAATCCAAAATTCAATGGATATCTTAAGAGAAGAAGATTGGAATGATGCAGAAAAAAATATATATCCAAAAAAATTATTGTTTGACGAACCATGGCTTAGATATATAACTCAATATCCTAAAGTTTGGCTTGATATGCCTAACACATGGGATAGACGCAGAAAACAAAACTTTGATGATCTTCCAAAATCAATTGATAAAGATAATTATCCTCAATATTACTTGAGAAATTTTCATCATCAAACAGATGGTTATTTATCAGATTTCTCAGCTAGCATTTATGACCTACAAGTTGAGATACTTTTCAATGGTAGTGCAGACTCAATGAGAAGAAGAATTATTAAGCCAATAAAAGAAGGACTTGAAAGTTTTAGAGATAGAAAAAAAAGTTCTATAAAAATACTTGATGTGGCGACGGGATCAGGAAGAACATTAAAACAATTAAGAGCAGCATTTCCTAAAGAAAAAATTACAGGCATTGATTTATCAGATTCATACTTAAAAGAGGCAAGTAGATATATTTCAGATCTAGATGGAGATTTAATTGAGTTGATAAAAGGTAACGCTGAGGAATTACCTTTTGAAAATGATAGTTTTCAATGCATTTCTTGTGTTTACCTATTTCATGAATTACCTAGAACAATTAGAGCTAAAGTATTAAATGAATTTTTTAGAGTTCTTGAACCTGGCGGAATATTAGTTTTAGCTGATTCAATTCAAATAAGTGATTCACCTGACTTTACATCCGTAATGGAAAGCTTCTACAAATCTTTTCATGAGCCTTTTTATCGTGATTACATAAAAGAGGATATAGATTCTAAAATTGAGGATGTAGGGTTTAAAGATGTAAAATCAAATTCCTTTTTTATGACCAAAGTATGGTCTGCTGTAAAGTAAAAAAAAACTCTTATGACCTATTGGGATAAAGATACTATTCAGCTTGTTCAAAGTCTTAATGACAAATTAAAGATTGATCATTCTAAATGGCATAAAGATAAAGGAAATAAATATAAACGTGCTGCAGAACTAATTTCGGCTGGGTTATGCCATTTAATTATTTCTTGTAATGACAAGGAAACTATTGAGTATATAGAAGAAAGTATTAAATGGTTAAAAGAAATAAACGTAGATCAACCTTGCCCTAGTAAAAATCATCTTTTTAAAGCCAACTGAAGTCTATTACCTTTACTACTCCATCTAATATCATCAAAACATTCATTAATAATATATAGGCCACGGCCATTTACACTACTTATTTTTTTTGGTAATTTGTATTCTCTTTTTTTTATTTCTAAACCATTACCTTGATCTTGAATTTGCCAAACACACCAATTAGGAGTAATTATTCTTCTTACTCTAATATTTTTTTTAGGATCTAATTTATTTCCATGTTTTACTGCGTTAACTAGAGCTTCATGTAAACCAAGTTTTATAAGATAGCTTGATTGAGAATTTTTAATAGGTTCTAATAATTGATCGACAAATTCATTTAACTGTAATGATGATTCGAATTCGTAGTTGGACCAGTTTATTTTTGGTCTTTTAAAAAATCTTTTTAAAATATTTTTGCCCCGGAATAAGGACATAATAATATTTTTACACTATTTTAATTTTAACTTATTGAATACCTTAATTTAAAGAACATTATTGTGTCTCTTTGAAATAGCAGGATGCCGTAGGATGGAGTCCATAAGTCTTACTCCTCTTAGTTGATTTATTAAAGGCATATGTCCGTCAGGAGCATCCAATGACCAGCAAAAAGATCCAGGATATCTAGTCCATAAGCCGTCTTTTTTCCACCCTATTTTTGGCCACATTAATTCATATTTTTTCCCTACTGATTTTAAAATCTTTGCTTGAATTGAAAATCCAAATCTACCAGTAGAATAAATAGTCCATAATCTATCTATTGTTTCTAGATCTTTTCCTGACATATTTTTAACTTCACTGTAGAAAACATATCCACGTTTTTCAGCTAATTTTCCAGCTAATTTTCGTAAGTAGGAACTTGTTAATCTATCTGCATCTTCAAATTTTTGCTCAACTAACATCAATTGCAATTCTTCATAATTAATATCAATATCTGAATATGTATTAAACCAATTATTGAATTTAGAGTTATCAAAGAATACTGGCTTGAATTTTTTTAAAACTTGCAATATCCAACCGGCAGCCCAGTCATCTCCTTCTTTATCAAAAATATCAAACAGTGATGGGCCAAGATTAAAAATATTTTCGACTTCAGATTCTATTTGAGTTAATGAATTTATTCTTTTTCTTTGATTTGAATCTACAAATTTTTTTATAAGATCTAATGTAGCATTACTATAGTTATCCTGTTCTTTGTTATTCATTTTAAAAAAATTAATCAAAAAAAATAAAAACAATCCATGTATTTCAAAAGAAAAGAACTAGAGAAATTTAGATGTTTTAAAGGACCACTTATAGATGTTAGGAGCCCGAGTGAATATTATAAAGGACACATGCCTAATTCTATTAATATTCCACTATTTGATGATGATGAGAGATCTATAATTGGTACTATTTACAAAAAAGAAGGTAGAAAAAAAGGTAGTGGAATATAAACAGATAACATTGATGTTATTACTATTGATTGAAGACTCACCAGTATCTCAATTAATTTATAAAAATTGAGCATTATTATAAATTCTATTTATAAACTTCTCAATGCAACAATTGGATCTAATTTAGAAGCTCTTTTTGCAGGTAAAACGCCAAAGATTAAACCTATTGATCCTGAAATGATCATAGTGGAAAAAGTAGTTGTAATTCCTACAGATGCAGGGAGAGGGGTTATCAAAGACAAAAGAAAAACTCCTGATAATCCCGTTGTTGTTCCAATTAATCCGCCAATTGTAGATAAAATCAATGCCTCAATCAAAAATTGAATTAATATATCTGACTGTTTAGCTCCTATTGCTTTTCTAAGTCCAATTTCTTCAGTCCTTTCACTTACAGATACAAGCATAATATTCATGATTCCTATGCCTCCAACCACTAAAGATACTGCCCCAATACCAGCCAATAAAAACGTTAGCCCACTTGTTATATTGGTTACTATATTCAATGCATCTTCTTGTGATCTAACAGCAAAGTCATCATCTCTGATTATTTTATGTCTTTGCCTTAATAAGTTAGTAATCTGAAATTTAGCGGCACTAGTTGCATTTTTATTTATAGCTTCAACACTAATGAAGCTTAAACTTACTCCATATGTTGGGTCCTTCCCCGTAATCCTGTTGACCATGGTGGTTAATGGAATATAAGCATTTTTGTCTTGATTACTTCCAAATACAGCTCCTTTTGGTTTTAATATTCCAACAATTTCATAAGTGTGATCTTTAATTCTGATTTTTTTTCCAAGTGATGATGTTTTATCTTTGAAAAATTCGTCTTTAAGATCAGGACCTATTACTACATAACTTCTTGCACTATTAATATCACTCTTAGATATAAATCTTCCCTTATCAACTTCAAAGCTTCTTACTTCAAGAAATTCAGGAGTAACTCCTGCAATTGATATATTTAGACTTTTAGAATTTGACTGCACTATTTCGTTAGCAGAAATTTGAGGCGCAACTTTTTTAACTGTTGGGACTTGATTTCTTATTGCTAGTGCATCTTCTAAAACAAGATTTTTAGGAAATGAAATACCTCTTCTTCTGGTGTCATTATTTCCAGGAACAATGAATAAAACATTTGCACCTAAATTACTTAATTGGTTTTTAGCTAATGTTTGAGCACCTCTTCCAAGCCCAACAAGTGTAATAACTGATGCATTTCCTATAATTATCCCAAGCATGGTTAACGAACTTCTCAATTTGTTAGAAACTAAAGTTTTTGTTGCCATGCCTAAGGCTTCTTTTATTGAAATATTCCTAGACATATTTATATTTATCTAATGCATCATCATCTTCAATTTGCCCCATGTATATAACACCTTCATTTAGCTGAAGTGTAATAAGGTCACCATTGCTAATTTCATGATCATCCATATTTTCTAAATTACAAATTGTAGAAATCTTTTTATTATTTTTGTTGAACAAAGCATAAACATCATTTACATTTTGGTTCGTAACAATGCCTGCAATATTTTTACTCAGTGGAATATTTTGCATTAATTCCTTCGGAACAAATAATATTTCTCCTGGGCAAATTAATGATATATCAAGATCATTTTTAATTATTCTGGCTTTACCTGTAACACCTATTTCCCCTATTGAAATTCCTCTTGATACAATCTTTCTTACTAAACCGACTTTTATTAAATCTGTAGAGCCGCTAATTCCAGTTAATGTACCTGCGGTTTGGACTACTAAATCTCCTTGATTTAGGATCCCCATCTCCTGTGCAATTTGCATAGCTAAACTAAAAGTTTTTGCTGTTCTTTGATCATTTTTAACTACTATTGGAGTAACTCCCCAAACAAGTTGCAATCTTCTCGCTACACTTCTCTCTGTAGTAGTTGCCAAGATAGGTGTTGGTGGTCTGAACTTACTTACATTTCGAGCGGTAGAACCTGATTTAGTTAAAGGGATTATAGCTCCCGCATCTAGTTGTCTAGCTATATTACTTACTGCTGCACTAATAGCATTTGGGATCGTACTGGGTAAGTGGCTTTCAATAGCCTTAAGTGGATAATCCCTTTCAATTCTTCTTGCTATAGTTGCCATAGTTTCAACTGCCTCTACAGGATAATCGCCAACTGCAGTTTCGTTTGAAAGCATTACAGCATCTGTACCATCAAGAATTGCATTTGCAACATCACTAACTTCGGCCCTAGTTGGTCTTGGGTTAGAAGCCATTGAATCAAGCATTTGAGTCGCTGTAATTATTGGGATACCTAATGTATTAGCTTTTCTTATTAATTCCTTTTGCAAGAGAGGAACTTCTTCAGCAGGCATTTCTACTCCCAAATCACCTCTTGCAACCATTACCCCATCACATAAAGGTAATACTGAATCGATCTGATCAATTGCTTCAAATTTTTCTATTTTTGCGACTACAGGAGTTGAATGCCCATTTTTGTTTATTAAATCTTTTATCTCATTTATATCGGATGGATTTCTTACGAAACTTAGTGCTATCCAATCAACACCTTCAGATAAACCGAATTTTAAATCAACTTTATCTTTTTTAGTTAAAGCTTTTACTGATAATTGAACATCTGGAAAATTAACACCTTTATTGTTTGAAAGAACCCCTCCTACAGTTATGATGCACTCCAAAGTATTAGCATTTTTATCAACTTTTTCTACAATCATTTCTATTTTTCCATCATCTAAAAGTATTCTTTTACCTTCGCTAACTTCTTGAGAAAGTTTGTCGTAGGTCACATTTGCAATAGTATCTGTACATTCGACTTTATTTGATGTCAGTGTGAATTTATCGCCTTTTTTAACTTTTACTGGCCCATCCTTAAAACGCCCTAATCGTATTTTAGGTCCTTGAAGATCTTGCAATATTCCAATATCTATATCTAACTTTTTTGATACTTCCCTTATGGTTTTTATTCTCTCAGCATGATCATTATGATCTCCATGTGAGAAATTTAATCTGAATGTTGTTACTCCAGCTTTAATTAAATTTGTAATTATCTCTTCAGATTGAGTTGCAGGGCCAATAGTTGCTACTATTTTTGTTCTTCTTTTTAAATCAATATTCGACATATATAGATAATATTGCTAGATATAAATAAATTTACCATACCCAAAGTTAGTTATTTAAGTCATGGATTTTAAAACTTATCAGAAAAAAGCTAGAGAAACAGCACAATATCCTGATTTAGGCTCAAATAATATTTATCCAACTCTTGGTTTAGTTGGAGAGGCTGGTGAGGTGGCAGAAAAAGTGAAAAAGGTTATAAGAGATAAAAATGGAATATTTGATAACGAATCAAAATTAGGTATTAAAAAAGAGTTAGGAGATGTTTTGTGGTACATTTCAAATCTTTGTACAGAATTAAATTTCAATTTAGAGGATGTTGCATTACAAAACCTTGAAAAATTAAGATTAAGAGCTGCTAAAGGGAAGATAAGAGGTTCTGGAGATGATAGATAAGTTCAGCTATAACCTAAGCTTGCATACTGGAGATTTGTAATTAAATTTTGTATAACATTTAAAAGTAAAAAAGCTAATAAGGATGAAATATCAAATCCACCTATTGGAGGGATAATTCCTCTAAAAATGTTTAAATAAGGATCTGTGATAGAAGTTAATGCAGATAAAATACCGTTACTCCAATCAATACCTGGAAACCATGTAAGTAATATTCTTATTATCAATATGAAAGAGTAAATTGATAAAGTTTGGCCCAGAACTGCAAAAATCTCAGATAACATTATCTTGTTGTAATTTAATATATCCTAACATTTACTTATTATTGCTGCTTATTATTACTGCTTCCTATATTTGAGAGATATTCATTACTTACAGCAAAAGTTTGAAAAAACTTTTCTGATAATGATAACCAATATGATCTACCATCTTTTTGCTTTCGTTTGACGATAAATTTCTTTTCTAATAATTCTTTAATATGATCATAAGCACCTGAACCTCTAAGAACTATAAGATCCGATTGTAGTATCTTTTTTTTGATCGCAATAGTAGCTAATGTCCTTAATTCGGATGTTTTCAAATCAGAAGGAAGTAAATCATCGACGAATTCATTAAGACTAGATTTTAGTTCGAGAGAAAAACTGTTATTAACTGCATTTAATTCAATAGCTGATTTTGGATTAGAGTATTTATTTTTTAGATCTTTAATTGCATCATTTATTGAGTTTATATCAGAATTAGTGATGTCTGAAAGATCCTTTTTAGTTATAGGTCTGCCTTTTAAATATAGAACAGCTTCAACTTTAGTAACTAGATCTATATCAGATATTGGCGTGGTATTTAGATCAGATTGATTGATTTTAATTACCGAAATCTTACCTAATTTACCTTAAATTTAATCTGATGCACCAAGGAATAATCTATATGTATCGTTTTGAGTTTCATCCCAAAATTTATAGCCTAGAATTTTAACAAATTTATTCCACTCTAAAATCTCATTTTTATAGATTAAAACTCCAATAACAATTTTTCCAACATCAGCTCCATAATTCCTATAGTGAAATACGCTTATAGACCAATTAGATTTCATATTATTTAAGAAGTTTATTAATGCGCCAGGCCTTTCAGGAAACTCAAATCTGTATAAAAGCTCAACAAAGTTTCTATTATCCATTTCTTTGGAATTCTTTGGTAATCTACCACCTACCATATGTCTTAGATGATTTTTAGATAATTCATCATCACTTATGTCAATAAATGAGTACTCCGAATTTCTAAATACATTTAAAAGATTTTTTTTATCCTTTAATCCATAGACTTGTACTCCTACAAAGATCTGGGCATTCTTAGAATTCGACATCCTGTAGCTAAATTCAGTTAAATTTCTATCATCAAGTAACTTACAAAAATCAATTAAACTTCCAGGACGTTCAGGAATTTCAACAGCCATCATTACTTCTTTACACTCACCTAGTTCTGCTCTTTCTGCGACAAATCTAAGACGCTCAAAATTCATATTTGCACCACATGCAATTGCAACCATTTTTCTATTTGAATGATTCGAATTTAAAATATCTTTTTTCATCCCAGCAATTGATAATGCTCCGGCGGGCTCTAATATTGATCTAGTATCCTCAAAAACATCTTTTATAGCTGCACATATTTCATCAGTATTAACGGTAATCATCTTATCTATATATTTTCTGCCAATATCAAAAGTATTTTTACCAATTTTTTTAACCGCCACTCCATCAGCAAATTGACCAACAGAAGATAATTCCACAATTTTTGATTCTTCCAAAGATTTTGTCATAGCATCTGCATCTTCAGGCTCTACCCCAATTATTTTTACTTCAGGCCATATTTTTTTAATGTATAAGGATATTCCTGATATCAATCCACCACCACCAACAGCAATATAAATTGCATAGGGTTTTTCCTTTAGTTGCTGTTCAAGTTCAATAGCTATAGTTCCTTGACCTGCTATTACATCTGGATCATCAAAAGGATGAATAAAACATAAATTTCTTTCTTTGCTAATCCTTATTGCTTCTTTATAAGTTTCATCATAATTATCACCAAATAATATAACTTTTGCTTTTAACTTTTTAACAGCATTAACTTTTACAAGGGGTGTTGTAATAGGCATTAATATTGTCGCTTGGCAATTTAGCTTGAGAGCACTAAGAGCAACACCTTGAGCATGATTACCAGCACTTGAAGTAATTACTCCCTGAGAAAGCTGAGAATTGGTGAGTTTACTCATTTTGTTATAAGCACCTCTTACTTTGAATGAAAATACATCTTGAAGATCTTCTCTTTTTAGAAAAACTTCATTATTAAGATTATTACTTAAATTATGAGCTTTCTCTAGGGGCGTTTTTTTTGCTACTTCATAGACTTCAGCTTGAAGTATTTTTTCAAAATAATCTTTCATATATATACTTTTAGCATTAATTATTAATCTAATAAAACATTACATGATCTATTTAAAAAAAAATACTCATTTTGCACCTCGACGTTTTAGATTAGATAGATACCAATTTTTATTAAATGCTTTTAAGTGAGTTAAGTCATCCAAATCAACTTCATGGCTTAACAGTTTCACAATTAGAGGAAATTGCTTGTCAAATTAGAGAAAGACACCTTCAAGTAGTATCTACTAGCGGTGGGCATCTTGGCCCTGGTTTAGGTGTGGTTGAGCTTACATTGGCTTTATATCAAACTCTTGATCTAGATTTCGACAAAGTTGTTTGGGATGTAGGACATCAAGGTTATCCTCATAAATTAATAACAGGACGTTTCAGTCAATTTGATTCCCTTAGACAACAAAATGGAGTAGCTGGATATCTAAAAAGAAGTGAAAGTAAATTTGATCATTTTGGTGCTGGACATGCAAGCACTTCTATTTCTGCTGCTTTAGGAATGGCAATAGCCAGAGACAGAAAAAGCGAGAATTATAAATGTGTTGCTGTTATTGGAGATGGAGCATTAACTGGAGGAATGGCATTAGAAGCTATAAATCATGCAGGACACTTACCAAATACTCCTTTAGTTGTTGTATTAAATGATAATGATATGTCTATTTCACCACCAGTTGGAGCCCTTTCATCTTACTTAAATAAGGTAAGAGTTAGTCCGCCATTGCAATTTTTATCCGATAGTGTTCAAGAAAGTGTAAAAAATATTCCCTTAATTGGTAAGGATATACCAGAAGAATTTAAAAATATTAAAGGAAGCGTTAGACGATTGGCTGTGCCTAAGGTTGGTGCTGTTTTTGAAGAACTTGGATTTACATATATGGGTCCAATTGACGGTCATGATATTGGAAATTTAGTTAATACTTTTAACGCTGCTCATAAACTTAAAAAGCCTGTACTTGTTCATGTTGTCACAACAAAAGGTAAGGGTTATCCTTATGCAGAAGCTGACCAGGTAGGATATCATGCTCAGTCTGCATTTGATCTGACTACTGGGAAATCTATTCCATCAAAGAAACCTAAGCCTGTTAGTTATAGTAAAATATTTGGTCAAACCTTATTGAAAATATGTGAACAAGATAGCAAAGTCGTTGGCATTACAGCTGCAATGGCTACAGGAACTGGTTTAGATATATTGCAAAGAAATATTCCAGACCAATATATCGATGTAGGAATAGCAGAACAACATGCAGTTACTCTTGCGGCAGGAATGTCTTGCGATGGTCTTAAGCCTGTTGTAGCTATTTATAGTACTTTTCTTCAACGTGCTTTTGATCAATTAATTCATGATGTAGGGATACAAAATTTACCAGTATCATTCGTACTTGATAGAGCTGGGATAGTTGGAGCTGACGGTCCTACTCACCAAGGTCAGTACGATATCAGTTATATGAGATCTATACCTAATTTTGTATTGATGGCCCCAAAAGATGAGTCTGAATTACAGAGAATGTTAATAACTTCAATAAACCATAACGGTCCTACAGCACTAAGGATACCCAGAGGCTCTGGGTTAGGAGTGGCTGTAATGGATGAGGGTTGGGAACCTTTAAATATAGGCGAAGCTGAAATACTTGAAGAGGGAGAGGATATTTTAATTATTGCTTATGGTTCAATGGTCGCATCAGCTATCGAAACAGCAAAGATATTAAAAAATATGAACATTAATGCATGTCTTATTAATGCAAGATTTGTGAAACCTCTCGATAAAAATCTTATTATGCCTTTAGCAAGTAGGATCCAAAAAGTTGTAACTATGGAAGAAGGAACCTTAATAGGTGGATTTGGTTCAGCAATAGTTGAATTATTAAACGATAATGAAATAAATATTCCTGTATACAGAATAGGTATACCTGATGTTTTAGTTGATCATGCTTCACCTGATCAGAGTAAAGAAAAATTAGGACTTATGCCTGATCAGATGGCAGATAAAATTGTTAAAAAATTTAAGTTAGACAATTAAAAATTTAATAAATAAATTTTTATAAAACACCACGTGAGGCTAATCCTAAGATTGCTCCAATTCCGAAAATATGACCTAGGCAATTAGCACCTACAACTGATGCGTGACTTAAACCACCATAGAATTTTGAATTAGGTATTTCAAAACCTTCATTAGGTTTTCTTATTGTTGCTCTAGCAATTGCATAAGCAAAAACATTACAAGCAATCATTACGACGGCACACTTTGGGGACCAAGAAAAAGTTGCTGGATCTGCAGCTGCAAATAATGTAGTAAACATAAAAATTCGTTATTTTTAATATATTCTCTAATACTTTTACCTAAAAAACACAAAATTGTAAAAGGTCTTAAGAGTTGTTTACTTCTAAGATATTTAACAACTTTATAAATCCAAACAAAATAACAAAATCACTTAGAGTCAGGAATGATTCTGCAAAGCCATGCAGGAAGTCAACCTCAACAAGAGTTTTATCATAGTAATTTAGTGTGAAGATAGATACCAATATAGTTATGAATACGAATAAAACAGTTAAGGAAAATCCTGTTTTTACGAAAATATTAACAGTTTTGATTTTATATAAGTAAAGCAAAAATATTGCGTATGGAATTATAGATACTGAGAACAATAATGTGTTATCAATGGAACCTAATTTTTCTATAAATTTAAAAAATAAATCATTCATAAGTCTCTTCCTTTTTAAAAATAATGAATGATGCGAGAGCTAATGTTGAATTACCAATAAATGTGAATATCCCTTGAAGCGTTACTAATCCATACAATACATCTTGATTATCGTAGATATGCCATGTAATAGCGCACATAGCTCCTATTAAATTTGGAACCATTGCTAAGCTTAACCAAAAATATAAATTATATTTTTTATATGTAGAAATTTTGTATATAACAAAGATGGTAAATATCCATTCAATGACTGAAGAGATGTGAATTAACCAGGTTCCAAATGAAAGTTCGTGCAAAATTTATATTTTTTTCTTTAGTACATTAAGTACTTCTTTGGCATGATTTATAGGTAAAACACTTATCCATCTATAAGAAATTTTCCCTTCTGGAGAAATCAAAAAAGTATTTCTATCTGAAAATGGAGGAATCCAAGAACCATATTTATCGCTAATAATTCCTTCAGGATCGGATAATAAAGTGTAGTTTATAGATTTCTCGCTGCAAAAACTTTCATGAGAATCTTGATTATCAGCACTAATGCCAACAATTTCGGCATTATATTTTGAAAAATCTTTTTTTAATTCCGAAAAACCTCTAGCTTCAAGAGTGCAACCTGCGGTAAAGTCCTTTGGATAAAAATACATAACAAGCCACTTACCTTGAAAATCATTTAATTCCCAAATATTTTTTGATTTTATGTTTTTATTAAAACCTTCTAATTGAAAGTTTGGAGCAATATCTCCTACTTCAGGGGCAAAGTCAAAAGCGATTGCTGAATTACAATTAAATAAAAAAATTAAAGATATTAATATACTTACAACTAAATTTCTCATCAAATTTAGAATTTTTTTAAATCAACTCCATTTGATTTAGCAAATTTATCTAAACCTACTTTTTGTATAGACTTTAGTGATTTGGTGCTAATTTTAATATTCACCCATTTTTTGCCTTCTTCCCACCAAAGTCTCCTTTTTTGGAGATTAACTTGTTGCAATTTTTTTGTACGAATATGTGAGTGACTCACTGCCATCCCGTTATTAGCTTTTGCACCTGTCAGTTCGCAAACTCTTGACATATTTATTGAGTTAACTCTTTAAAAATTCTAACATATTACTCAATTTGTTGAATTAAGTAATTCTGAAATTAATTCGGCATTATTATTTTGTAAATTAATTATCTGTTCTTGATCTAATCCACCAACGGAAAGCTTAGCCATATCGTAAACATGATTGACAATTTTAGATGCAAATGGATTCTCAATAGGATCTTTTTCATCAATAATTATTTTGTTACCTGTAATTTTATTAAGACCAACAATAAGTGGATGTTTTTTGTTAATTAAGAGCACATGATATTCAGGTAAGCCAGGCATCTTTTGTTCCATGTAAGCACCCATATCATTTATTCTTCTCATTTGTTCTGGAAGCAAGATCATTGCTGGTGGTGCATCTTTACTTGTAAGTGACTGCACTTTAACTGTCACTTTCTCATTGTTAAGGGCCTTAGCTATCGTATCTCTAAGATTATCTGTATTTGATTTACCATCCTTATCTACAATTTCTTTGGATTCTTTATCTTCTAGTTCATTTATTTCTGAATCTACCCTTTGAAATTGATAATTTTCATTTTTACTTTCCAACCATGGAAGAAATTGTGCGTCAATTAAGGGATCTGATTTAATAACTTCTTTATTATCAGATAAACAGATATTTAATGCACTAGACTGTGCAATCAAATCTGAACAGTAAATTATTTTTTTAGAATCAGTTAATTTATTTCGCTCTTTGTAATTTGTGAGAGTTGTGAAATATTTATCATTGGACTTGATCAGGGATTTATCTTCAATATATTTAGTTACGTCTTTCTCTGAATTTATTATTGTTTCGAAAATTATACTGTTATTGACTAAATCAGCAAATTTTTCATCTTCGATAGCACCAATTTTAATAAAAGCAGAGATTGAATCCCAAATTTCTGCATAAAATTCTGGAGAATTTTTTATCAAATCCTTCAGTTTATTAGCGATTTTTTTTGAGATAAATGATGATATAGACCTTACTTTTCTATCTGTTTGTAATGCACTTCTACTAACATTTAGAGGTATATCTGTAGAGTCAATAACTCCTCTTAGAGGTAAAAGGTATTTTGGTACTATCTCTTTAATTGAATCGCTTACGAATACTTGATTGCAAAATAGTTTTATTTCTCCCTTTTCCCAATCGGCTCTACCTGACAACCTTGGAAAATACAATATCCCTTGTATGTCATATGGATAATCTGTATTTAGATGAATCCACAACAGTGGATCTCCTTGGAAAGGATAAAGGTATTTATATAACTCAATATAATCTTCATTTTTTAATTCACTAGGTTGTTTTCTCCAAGGAGGATTTTTCTTATTGATTGTCTCTCCTTCTAATATGACATCTATTGGCATAAAATCACAATATTTTTTTATTAGTGATTTAATCCTTTCAGGCTCGATAAACTCTTTTTCTTCCTCAAGTAGGTGAAGAATAACATCTGTACCAATTGTCTCTCTTTCTGATTCCTCTAACGTGAAATTTGGAGATCCATCACAAGACCATTTGAAAGCTTTTGATTCCCCAACGGCCGACTTAGTTAGTATATCAACTCTATCTGCCACCATAAAACTTGAATAAAAACCTAGTCCAAAATGACCAATGATTTCATCATTATCTTTTTTGTATTTTGTTAGGAATTCTTCAGCACTAGAAAATGCAACTTGATTTATGTACTTCTTAATTTCTTCATCATTCATTCCAATTCCATTATCGGAAATTGTTAAAGTATTTTTTTCACGATTAATTGTTATTTTTACTTGAGCCTCCTCAGTACTTTCGCAATCACCTGCCATGGAGGCCATTCTTCTTTTACTAATTGCGTCAACACCATTACTAACAAGTTCTCTTAAAAAGATTTCATGGTCAGAATATACTGCCTTCTTGATAATTGGGAAAATATTTTCGGTATTAATACGAATTTCGCCTTTTTCCATTTAAAAAAAATCAAACATATTAAATCTTATTTCGTAAAAACTAGTTAATCAAGTTTAATTAGGAGTATTGTCCGAACAATATTTGAATTTAAAAGTTAAATAAATTTTTGAAAGGTTTTATTTAACCCACAAAATCTCACTACAATCATTTTCTTTCATGATTTGATGGGCTTTAGCCAAGTCATCACATGGATTTAAATGTAAGAGAGCAATATTTCCTTTTTTCTGTTGTGCTTTTTGTTCATTCATACCTTTTTCTAACAAAAAAGAATGTTTAAACATCAATAAGATCTTTTTTTTATCTGGCTTTTCTTGCTTAATTAAATTTCTTAAGATGTCTACTGAAATTGTAAATCCAATCCCATTAAATATTTTCTCATTAGGACTAAATGATCTTACTAACTCATCATATCTTCCACCTTTTGCGATGACGCTTTTATTTTTCCCATTATCCCCTATTAGTTGAAAAACTATTCCTTCATACAAATTTAAGTGAGGTTGAAAAGTGGGATCAAGTTGTAATTTAACACCATATTTATTTGATATTTTTGATAATGTTTCAAATAAAAAATTTAAGTCATCTAATATTTTGCTAGTACCATATATAGTTTTTAATTTTTTTAATATTGAAATTGGTTCTCCTCGTGTGAATAAAAGATCTTTAAGAATATATTTATCATCTTCATCTATTCCTAATTTAGATAAATTATCTTGATCAAAATTAACCAGACTTTTCTTAATTTCTTCAAAATTATTATTCTTATATTTGTTCAGTATCAAGTCCATTATTTTTGTGGTGCTTACTAGTAGAAATAAATTGCAACCATCCTTCAAATTAATGTTATCGATTGAATCAAACAAAATATTAATAACTTCAATTTCTGGGTATTTTGTATCATATCCAATTAATTCAATTCCACTCTGCAATTTTTCTTGTAACTTATAGGAATTTTTATTATTTTGTTTTTTATCAAAAACCATTCCATTGGTGAATAATCTTATGGGTCTTTTCTTATTTATTAATCTAGTAGATGACAATTTAACAATTGATGTTGTCATTTCTGGCCTAAGACATAAAGAATTATTACTTACTATTCCTACAACCTGATTTTCGTCAATAACGCCACGGCCTTTTATTGTCTCTAAAGTATTTATAAATGAGGGTGAAACCTCTTCATATCCCCATAGTTTATAAATACTATTTAAATTATTTATTATGTTTGAGTTATTTTTTACATCGACTAATTTAATTTCCTTTATATCTGTCATTTTAATATTTAACTAATTTTAGGTATAGAGATTTTTTTTAAATGGAGAAACTTTATCTAGTTCATTTTTTAATTCATTCTCAAGGCTGGGAGAACAAGCTAAAATTCTTCCTGAACTTAAATTAAATTCGCCTGATGGATAATCAGAAATAATACCACCAGCCTCTTTAACAATAATAGCACCGGCCGCTAGGTCCCATACCTCCAATCCCCTTTCCCAATATCCATCTACCTTACCTGCCGCGACAAATGCTAGATCAACTGCTGCTGCACCTCCCCTTCTAACACCTCTAGTTTTATGTGTTATGTAACAAAATTCAGCATAATTATTATCCTCTGTCTCAAATCTGTCATAAGAGAAACCAGTTACAAGTAGACTATCAGAGAGATTAGAGGGATTCGATACTTTAAGTTTACTATCATTGCAGAATGAGCCTAAACCTATACAGGCTGAATATAGTTCATTTAAATAAGGTACTGATACAGCGCCAATAATTGGCTTATTTTTATATACAAGCCCAATAGAAGTCCCAAAAAAGGGATATCCATGGGAATAATTTGTTGTACCGTCTAATGGGTCTATACACCATGTTAAATCGGATGTTTTTTGTAATTTACCCGATTCCTCTGCATTGATAGATATATTTGGGGTCTCTTCTAATAAATATTCTTTAATTTTATTTTCAACTTCCAAATCTACATTAGTTACTAGATCACCTTTCCTACCCTTTGATGATATTTTCTGAATTTTATTGTAATTAATTTTTAGAATTTCATTACCAATTTGAGCAGAGTTCTTCGCTATTTCATACAAACTGGATAAGTTGACTTGATTTGCAATTGCCTCTATTTCACTTAATTCAAACACGATAATTAATCTTCCTCAAACTCCCAAGGTGGCGCAACTCTTGTATTCCCCCTACCAAAATATTGTCCAAATTGTAAATCATAAACTTCATCTTCATATGTAGTTTCTACCTCAAGATCTGAAGTTGCTTTAGAGACACAAAGTAGTGCATAACCTTTATCTTTTAAGGCTTGAGATACACCCATGGCTTCAGGTTGTTGCAAACTACCAGATATTATTTTAACTGCACAACTTGTACAACAACCATTTCTACATGAAAATGCAAGTTTGAAACCTTTCTTTTCAAATTCCTTAAGTATGTAATCCTCACTACTAATCAACTCTTGGTAAACCTTTCCGGTTTCCTTATTTTTAATCGTGATGCTGAAAGTCTTTTTCAAATAACTTTTCTCTAAATTGGATGATCAAGGGTTAAAATGTTAATCCTGGGAGAGGTGGCCGAGTGGTTGAAGGCGCAGCACTGGAAATGCTGTATAGAGGCAACTTTATCGAGGGTTCGAATCCCTCTCTCTCCGTTTTATATTAGTTTATTTTGGTTAACTACATCAACACCTTTGTCTTTAAAAAATCTTTTAAAATAAATAGTAATCCTTCTAACAAGTTATAAATAATCTTATTTATTTAAATTAAGTTGAAAATATTTCATTTTTACTATTATATGTAAATATCTAAGATAAAAATTAATTAAATTATTAGTAAATTTTGCTTTAATTTAGCGATCTAAAATCATGGGGCAAATAGTTGGAATTGATTTAGGTACTACTAACTCTGTTGTAGGAGTTATAGAAGCTGGGCGTCCAATTGTTATTGCAAATTCTGAGGGCTCTAGAACTACACCTTCAATAGTAGGATTTACTAAAGACAAGGAAATAGTAATAGGAGACCAAGCGAGAAGACAATTAGTTCTAAATCCTAAGAATACCTTTTATAACCTAAAAAGATTTATTGGTAGTGACTGGGATGAATTAGATGAGAATAGTATTTCTGTTCCTTATAATGTAAAGGCTAATAACAATGGAAGTGTTAGGGTTCTTAGTCCAAATACAGAAAGGGAGTATGCACCAGAAGAATTAGTGAGCTCATTGATTAGAAAATTAATTAATGATGCTGAAACATATCTTGGCGACACTGTTGATTCTGCAGTTATTACTGTCCCTGCTTACTTTAATGAATCTCAAAGGCAAGCTACAAAAGATTCAGCAATATTAGCTGGTATTAAAGTAGATAGAATTCTAAATGAACCTACTGCTGCTGCTCTAGCTTATGGTTTTGAAAAAAGTTCTTCTAATAATGTTTTGGTTTTTGATTTAGGAGGAGGAACATTTGATGTTTCATTATTAAAAATTTCTAATGGGGTATTTGATGTTAAAGCCACTTGTGGTGATACACAGTTAGGAGGAAACAATTTTGATTCAAAAATAGTTGATTGGCTTGCAGAAAAATTTCTAGTAAAAAATGATATTGATCTAAGAAGAGATAGACAAGCTTTACAGAGATTAACAGAGGCTGCTGAAAAAGCTAAATGTGAATTGTCAGGATTACAAAAAACAAAAATATCTTTACCCTTTATCACAACAAGTAAAGAGGGGCCGTTACATATTGAAGAAACCCTAGATAGAAAAATATTTGAATCATTATCACAAGACTTACTTGATAGATTATTAGAGCCTGTGCAAATAGCTTTAGATGATTCTGGATGGAATGCGGAAGATATTGATGAGGTAGTTCTTGTAGGCGGCAGTACAAGAATCCCAATGGTTCAACAATTAGTAAAAACTCTTGTTCCTAATGATCCTTGTCAATCTGTTAATCCTGATGAAGTCGTAGCAGTTGGAGCTGCGATACAATCTGGAATTATTAATGGTGATTTACAAGATTTACTCCTAAATGACGTTACTCCTTTATCTTTAGGTTTAGAAACAATTGGTGGTCTTATGAAGGTACTCATTCCTCGCAATACGCCAATACCAGTTAGACAATCTGATGTTTTTAGTACTTCCGAAGCTAATCAATCATCAGTTGTTGTTAAAGTACGTCAGGGAGAAAGGCCTTTAGCCTCTGAAAATAAATCACTCGGTAAATTTAGACTATCAGGAATACCTCCAGCTCCAAGAGGTATACCTCAAGTTCAGGTCGCATTTGATATTGATGCTAATGGCCTTTTAGAAGTAAGTGCAACTGATAGAACTACTGGAAGAAAGCAAACAGTTACAATATCTGGAGGTTCTAATTTAAATGAACAAGAAATAAATTCGATAATTGAAGATGCTAAAGCAAAAGCTAGTGAAGATAGGAAGAGAAGATCTGTAATTGATAGAAAAAATAGTGCTTTAACTCTTATTGCGCAAGCTGAGAGAAGACTTAGGGATGCTTCATTAGAATTTGGTCCTTATGGGGCCGAAAGGCAACAACGAGCTGTTGAATTAGCCATTCAAGATGTTGAAGAGTATTTAGATGACGATGATCCTCAAGAATTAGAAATTTCAGTAAGTTCTCTACAAGAAGCATTATTCGGCATAAACAGAAAATTTGCGGCAGAAAAGAAAACTGATAATAATCCCTTACAGGGCATTAAAAATACATTTGGATCATTAAAGGATGAACTCTTTTCAGATGATTATTGGGATGATGATCCCTGGGATAATCAAATGAATAGAAATTATAGAAATTCGAGGTATGGTAATTCTAGGGACGATGATCCATGGGACAATGACTACTTCCTCTAAAAAAGACTATTTTTCGATTTTGGGTTTATCTCCTGATTTCGATGATAAAGAACTTAAAAAGGCTTTTCGAAGAGAAGCGAGAAAATGGCATCCAGATTTAAATAAAAATGATCTCAATGCAGAAGAAAGATTTAAATTAATTAACGAAGCATACGAAAATTTACGTGAATCCAATATAAGTAAAAATAGTTCGGATGAAAATATCAAGGATGGTTTCGAAAATAATAATTTCAAGACAGGGTTTCCTGATTTTAAAGATTATCTTGATTCATTATTTGGATATGAATACACAACAAAGAATTACGATGAATATGATGATGAACTTTTTGAGGATGAATCGATAAATACAAATAATGATGAATTCAATAATTATCAATACCCTACAACCTCTCCAGAAGAACCACCTCCAGTTAAACTTCATCAAGATATTGAAACAGTTATCGAATTAACTCCTGATGAGGCTCTTAATGGAGCATCAATTTTAATAGAGCTCGAAGATGAAACTGTAGTAGAAGTTGATACGCCTCCTTTCGCTGGAGATGGATGGCGATTAAGACTTGAAAATATAGCAAGAGGAGGTAAAGATCATTATCTTCAGTTAAAAGTTCAAACTGAAAGTGGTCTAAGAATCGATGGTTTAAGAGTTCTTTATAAATTAGAACTATTTCCTCACGATGCTCTTCTTGGTTGCGCAGTAGAGGTCCCAACTCTTGATGGAAATGTTACACTGCAAGTCCCACCCAAATCATCTACTGGAAGAATGTTACGTCTGAAAGGTAGAGGTCTAACTTTCGAAGACAATGTTGGTGATCAATATGTTGAAATTTTGGTTGTGATACCTGCTGATATTAATGATGAAGAAATTGCTTTATATACAAGATTACAAGAATTATCACTTTCTGATTCTTAATCAAATATTATATTATTAGAAAAGTTTATGCTTATGAACATATTTGTTCTTTTATATAATTCAGGAACAGATAAAGAAGGGATACATTCAATAGAACTTAAAGGAAGAACAATTGTTCTTATGTTTGAAGATAAGGACGATGCAACAAGGTATTGTGGCCTACTTGAAGCTCAAGATTTTCCTTTACCAACAGTTGAAATGATCGATATAGAAGAAATAAAAGATTTCTGCATTAAATTAGATTATGAGTGTAAATTAGTGGAAAAAAATTTCGTACCTAAAACAGCTGAGGATAGGTTACTAATATCTCCACCTCAGAAAAACCTAGAAGTTAAAAATTGGGAGGAAGACAAAAATAGCAATAAAGATAACATTGATATAAATACCATTAAGGAAAACCTTGAAAAGTTACTTTAGCTATTAAAATATCAATTAATTATTAAACAAATAAAACATGACAACTGCATTATTTGAAACAGAAGTTGGAAACATAAATATTGAATTTTTCTCTGAGGACGCACCTAATACAGTTAAAAACTTCACGAACTTAATTAGTGATGGTTTTTATGATGGTCTAGCATTTCACAGAGTTATTCCTGGATTTATGGCTCAGGGTGGATGTCCAAATACTCGTGATGGATCATCTGGTATACCTGGAACTGGAGGCCCTGGATATAATATAAAATGTGAAATTAATTCCAATAAACATTTAAAAGGCTCACTCTCTATGGCTCATGCAGGAAAGGATACAGGAGGAAGTCAGTTTTTCATAGTTTATGAACCACAGCCTCATCTGGATGGAGTTCATACTGTTTTTGGAAAAACTGATGATATGGATGTAGTGCTACAGCTTACTAATGGTTCAAAAATTACTAAGGCAACATTGAAGTAGTAATCTATCCTTCAAAAACAATACTAAATGTCTCTTTATCTAGATTAAACTTTCTTGTAGATGAATATAAGATTTCATTATTAATACAAAATTTAGCATTGATTAGTTTGATACTACTTTTTGGGTGTAATGCTTGTTGAATGCTTCTAGAAACAATAATTCCAATCTTTGTACTATTTTGATATTCGGATAAAAACTTAATAAATAATTCTATATTCTTTATTTCTTCATCAGTAATGTTTGAATTAGTTCTATTCTGATCATGTAAAATTCGCCACACTAATTTTGGTCGATTCCAAAAAGCCAATAATCTGGGACTACTTTCAAGTTTAATATTAATGTTTTGATCACTACAGAATTTAATAACGTTATTTTTTATTGGAACTAGATCAATAGATTTATATTTTCCGTCAATAAAAATTGATATAAATGGATCGATATTCCTGGAATTTGAATTATCTTCATCAATCATGTGGCCAAGCTTTGTTTTTTTTACACTCAAATATTCTGCATTATTATCATTTGGACAAATCACTAATGGAACTCTCTCAACCACTTCTATTCCATAACCTCCTAATCCAGCAATCTTTCTAGGATTGTTGGTAAGTAATTTTAATTTTTTTATCCCTAGATCAGTTAATATTTGTGCCCCAACTCCATAATTTCTGAGGTCAGCAGGAAAACCTAATTTTTCATTAGCTTCTACAGTGTCTAATCCACCATCCTGTAAACTGTAAGCTTTTAATTTATTTATTAGACCAATACCTCTGCCTTCTTGTCTCAAATAAACAACAACTCCCTCTTCCTCCTTTTCTATCCTTGATAATGCAGCCTCTAATTGAGGTCTGCAATCACAACGTAATGATCCAAAAGCATCACCTGTTAAGCATTCTGAATGCATTCTCACTAATACAGGTTCACTTAATTTTGATGATTTTTGTTTTACTAATGCAACATGCTCTGAACCATCTAGCTCATTAACATATCCATAAGCTTTGAAATTCCCAAAAATACTTGGTAGAACAGCATCGGACTTTCTAAATACAAATCTCTCAGTTTGAAATCTATAACTTATTAAATCCGCTATCGATATTAATTTCATTCCCCACTGTTTTGCATACTCTTTAAGTTGTGGGAGTCTTGACATGGAACCGTCAGGATTCTGTATTTCACAAATTACTCCAGCGGGATATAGTCCTGACATTGCGGCAATATCTACTGCTGCTTCGGTGTGACCTGCCCTTTTTAAAACTCCCCCTTTTTTAGCTCTTAATGGAAAAATATGTCCTGGTCTCCTTAAATCTTCAGGTTTTGTATTTGGGTTTATAGCAACTTGAATCGTCTTAGCCCTGTCTTCAGCAGAAATTCCAGTAGTAACATTATTTTCGGGTCCAGCATCAATTGATATTGTAAAAGCTGTTTGATTTTCATCTGTATTTCTATCTACCATTAATGGTAAATCTAAGGAGTCAAGTTTTTCTCCTTGCATAGATAGGCATATAAGACCACGTCCCTCAGTGGCCATAAAATTAATTTGCTGAGGAGTTGCAAACTGAGCCGCACAAATTAAATCTCCTTCATTTTCTCTTCTTTCATCATCTACCACAATTATGCATTCACCATTCCTTATCGCTGCCAATGCATCGCTGATAGGATCAAATTCTATCTTAAAAGAATCATTTATATCCAAAATTGTTCCATTATTTGATTTGGGACTTGTTTCTTTCATTATTCCTATCAATATAGAAAAATAGTGTTTTACTTACCTTAAATTCAACACTTTATAATCCTATCTCAAAGTCTGCCAATTCAAAGAAATGAATGTTGCAATAGTAGGTGCTACTGGTTACGGCGGTATTCAAGCGGTAAATCTTTTAAAAAAAAATAAAAACTACAAAATTTCATATTTAGGAGGTAATAAAACATCTGGATCAAAGTGGAATGATAATTTCCCATTTATTAATCTAGATAATGATCCTTATATAGAAGAAATATCAGTAGAGAATATTTCAAACAATGCAGATGTGGCTTTGCTTTGCTTACCAAACGGCCTATCTTCAACTTTGACAAGGAAATTATTAGATAGAGGAGTTAAAGTTATTGATTTATCTGCTGATTACAGATATAAGTCCTTAGAAGAATGGAAAAAGGTATATTCCAAGGAAGCGCATATTTATAAAAGGAATGATGATGATTTATGTAAAGAAGCAGTCTACGGTCTTCCAGAAATAAATAAAGAAGCCATTTCAAAAGCAAGATTAATTGCATGTCCAGGATGTTATCCAACATCTGCTCTTATTCCACTAGTTCCTTACCTGTCTCAGGGAATTATTGAGAATGAAGGAATAGTAATCGACTCAAAAAGCGGATCTTCAGGAGGGGGGCGAGAACCAAACCAAAAACTACTCTTATCAGAATGCGGAGAAGGTCTATCAGCATATGGATTGATAAATCATAGGCATACCTCTGAAATCGAGCAAGTAGCTTCATTAATCTCAGGAAATAAGATTGAACTGCTTTTTACTCCTCATTTGGTTCCTATCGCAAGGGGTATGCATTCGACTATATATGGGAGATTAAGAGATCCAGGATTAACTTCTGATGATTGCAGAATTCTTTTGGATAATTATTATAGAAATTTCAAAAATATTAAAGTCTTACCTGTAGATACATTTCCATCAACAAAATGGGTTAAAAATACAAACGAAATTTTCCTTTCTGTTAAAGTTGATATTCGAAATGGAAGGATAATTATATTATCTGTAATTGATAATTTGTTAAAAGGACAGACTGGGCAAGCAATTCAAAATTTAAATATAATGAGTGGTTTTTCAATGGATGAAGGTCTTGAATTAACTAATAATTTTCCATAAGATTACTTCTTACCAAAAAACCAGCCTGAGAGATTGAGTGAGGCAAGATTTTATGCTCAAGAATATGTATTCTTTTGGAAAGTGATTCGATATCATCATCATCTCTAATTGACAATGCAGCTTGCATTATTAATGATCCACTATCTACTTCCTCTTCAACAAAATGTACTGAACAACCAGTTATTTTTGAACCATTAAATAAAGAGTCCTTTATAGCAGAACCTCCTTTATATGCAGGAAGTAATGAAGGGTGAATATTTATAATCTTATTCTTAAATTTATTAATAAAAAATGGAGTCACAATTTTCATCCAGCCTGCCATAACGACAAGTTCAACATCATAACTAATTAAAGTATTTACAATTTCTGATTCAAATAATTCTTTTTGCGAAAAGTCTTTATCTCTTATTATTTTATGAGGTATTTTTACACTTTCAGCTCTTTTTATACAACCCGCATCTTCTTTGTTAGTTATGAGAGCTTTTATATCTATATCTAATTCTCCTTTTTCTGAAAGATTAATTAACTCCTGAAAGTTTGTTCCATTACCGGAAGCAAGTACACCTATTTTTAATTTTGGTGAAAATTTTCTAAATTCAGATATCTCAGGGGAAATTATGTAATTAAATGATTTTTCCAAAGTTTTTTTATCTAATCATAAATTCATATGAAATAAAAAAAACCTCCAGTCTTAATATTTATATTCAAAAACATATTTATTTGAAGATAAAAATTTAAACAAATTTAAATGATTCAAATCTTTGTACTATTCGTATAGATATAATTAAAGAATAAATAAAGGATACAAATATATAAAATGCTTGGAGATCTAAACTCTTGGGATAAATTTTGTAATTATCTTTGGTTTGATAAAAAATTAAATATTTGGTTAGACATAAGCAAAATTAATTTCACAAGTAAAGAGATAAAAAATTTAGAAGAGAAATTCATAGATGTTTTTTCATCAATAAAAGAATTAGAAAATGGAGCAATCTCAAATATTGATGAAAATAGACAAGTTGGCCATTATTGGCTTAGAAATCCATCAATTACACCCTCTTCAAAAATTGGAGAGGAAATTAGCACAGATATTAATGCAATCTCTACATTTGGAAAACAAATATTAAATGGAGATATTAAGAATAAGAATAATCAAAACTATACTGATGTTCTATGGATTGGAATTGGTGGGAGTGGTTTAGGACCATTACTTATTACAGAGTCACTGCAGAAGTGTTCTAAAGGTTTAAATTTTTCTTATATCGATAATGTTGATCCTTTTTTAATTAGCGAAAAGTTAGAAGAGTTATCTGATAAATTATCCACAACATTATTTGTAGTAGTAAGCAAATCAGGCGGCACACCTGAACCAAGAATTACTATGGAAATTATTAAAAGTCATTGCGAAAATAATGCTCTTGAATGGAATTCTAATGCTATAGCAATAACTATGAAAGATAGTAAGTTATTTAAAAAAGCCACTTCTGAAAATTGGTTAAAAATATTTAATTTGCAAGATTGGGTTGGAGGAAGAACTAGTATTACAAGCTCTGTGGGATTACTTCCATTAGCTCTTATTAATGAAAATATATTTGAATTTATTAGAGGTGCATCATTAATGGATGAGGCTACACGTATTAGTGATTTTAAAAATAATCCAGCAGCACTATTATCATCCGGATGGTATTTAAGTGGGGATGGTATTGGAAAGAGAGATATGGTTGTATTACCTTATAGAGATAGGTTGCAGGTATTTAGTAAATATCTCCAGCAATTAGTAATGGAATCATTAGGTAAAAAATTTAATAGGAATGGTGAAGTAGTTAATCAAGGTATTTCCGTTTTTGGGAATAAAGGTTCTACAGATCAACATGCTTATGTTCAGCAACTGAGAGATGGTATTGATAACTTCTTTTGTATTTTTATTGAATTATTAGATTCTCCATCTACTAATATTTTTGATGAAAAAGAGAATCCTAAAGAATATCTTTCTGGTTTTTTGCAAGGTACGAGATCAGCACTCTCTAGTGAAAACAGACAAAGTATCACTATCACGTTAGAAAAGTTAAATTGTTTTACACTAGGTGCCTTAATCGCATTATTTGAGAGGGCTGTATCCTTCTACGCTGAATTAGTAAATATAAATGCATATGATCAACCTGGGGTTGAAGCTGGAAAGAAAGCAGCTGCAAATATTATTGAGTATCAACAAAAAGTAAGTAATTTATTAGACCAAGGTGGAGAATATTCTATAAATGACATAACATCATTATTTGATAATTCAGCAAGGGAACCTATATTTTTCATACTCCGTGAAATGTGTTTCAGTAATGATAATTATTTAGTTAAGGGCGATTGGTCAAATCCAAATTCATTAGTTATTCAAAAAATAAATTCTTAAACAACTATATTCATAATTTTTCCTTTAACAATAATTATTTTTCTTATTTCCTTATCTTGAGTCCATTTTAATATGTTAGGTCTTTTAAGAGTCAGTTCTTTAATTTGATCTTCACTCACATCATTATTAATATTTACTTTGTCTCTAACTTTTCCATTAACTTGTATTACTAGTTCATATGAATCTTCCTTTAGTGCCTCTGCGTTAAAGGAAGGCCAGTGTTCTAAATGCACAGATTTTTTAAATCCTATTAGATGCCATATTTCTTCTGCAATATGAGGTGCAAATGGAGCCAACAAAATACAAAATGTTTTTAAAGCCTCAATTTTTAAATTATTGTTTACGTCATTAATGGAATTTGATAATGAATTATAAAATTTCATTAGTTCTGAAATCGCAGTATTAAATTGGTTATTTAATATGTCACTTGAAATTTCTTTTATAGCAATATTCATTGACTTTATTAATCTTTTTTCTTTATCTGGAAAGGAATTAGATTTATTATTAATATCTTTTGCACAATTTATATAAAGCTTCCAAATCCTGCTTAGAAATCTAAATTGTCCTTCAACATCTGTATCTCCCCATTCCAAATCTTTTTCTGGCGGTGCTTTAAATAATATAAACATTCTTGCTGTATCTGCTCCATATTTTTTAATTACTGATTCAGGGTCTATTCCATTATATTTTGACTTAGACATCTTCTCGAAAAGAACTTCGAGTTTGGTATTATCAATTGGATCTGTAGGATTTGATAGGTCAGTAATATTAGAGGGAGAAATATATTTACCCGTTTTATTGTTTTTATAGGCTGCGGCCTGAACCATTCCTTGAGTTAATAGTTTTTTAAATGGTTCATCAATTTCAAATAGTTCATTATCCCGCAAAGCTTTAGTGAAAAATCTTGCATATAACAAATGCAATATTGCATGCTCTACACCTCCAACATATTGATCTACAGGCAACCACTTATTAATTTCAATCTTTTCAAATGGCTTATTTGAACATTTTGAAGATGGATATCTTAAAAAATACCATGATGAACACATAAAAGTGTCCATTGTATCAGTTTCTTTTTTTGCCGCTATTCCACATTTTGGACATGTTGTATTTATCCAATTATTATTATCACCTAAAGCATTAATCTTGTTAGCCGAGATATCTATATCTTTTGGCAATGCAACAGGTAATTCCGATTGTTTTAAAGGGACAGATCCACATTTTTTGCAATTAACGATGGGAATCGGACATCCCCAATATCTTTGTCTAGATATTAACCAATCTCTTAAACGATATTGAATCTTATTTTCGGCCCATCCATTATTTACGCCTTCTTCTGAAATTTTTAATTTAGCAATGGTATTTGATATACCATTGTATTGCTTTGAATTAATAAGATATCCATTTTCCACATATGCTTCATCAAGCTCTTTAGTTTGTTCACTTTTATTCATTATTAATACCTGTTTAATATTAATATTATTTTTCTTAGCAAATTCAAAATCTCTTAGATCATGGGCAGGTACGCCCATAACAGCTCCCGTACCATATTCATCAAGTACATAACTTGCCACCCAAATAGGAATAGGTTCAGAATTAACAGGATTTATTGCTATTAAGCTAGTTTTTATTCCAATTTTTTCAAGTTCATTATTTTTATTATTTTTCAAATATTGTTTAAGATTTTCTATATCTTGTATGGTTTTTTGATTAGTAATATTTTTAATTAATGGATGATTAACAGAGATTGCTAAATAAGTAACTCCAAATAAAGTATCCGGCCTTGTTGTAAATACAGTTATTTTCTCTTGTGGATTGGTATTTATATTGAAATTAATATTTGTACCAATTGACTTTCCAATCCAATTATCTTGCATTATTTTTACTCTTTCTGGCCAGTTATCTAATTTTTCTAAATCCTTTAATAATTCATCTGCATAATTAGTAATCCTTAAAAACCATTGCTTTAATAATTTTTTTTCTACTACTGCACCAGATCTCCAAGATTTACCCTCTGAGTCAACTTGTTCATTCGCTAAGACTGTATTATCTATAGGATCCCAATTAACTTCTGATTCCTTTTGATATACAAGACCTGCCTTGTATAACTCTAAAAATAGATATTGTGTCCAAATATAATAATTTTCATCACAAGTTGCAAATTCCCTGTCCCAATCAACTGATAATCCCAAAAGCTTTAATTGTGACTTCATATGAGAAATATTTTTTTTTGTCCAGACACTTGGACTAATTCCTCTTTCAATCGCTGCATTCTCAGCAGGCAAACCAAAAGCGTCCCAACCCATTGGATGTAAAACAGATTTGCCTTTAAACCTTTGGAAACGAGCTATTAAGTCTGTAATAACATAATTCCTAACATGTCCCATATGAAGATTACCTGAAGGGTAGGGAAACATTGATAAGGCATAAAATTTATCGCTATTCTCAGTTAATTCATCAGTTTTGTATAAATTGTTTTCTGTCCATATTGACTGCCATTTTTTTTCTATTTTAGATGGATTGTATAAATTGTTATCAGCCTCATATTGTTTATCGGGAGAAATCACTTAATTTTTAATTGTTAAATTACTATTTTAATATCCATTGTATAAAATAGAAATAGATTGTTAAAAGGAATAATTTATAATTAAGATTTAAAATAAATTATCTGCAAATGAAAATTATAACATTTGAAAAATATCAAGGTAACGGAAATGATTTCGTAATAATAGATTCTAGAAGAAATGAATTATATAAAAATTACAAGACAAATAAAATATTTGATATAAAAAAAATTTGCAACAGGCAATTTGGTGTTGGAGCAGATGGTGTGATTTTTATAGAAGAACCTAATGAAGATAATTATGCAAAAATGATAATTTTTAATTCTGATGGTTCTGAAGCACAAATGTGTGGAAACGGAATTAGGTGTTTAGTTGAGTATCTCCACGTAAATGATTCAATGAATAATAAAAATATAGAATATAAAATTGAGACTAAAGCAGGTTTAAAAATTGCAAAATATATAAATGATGAAATTACAGTAAAAATGGGATTTCCAATTTTAGAATGTCAAAATATTCCAACAACAATTGAAAAAAAAATAAATTCAATTCCTTCACACGAATTTATTGAGAAAGATTTTAATAATATGGGTTATGCCGTTGGAATGGGAAATCCTCATTTAATATTCTTTGTAAAAGACATAGAGTCAATTGTTCTTTCCAGACTTGGTCCTATATTTGAAAAAAATGAATTATTTCCTGAAAAAACTAATGTGCATTTTTGTCAAATTTTAAATAGAGATAATATCAAAGTAAAAGTATGGGAAAGGGGTGCAGGACCAACCTTAGCTTGTGGAACAGGTGCCTGTGCTATCCATGTGGCAGCTTATAAATTAGGCCTTTGTAATTCACAAACCATAGTAACCTTACCAGGAGGTAATCTTAAAATTGATTGGTCAAAAGACGATTGTGAAGTAATGATGACCGGTAATGCTAAAAAGGTTTTCTCAGGATCAATGTTAGTAAATTAATGGAAAATAATTTTATCTATTTAGATAATGCATCCACAACTCCATTATCTGAGAATGTTTTAAATATAATTAATTCAACTTATAGGAATTATTGGCATAACCCTTCATCTACATATGAGCTAGGGATAAAATGCTCTACATATCTTGAAAAAATTAGATCTAAAATTGCTTATATATTTGAAGCAGATCCAGAGGATATAATTTTTACATCTGGTTCTTCGGAATCGACAAATATTGTATTTAATAATATTTATGAGAAATTTAAAAATGGTAGGGTTGTTATTTCAAATGTTGAACATCAAGCAACAACTATTTGTGCTAATAAACTAAGAAAACAAAATTGGGATATTTACGAATGGACGGTAAATGATGATGGAATTTTAAATATTTCTAATATCGAAAAATTTTTAAACAATGATACTAAGCTTGTATCAATTATTTGGGGACAAAGTGAAATTGGGACAATACAACCTGTCCAATTTATTGGTTCCAAATGTGAAGAATTAAATATAATGTTTCATTTAGATGGAACTCAAATATTAAGTAATGGAATATTCAGTTGGAAAGATCTTAAATGTGATTTTTTAAGTTTATCCGCTCATAAATTTGGAGGTCCAAAAGGGATCGGTATTCTTTTAACAAAAGAAAAGTCAAGACAAATTTTAAAAAATAATGACATATCACTCACTCAGGAATTTTCAATTAGACAAGGTACACAAGCATTGCCATTAATCGCTGGAATGTATGAATCACTAAAGAATATTGAAGGAAAAATAAAATTATATGATTACATAACTGAATTTCCTTCTAATAATATTAATAAACTTAAAAATTATTTTTTTCAAAAAATTAAAGATAATAATCATATAAAGATTACGGGTAGTATTAACCATAGACTTCCTAGTCATATTTCTTTTCTACTATTAAATAAACTATTTGAGCCTATAAGGGCCTATAAGATTATTAATTTCATGTCAGAAAATAAAATAGCCATTAGTAGTGGAAGTGCTTGTTCAAGCTCATCTGGGAAACCTAGCTCAACACTTAAAAATATTGGTTTAAAAGATGATGAACTATATTCAAATATTCGTGTTACTTTAGGTTCAATAAATAATAAGTCAGAAATAGATAAATTTTTAGAACTTATTCAAATATGTATTGACAAATTTTAATGGAAATCAATTACAGACTACCTAAAGATTTAAATGAATCTCTTAAGAATATGGAGGATGCAATTATTCCAAGTTTATTAGATTCAAATAAAAGATTTACTATAGAATTTAATTTTGAAGGATTGAAGTTTAACAGAATTGGAATAACTATCTACAAGATATTGTCTAAAAATAATAATGTATTCATAACATTTGCTGATCAAGGTGCTGTGGCTTTGGCTCAAAGAGACTATCCAGATATCAAAGATAAAATCTTTACTTTTAAATCATTTTATGAATCAAATAATATAAATAATATTGATAGTGCAATGATATCGATACTACCTCAGCCATATGATTTCGATTCATTTGAACCAATGTCTGATAATTATCAAGGTACGCATTATTCATTAAATCCAAAATTTGAAGATGCCAATATTGGTATCGGAAGTGTTATTAGAGAGCGACGTAAAAACTTTGTCAAAACATGGAAAAATATTTATTTTCTGCAGCCTTTAAATAAAGCTGCTCTTATGCATATTTATCCAAATAACTGGTTGCTTTTCAAAGAAGTAAATAAAAGATATTTTTTAAAAAAAGAATTTGAAATTAAACCCGACAATGAATCTATTTTTGTAAATTTATAGTTTGAATGTGATAAAAAAAATATATTCATTTTTCTTTATTATTCTTGTATTAGTAACTTCTCCTTTCCTAATAAGATATTTACTAGCAAATCAGAAAATAACTATTTTAAATAGTATTTATTTTAATTTCCCGGGAATAATTACTAAAAACAAAATATGTCCTACTTATGATGCCTTATTGAATCAAACGATTGATGATTCCTTTAGTGTATCAATTATTAATAATAAAGGGGAAATAATAAGTTCCTACAATCAGGATGTTCCAAGATTGCCAGCATCTAACCAAAAATTATTCTCATCAGCTTATGTTTTAAGTAAATATAAATTAAATAATAATTTAAAAACTTCCTTATTTAAAAATAAAAACGATTATTATTTACACGGTCAAGGTGATCCAGATCTTAATTATGAACATATAATTGAACTAATTTCAAATGTTAAAGAAAATAAAATTATTAACTTAAATATTGTAGAAATTGATTCAAAATTATTTTGGCCAAATGGATGGACAAATACTGATAAACTTTACGAATATGGATCTCCAATTACATCTCTAGCAATAGAAAGTAATCACAATAAATATAAAGATATTTATGCATTAAAAAATTTTATTAAAAACTATTTAAAAAATAAATTTCCAAATTCAAAAGTATATGTAGATTTTTTTGATTCAGAAAAAACATTTTATTTAAAAGATATTAAAGAGATAAATAAAATATATTCAACTCCAATTCTTTCATTATTAACTTTAACAAATTCTGAAAGCCATAATTTTACAGCTGAATCTCTCTTTAAAAATGCCTCAAATACATGGAACGATAATGACTATACAAAATTAAAAAAATGGCTTAAAAATAAAGGCCTTCCAGTAACTAATACATTCTTTGCAGATGCTAGTGGATTATCAAGAAAAAATAAAATTACAACAAAGTTAGTTGTATTGTTTTTAGATAAAATGAGATATTCTAAAGATTTTAAAGCTTATCAATCTTCACTTGCAATTATGGGTATAAGAGGAACATTAGCTAAAAGATTTGTAAATAGTGAATTGTCTGGAAAGTTTTTTGGCAAAACTGGAACTCTTTCAAATGTCTTTGCATTATCTGGCTTTTTATATAAAAATGAAAAGCCAATAATTATAAGCATTATCCAAAATTCTAATAAAATTGATAAAGAAAAAGCTTTTAAATTATTACGTGATCTTTATTACTTGAAATCTTGTTAACAAAAAATTATTTAAAATATTCTTTTAAATCCCTCTCAACAGAGGGTGGTACCATGTGATTAATTTCACCACCAAATTTTGCAACTTCTTTTACTAAAGAACTACTAAGAAAACTATAATTTGTATTTGTCGATAAAAATATAGTTTCAATATCATTATTAAGAGATTTATTTGTATGAGCAATCTGAAGTTCATACTCAAAATCACTCATTGCTCTTAAGCCTCTAAGAATAAGATTAGCTTTTAGATCATTTGCACAATCAACAGTTAGACCAGAATAAGAAATAACTTCAATATTAGGTAAATGAGAAAGAGAATTTTTTATTTGTATTATTCTTCTTTCAAGATTAAATGTTGGTTGTTTAGAGGTATTTTCTAAAACAGCAACTACTAAATTTCCAAATATTTTTTCAGCCCTTTCTATTAAATCAAGATGCCCATTTGTTAAAGGATCAAATGTACCTGGATAAAGAATTTTCATGAATTTATTATGATCGAATAAGAAATTTAGTTAAAATAAGATTATTAGTTAAATCAATTATGACATTAAATCTAGAAGCAAAAAAAATCTTATTAAGAAAAATACCTCATGGATTATTTATTTGTGGCGTTAGAGACGAGGATAAAAATGAAGTGAATGGATTTACTGCAAGTTGGGTGACTCAAGGTTCTTTCACCCCACCATTAGTTGTAATGGCTGTTAGAGCAGAGGGTTCTAGTCATGAAATAATAAATTCCACAAAAAAATTCTCATTAAATGTGCTCAAAAGTGATCAAAAGGATCTAGCAGCTGTTTTCTTTAAACCTCAAAAAGCATTAGGAGGTAGATTTGAATCTGTTGAATTTAATTTAGGTGAGCTTGGATTGCCTATTTTAGTTGATAGTGTTGGTGGTGTTGAATGTAATGTTGTTGGAAGTGTTATGCATGGAGACCATACCGTTTTTGTAGGAGAGGTTCAATCTGCTTATCTGAATAATGATGTAGACTCACTAAATTTATCTTCAACTGGCTGGAATTATGGAGGTTAATCATTATAAATGAGTAATTCCTCTATCGAAAAAATAAATAACAAATATAATTTTAAAATTGAATATAAATTAATTAATAATAAGGAGTTATTAAAATCAAGATTATCCGAAATTCCAAAGTCATCTGGTTGTTATCTTTTTAAAGATATTGATAATAACTTACTTTATATCGGTAAATCTAAAAAACTACGGAGTAGAGTAAGTAGTTATTTCAATAATTATTCAGATTTAACTCCCCGATTAAGTTTGATGGTTCGTCAAATAACTGAAATAGAAATTATAGTCACAGATAGCGAATATGAAGCATTAAATTTAGAGTCAAATTTAATTAAAACAAACAAACCATATTTCAATATTCTTTTAAAAGATGATAAGAAATATCCATATCTTTGTATATCTTGGAGTGAAAAATATCCTCGAATATTTATTACAAGAAGAAGAAGAAATAGAAATAATTTAGATAGATATTATGGACCTTATGTTGATGTCGGATTATTAAGGAAGACATTATTTACGATAAAAAAAATATTTCCACTTAGACAAAGACCAAGGCCAGTCTATAAAGATAGAACTTGTTTGAATTATTCAATAGGAAGATGTCCAGGTGTTTGCCAAGAAGTTATATCATCTGACGATTATAAAAAAATAATGAAACAAGTATCTATGATATTTCAGGGAAGAAATGATGACTTAGAAATATTTTTACAAAAAAAAATGCTGCAATTTTCAAATGATTTAGATTATGAGAATGCAGCAAAAATAAGGGACCAAATTTCAGGTTTAAAATTATTAACTGAATCACAAAAAATATCAATACCAGATTCTTCAATTAATAGAGATATCTTTGGAATAGTATCAGAAAAAAATGTAGCTAGTATACAAATTTTCCAAATGAGATCTGGTAAGCTCATTGGTAGAATTGGATATAGTCAAAAATTAAATAATGAAGATGAAAATCTTATTTTAAAAAAGATATTAGAAGAGCATTATATGAATGTTGAACCTGTAGAAATACCATCAGAAATTCTTATTCAATATAACCTTCCAAAACAAGCAACCATAGAGGATTGGTTAACAGAGCTAAGAAAAAAGAAAGTAAAAATCTTAATCCCAAAAAGAAATAAAAAACATGAAACTGTAGAAATGGTTTTAAAAAATGCGAAATTGGAATTAGATAGAATATTAAATGGGATACAAGATAATGAATCATCAATTGAGGATCTTGCCCAAATACTTGAATTAAGCGAACAACCTAAAAGAATTGAAGGTTATGATATAAGCCATATTCAAGGTAGTGACCCTGTAGCATCACAAGTCGTTTTTATTGATGGGATTCCTTCTAAACAGGATTATAGGAAATATAAAATTAAAGATCCAAACGTTTTTGTAGGACATAGTGATGATTTTGCTTCGATATATGAAGTAATACATAGAAGGTTTAAAAAATGGTCAAGATTTAAAAAAAGTGGAGGGGATTTTTCAATATTAAATGATAAAACGAATAGTAAATTAGACAATGAACTTCTATCAGATTGGCCTGATTTAATAATGATTGATGGAGGAAAAGGACAGCTAAATGCAGCTATTAAAGCATTAAAAGAATTAAATCTTGAGGAAGAAGTAACTATATGTTCATTGGCAAAAAAAAATGAAGAAATATTTATTCCAGGATTTACTAAGTCTCTTGATACTGATGAAAATCAAAAAGGAGTTCTTCTATTAAGAAGGGTAAGAGATGAAGCACACAGATTTGCATTATCTTTTCATAGAAACAAAAGATCTAAAAGAATGAATAGATCTCAATTGTCCCAAATCAGTGGATTAGGACCAACAAGAATAAGAGAATTGCTTGAGCATTTTAAATCAATAGACGCGATAAGAATAGCTAGTAAAGAGGATTTATCAAAAGTTAAAGGACTTGGAAAAAATTCAGTAAATGATATATATGAATATTTTAACGAGTTATAAATATTAATTAATTTTTGAAAAAATAGATTTATTGATATTGTTAAATATAACTATATTAAAAATATATATTTTTAAATTAATCTAGTAATTTGGCAGCTGAAGCATATCTCTGGTTTAAATCACTTCACATTATTGGTGTAATCGTTTGGTTTGCGGGACTTTTTTATTTAGTAAGACTTTTTATATATCATGAAGAATCTAAAAATATGGATAATGAATTAAAAATTGCCTTTAATAAACAATACACCTTGATGGAAAAAAGGCTGGCGAATATAATCACAACACCTGGAATGATATTAGCTTTAAGTATGGCTATTTGCATGGTTATTATGCAACCAAGTTGGTTAAGTGAGAAGTGGTTGCAAATCAAAATTTCTTTTGTTTTGGGATTAGTAATTTATCATTCTTATTGTTATAAAATAATGTACTCATTACATAATGGTACTTCAAGCATTTCAGCAAAAACCCTTAGATTATTAAATGAATTGCCTACTTTATTATTATTTATAATTGTACTTTTAGTTATTTTTAAAAATAATTTTCCAACTAGTGTTGCTACATGGAGCGTAGTTGGACTAATTATTTTCATGTTGGCTTCAATACAATTATATGCAAAGATTAGAAAGAAAAATGAGAATTCATTAAGTAATGAATAGGGAAGACTTAGTAAAATTAACTTCCAATATTAACAAAAATAGTTGTCCTAAAAATATTAATTTTCACTGTCATACAAAATTTAGTGATGGAAGTTTAGAACCATATGAACTTTTAGAACAAGCTTATAAAAATAACTTAAAATTTTTATCAATAACCGATCATCATACAATTAAAGCCCATGAATATATAAAAAAAAATAATATACTCAAAAATTATCCTAAAGATTCTTTTACATTAATTTCGGGAATAGAAATTAATTGTTTGATTTTGGGATGTTTAGTTCATGTAATTGGATTGGGAATAGATATAAAAAGTAAATATCTAAATCCCTACATCCTTGGAGAGTCTCCAATAGGTAATGATTTAAATATTAAATCAGTTATAAAAGCAATAAATTTAGCTGGTGGTTTATCATTTCTTGCACATCCAGCGAGATACAGGATTCCCTTTTATAAATTAATTCCAGAGGCCAAAATACAAGGTATTGATGGAATAGAGGTTTGGTACGATTATGAACTTAATGAAGTATGGAATCCTAGTTTATTTGTATGTTCAGAAATAGATAAATTAGCAGATAAATATTCAATGCTAAAAACATGCGGAACAGATAGTCATGGACTTTCGCTATTAGGTAGATAATTCAGAATTCGTTTTTTTCAATTATTGAATCAGTATTAATAATTATGTTCTTTAAATTTTCAATAACATCTGATGAACAATTATTCCACATTTTTCTATTGACAATTTCAAGAAATCTTTGTGCAATATCTCTTAAAGCCCATGGATTATTCTTTAGAAAGAAATTCCTAAGATCCAGATCACATAACCATGATTTATAAACTTCCTCATAACACCAATCTGAGACTACTTCAGTAGAAGCATCAAAAGCATATAAGTAATCTAGTGTAGCTGAAAATTCAAACGCTCCTTTATAACCATTACCCTTCATTCCATTTATCCATTTAGGGTTAAGTATTCTTGATATAACAACTTTATTAATTTCATCTTGTAATTTTGAAATTTTGGATAATCCAAATTTTGATAAATCACCATGATACATTTCAGGAAATTTACCGCTCAATTTTTTTACTGCTGAAGATAATCCACCCTGAAACTGATAATAATCATCAGAATCTAAAATATCATGTTCCTTATTATCTTGGTTATGAACTACTAACTGCACATTTTTAAGAGCATTTTCTAATGATTTTTTATCCTCTATAGGTTCAAGATTATCACTATAAATCCACTTACTCCAATTAAGAAAAGATTCTCCAAAATCATCAATATTTTCCCAATTAGAATTTGAAATTAGTTCTTGCAGACCAGCTCCATATGAACCTGGCGCTGACCCAAATATACGATTAATTGAATCACCATACCTTGATGCCCCAGCGAGAGGGTTAAATTTATCATCCTCATTAAGATTAGAAACAAGATTTATTGCTTTAGAAGTTAATTTAACTAACTGTGGAAATGCATCTCTAAACATTCCCGAAATCCTTAAAGTAACATCAACCCTTGGTCTTTCGAGAACAGATAAAGGAATGATTTCTAGATCAACTACTCTTCTTGAAGGTCCATCCCAAATAGGCTGTACTCCTAATAAATATAGTATTTGACAAATATCTTCACCACCATTTCTCATTGTGGATGTTGCCCATACAGATATTGCTATATTTTTTAAATCTTCTCCATTATCTTGTTTGTATAAATCAAGTATTTGTGAAGCAGACTGACAACCAACACTCCATGCTGATTCAGTTGGCAGTCCTCTCGAATCAACTGAAAAGAAATTTTTACCAGTGGGTAAAGTTTCAGTTTTACCTCTCGTAGGAGCTCCAGATGGACCACTTTTTACATATTGTCCCTTTAATGAGTTAATAAATGATAATTTCTCATTATATGAAGAATTAATGATTGGAATTAGAATCTCTTTTTTTAAAAATAAAAAATACTTATTATGTTTTTTATCATTAAAGAAATAGTCTATTATTTTCTGATTTTTATATTTTTCTAGATTTTTTATATTGATATTCTTTTTGTAAAAAAATAAATATATTAAATACTTTGCTTGTTGTTCCAAAAAATCAATAGCCATTCTAATGTTTAAAATGTTTTTGTTGGAAAAAGTCAATAATATTTTTTTATCCTTTTCACTTAATATTTGATCATATTGATTTGTCCAAGGATTCAAATCAAGTTTTAAATGTTTTGCTATATATTGAGTAACACCAATTCGGCTCGTATTTGGTACTCTTGCAATACACAAGAATAAATTTATTTCATTAATGTCATTCTGCCTATTGCCAAAAATATGCAAACCTGTCCTAATTTGAGATTCTTTAATTTTGCAAAGAAAGGAATCAATTTCTTCTATTTGTTTATTTTTATTCTTTAAAGTAATTTCGCTAAAATCTTTTTTTATTAATTCAAAAATGGAATTTTTTATTATTTCAATCCGATTAGAATTTAATAATTTTGCTTCAAAATATTCGTCTAAATAATTTTCTAATATTGAATATTTTCCATATAATTCTGACCTATCCAAAGGAGGCGTTAAATGATCAATAATTGTTGCAGCAGTTCTTCTTTTAGCTTGGGATCCTTCTCCAGGATCATTTACGATAAAGGGATATATGTTTGGTATTGCTGGACAAATAATATTTGGAAAACATTTATTGCTGAGACCTATAGATTTACCAGGTAACCATTCAACAGTCCCATGTTTACCAATATGGCACATAGCATGTGCATTAAAAACTTTTTCAATCCAAAAATATTGTGCTAAATATCTATGGGGAGGTGGAAGATCGGGAGAATGAATATCTCTATCAGTGAAAGAGTCATAACCTCGTTGAGGTTGAATCAATAATGTTATTTTTCCAAATCTAATACCATTTATTGAGAAACCTTTATTATCAAGATCGATCGCATCAGATGGTTTACCCCAACGACTAACAATAATATTTTTGGGATCAATTTCTAAATAATTCCAATATTTTAAATATTCACTAAGTGGTAAGTAATCTAATGGTTTATTATTTTGAGATTCAATATCATTAGTTCTAGTTTTTATAAGCATTGACATTAATTCCGAAGAATCTTGAGGATAATTACAAGACCCAACGTCATAACCTTCTTCTTTTAACCAATTAAAAATATTTATTATTGAAGATGGCGTATTTAGACCAACGCCATTACCGATTCTTCCGTTCTTTACTGGATAATTACTTATTACTAAACAAATTCTTTTATCAAAATTATTAAGTTTCTGAAGTTTCACATAATTTGTTGCAAATTTTGAAATCCATCGAATACCTACTTGATCAGCTTTGTAACTAGTTATTTCACTATAAAGTGTATTTTTGTTAGAAATTATTTCTTTAAATGCTGAAGGACAGGTAGTAATTCTTCCATCAAATTCAGGAATAATTATTTGCATTAATAAATCAGATGAATTCATTCCAATAGATGAATTTAACCACTTTTTTCTTGATCTATTAGAAGAAAGAAGCTGTAAAATTGGAATTTTAAGAGAAGTAAAAATATTTGTTGAATTTTCAATTAATTCATTATTTTTGATTTGAGATGAAGAAAATGAAGTTGTGGTAATTATTAGTTTAATATCTTCTTTTTTAAAAATTTCTATTAATTTCTTCTGAATAATATGATCTTTTAGTGTTGAAATAAAAAATGTTTTAGGAGATAATCCGCATTTTCTTAATTGCAAGTTAAGTTTTTCATTTACTTCAATTTCATTAGCCAAAAAAAGTGATTTATAGGATATTATTCCTATCTTTTCGCCACTTTCATTTTTCCAATCATGTAAATAGGGATCTGCATAAAAAGTAATATTCAAAAAATCATCAGGAATTAATTTTTCATCTACAACTAAATAATTTAAACAATTAAGAAACTTTCTATAATTATCAAGTCCTCCAGATCTTAGTAATCTAGAAATATTTAATGCAATATTTTTATCTATACTACTTATTTCACATAAGGAAATTTCCTGGTCAATGGTACCTGATAGGATTACTAACTTCCTTTTTTTATTAACTGCTTGCCAATTTAAAAGTTGTTCAATTCCATAGTTCCATGTACCTTTATCTCCAAATATTCTAAGTACGACCACTTTTGCATAATTTATTGTTTTTAATAAATAATTATCTATTTGAGCAGAGGAATTTAAATTAGAAATTTCTAAAGCTCTTATATTATTTTTTAATGAAGCAAATTCTTTTTCTAACAATAAGTTTGATATAAGATTTAAATCAGCCTTGACACTTGTTATAAAAATAAAATCTGCAGCTGGTTGCTCAATTAAATCATCATTATTCTTTTCATTTCCTGCTATATTTAATATCCTGTGCATTTTTATATATAAATAAGGTTTAGAATACGTAAGTAGGATAAAACAAGTTTACCTTAATTAAATAAATTAAATATGCATGAATTTCTTCCATACGCCTGGTTCGAAGGTAAATGTATTCCATTTAAAGAAGCAAAAATATCAATAGCTACTCATGCACTACATTACGGCACTGCTGCTTTTGGAGGAATGCGAGCGATACCTAACCCAACAAACAAAGAAGAATTCCTTTTGTTTAGAACTGATAAACATATAAAAAGATTATCTCAAAGTGCAAAATTACTCTTAACTGAAATTTCTGAAGAATATATTTTTAAAGCCTTAGAAGAAGTTATAAAAAGAAACAAGCCAGAAAAACCTATTTATATAAGACCATTTGTATATACAAGCGATTTAGGTATAGCGCCAAGGTTACACAATATTGAAACAAATTTCTTTATTTATTGTATTGAACTAGGAGATTATCTATCCCCAGATGGTGTTTCTTGTAGAATGAGTAGTTGGACAAGGCAAGAAGATAGATCTCTCCCCTTAAGAGGAAAAATAAGTGGAGCATATATTACTAGTTCATTAGCCAAAACAGAAGCTAGTTTATCGGGTTTTGATGAAGCCCTGCTATTAAATTCAAGTGGTAAGGTAAGCGAAGCTAGTGGTATGAATTTATTTATTGTAAGGAATGGAGACTTAATCACTCCTGGTGTTGATCAAGATATCCTTGAGGGTATTACTAGAGCTAGTGTAATTGAATTAGCAAAATTATTTGGAATAAATGTAATTGAGAGGCCTGTTGATAAAACAGAATTGTTAATAGCAGATGAAGTTTTTCTAACTGGTACAGCAGCAAAAATTACACCAGTTAAAAAAATTGAATCAACTGAATTAAATGTTGAAAGACCAATAATGAATAAATTAAAAAGTAAGCTTATAGAAATAACAGAAGGTCGTTCTCAAGACTATGATAATTGGGTAACAAGAATTTCACTAAGATAAATTATTTTTTACCTAAAAATGGAATCTTTCAGAACCTATTTAAATAGAGATGAAAAACCATTAATTATTTTTGACGGAGGTACTGGAACATCTTTTCAGAACTTAAATCTTACTGCAGATGACTTTGGAGGAAAAGAATTAGAGGGATGTAATGAAAACCTTGTTTTATCATCGCCAGAGGTAGTTGAGAAGGTTCATAATTCATTTTTAGAAGCAGGTTGTCATGTTATAGAAACTAATACTTTTGGTGCCTCATCAATAGTTCTTGATGAATATGATATTGCAGATAAGGCTTATGAAATAAATAAAAATGCAGCATTTATAGCAAAAAAAGCTGCTGCCAAATATTCATCAGATGATAAACCAAGGTTTGTAGCAGGTTCAATTGGGCCAACAACTAAATTACCCACCTTAGGACATATAGATTTTGATGAATTAAAGCAATCATATAAAGAACAAATTTATGGTCTAATAGATGGAGGAGTTGATCTTCTTTTGATTGAAACTTGTCAGGATGTCTTACAAATTAAATCTGCCTTATTAGCATCAAAAGAAATTCTAGAAAGTAAAAAAATTGATATACCTTTAATGGTATCTATAACAATGGAAACAACAGGTACTATGCTTGTTGGATCTGATATTGCTTCTGCATTAACTATATTAGAGCCATTTAATATAGATATCCTTGGACTTAATTGTGCAACTGGTCCTGAGCAAATGAAGGATCATATTAAATATTTGTCTGAAAATTCTCCCTTCGCAATAAGCTGTATTCCCAATGCAGGTCTTCCTGAAAATATTGGTGGTGTAGCTCACTATAGATTAAAGCCAATAGAATTAAAGATGCAGTTAATGAATTTTATATATGACTTTAATGTTCAATTAATAGGTGGATGTTGTGGGACAACACCTGAACATATTAAATATCTTTCTTCTTTAATCGATGAAATTATTAATAACGAAAGGTCTAGAAAAATTAATAACAATTTAAGTGGTTTTATTCCTTCTGCATCATCAATATATAATTCTGTACCTTATAAACAAGACAATTCTATCTTGATCGTAGGAGAACGATTAAATGCGAGTGGATCTAAAAAGGTAAGAGAGTTATTAAATAAAGACGATTGGGATGGACTAGTTTCAATTGCCAAGCAACAACAAAAAGAAAATGCACACGTTCTTGATGTGAATGTTGATTATGTGGGGAGAGACGGAGTGAAAGATATGAAAGAAATAACTTCAAGACTAGTTACCAATATAAATTTGCCATTAATGATTGACTCAACAGATGCTGACAAAATGGAAAGTGGATTAAAGTCAGCTGGTGGTAAGTGTATTATAAATTCAACCAATTACGAAGATGGCAATGAAAGGTTTGATCAAGTTCTAAATTTAGCTTTAGGGTATGGTTCAGGTCTTGTTATCGGAACTATTGATGAAGATGGAATGGCAAGGAATGCAGATAAAAAATATAAGATTGTAAAACGAGCGATTAATAGAACCAGAGAATGTGGTTTATCAGATTATGAGCTATTTTTTGATCCATTGGCATTGCCGATATCTACTGGGATAGAAGAAGATAGATTAAACGCTAAAGAAACAATTACTGCTATATCAAAAATTCGTGAAAATTTCCCACATATTCACATAATACTGGGGATATCAAACATTAGTTTTGGTCTTTCACCATTATCAAGAATTAATTTAAATTCCATATTTTTAGATGAATGCATTAAAGCAGGATTGGATTCTGCTATCATCGCACCAAATAAAATTTTGCCATTAACAAAAATTTCTAAAGAAACTAAAAAGCTTTGCTTAGATTTGATATATGACAAAAGAGAATTTGAAGATGATATTTGTATTTATGATCCATTAGTAGAATTAACAAAGGCTTTTCAAGATTTATCTATTCAAGATTTCAAAAAAGCATCTTCAGAAAATAAAAACCTAACTCTTGAAGAAAGTCTAAAAAATCATATTATTGATGGAGAAAAAATAGGTTTAGAGGATCAATTAAATAAAGCGTTAAAAAAATATAAACCTCTTGAAATAATTAATACCTTTTTACTAGATGGGATGAAAGTTGTAGGAGATTTATTTGGCTCAGGTCAAATGCAATTGCCATTTGTACTTCAATCCGCTGAAACAATGAAATTTGCTGTTTCAATTTTAGAACCATATATGGAAACTGTAGATGAAAACATATCAAATGGAAAACTCTTAATTGCAACTGTTAAAGGCGATGTTCATGATATTGGAAAAAATTTGGTTGACATAATACTTACAAATAATGGTTATGACGTAATAAATCTTGGAATAAAGCAAGATGTTTCAGCAATTATAGATGCACAAAAAAAGCACAATGCAGATTGTATCGCTATGAGCGGATTACTTGTTAAATCAACTGCATTTATGAAAGATAACTTAGAGGCTTTTAACAGAGAAAATATTAGTGTACCAGTAATATTAGGAGGCGCAGCCTTAACCCCAAAATTTGTAAATGAGGACTGCAGCAAAATATATAAAGGGAAAATTTTGTATGGAAAAGATGCTTTCACTGATCTTAAATTTATGAATGAATATATGGATAATAAAAAAAAGGGTAATTGGTCAAATACAAAGGGATTCATTAACAATGAGGGTATAAATATTAATTTAGCCTCATCAAAATCCAATTCTCAAACTGTTAAAAAATCAATATCCATACATATCGAGACTTCTAAATTAAATTTAAAAGAAAACTTTATAAGATCTAAATTTATAAATGAAGAAGAACCAATTCAAGTCCCTTTCTTGGGAACGAAAGTCTTGAACGTCGTTGATATAGATTTAAATAAGTTAATTTTTTATCTAGATAAAAAAGCTCTATTTAGTGGACAATGGCAAATAAAAAAAGGAAAAGACCAAAGCGTAGATGAATACAATTACTATTTGGATTCATACGCTAAACCATTATTAGATAGATGGTTAGAGACAATTATAGAAAAAAAACTTATTTCACCCAAAGCAGTTTATGGATATTTCAGATGCGGAAGAAAAGATAATAGTATTTTCATATTTGATGATAAATCATTAAATAAAATTTCCCAATTTAATTTCCCAAGACAAAAATCAGGGAATAATTTATGCATAGCTGATTTTTATTGTGATTTGAAAAATGATAAACCGATAGATATATTTCCTATGCAGGCAGTAACGATGGGCCATATTGCTAGTGAATATTCTCAAAAATTATTTAAAGAAGATAAATATAGCGATTATTTATTATTCCATGGACTTACAGTGCAATTAGCAGAAGCTTTAGCTGAGTATGTCCACGCATTAATTCGTATTGAATGTGGTTTTAGGACTGAAGAACCAGACAAAAATAGAGAAATACTAGCTCAAAAATATAGAGGAGCTAGATATTCTTTTGGTTATCCTGCATGTCCAAAAGTATCTGATTCAAACATACAGCTATCATTGTTGGATGCAAAAAGAATAAACTTGACTATGGATGAATCTGAACAACTTCATCCAGAACAAAGTACTACGGCTATTATTTCACTGCACTCAAAAGCAAAATATTTCAGCGCTTAAGCTAAATATTTAGTTGTTTTCTAAATATTCAATTACTTGTTCCTGTAGTTCTTCCATCGTTTCATTATCGCCAAGATCAAGTCCCTCTCCTGCCGCGTCTTGTGTTAACTCAAGATAATATGAAGCACCATCACTATATAAAAATTCTAATGCAGAAGTTTCATCACTATCTTTAAAAGCTTCATAAAGAGCTTTAAATGCTATGTTTTCAGTAAAGTCCCAATCCATAATGAAAAAAATCTTATTAGAATTATTACCTCTTTACCCCCCATACTCGTCAACCTTTTTTAAAGAAATGTTGGTGTTTTATTATTATTTAAAAAATCTATGAACAAAAATAATCAAGATCAGTTGAATGTCCTAGGAGAAAAAATTGAGGTTTGTAGTTGCGAACCTATGACAGGGTGGTTCAGAGATGGATTTTGCAACTATGACAAAAATGATGGAGGAAATCATTCCATATGTTGTGTAATGGATGATAATTTCCTGAAATATAGTAAATCACAAGGTAATGATTTATTGACTCCCATGCCTATTTATTCATTCCCAGGACTAAAGGATGGTGATCATTGGTGTATTTGTCTTGATAGGTGGAAGCAAGCATTATTAGACGGTCTTGCACCAAAAGTCATATTAGAATCAACGAATATTGTAGTCTTAGAATCAGTACCTCTGGAAAAATTGAAAGAATATCAATTTAATAAAAAGTAATTAAAAATTTATTATAATTTTTTAATATGATTATGATAAATTTTTTATATGAGTTTAGAAATATATTGGAAAAAAGCACTAGAGCAAACTCGTTTATCGATTGATGATAAATCACTATATCCTCTAAAAACTGATATTATTACAAAAGATCTATACGAAAAAGACGACTTCATAATTAGGAAACTCGATACTTCAAAATTTAATAAAAAAAAAATTTATGGTCCTAAGCAGAATCCATTTTGTCCTTGGGAAAAGATACTAGAAATTGATAAGATTGGTGATAATCATCAACTAATATTAAATAAGTACCCTGTTCAAAAAGGTCATATTTTACTGATTACAAATGAATGGAAACCTCAAAATGGATGGTTAGATATTAATGATTGGAGAGCGATCCAACAAGTTAATAAAGATACTAGTGGATTATGGTTTTTCAATAGTTCTTCAATTGCCGGTGCTAGTCAACCTCACAGGCATTTTCAACTTCTGCGTAGATCTAGAGGTGAGATATCATGCCCTAGAGAAAAGTGGTTTTTAGAAATAAACTCATATCAAGATCTAAATAGTAAACTTAAAAATAATATTATTGTATCCAAATTTAATTTTTTAGAAAATTCATCATCTCTTTTTGAATTTTATTTAGACTTATGCAAGAAATTAGGGCTTGGAGATCCTATTAGTGATAAGAAACCAATATACCCATACAATATTTTAATAACTAATAAATGGATAGCTATTATAAAAAGAAAAAATGATCATATTCATGGTTTCAGTATTAACGGTTTAGGTTTTGCAGGATATCTATTAGTAACTGAAAAATCAAATATTAATTATTTAAAGAAATTTGGCCCTGAAAAACTCCTAGAAAATTTTGTTTAAATACTAGTTATTTACTTAAACTTCTTTATCCCTGTTAATTTGGCTTTCTAGAACTTCTATAGATGCTGTTACAGATGCTATTTTACGTTCAAGTGAATCCTTAATATAATTGAGCATTTCTAATTTCTTATGTTGATAAAAACTCTTTTTTTCTTTAGATGACTTGAAATAACAATTAAACATTTTTATTTTTATTATAAAAAGATACTTAATTGACTTGTGACATGAAAATAAATTGGTTTTAATTTAAAAACAATATTCCGTATGGACTTTCAATTTTTTTTGAATAAAATTAAATAAATTCCTTACTACTTTAGAAAATATTATTGAATATTCCTGATAATTCAAATACAAAAAGAATTTCAATTGATTTACCTGAAGAACTAATTTCCAGGTTTGATCAATTACGAAAAGAGTGGGGATTTAGGGCAAGAGGACCTGTAATAGAAAAGATACTTAAAGAACTTCTTCAAGAAGATGATTTACTACCTAAGAATCAACAGCAAGAAATAGACTTTAACGAGAAGAAGAATAATGAAAAATTAAATATTGATGAAGATACTGCATTGGTATTAATTAAATCAGACGTAAAAAAAGAAGTTAATGGAATATCATTGAATGAAAGAGTTTCAAATAACAACCAGTATAAAGAAAAAGCCAACTCAAACATATGCCTTCCCAATTTTGTTGAAAAAAAAGTAAAGAATTTAAGAAGAAGTATTAATAGTGAAAAATTAAAAGAGAATATTAATGATATTCAAATTAATACAATTAAAGAAACTGAATTAATAAAATGTCGAATTGAGTTAATTAGTCATTGGAAAACCTTATATGGATCAGTTCCTAATGACCATGTAGTAGAGGCTTCAATGGATTGGTTTGGAAGAGATATATGGCCAAATCTTGATGGAACTGAAAATCTACCATTTACGTGGAGTGCTGCTAATAAATTAATGTCTGAATTATGCCCATTTTGGATAAAGAAAAACCCAACCCTTGAAATTGTGTTATTAATGATTGGCGTTTTAGAAGACCCTTTTGCCACATCAGATCTAATTAATAGGATACCAACACTTATGAGAAGGTTTGTAAGTAGATTTAAGCGAAATAACAGATCAAATTCATTTGAAACATTGGACTCAACAATGACAGTACATGGTGCACTTAAATTATTGAATTTATCAACTTCCGCAGGTTCAGCTCATACGTTGCGTAAAATTAGGGAGGCCTATAAATCAATAGCTTTAGAGACGCATCCAGATGCTGGTGGATCAACAGATCAAATGAGAAAATTAAATGAAGCGTATCAATTGCTAAAAAATCTATATAGAAACTAGTATACTTATTCTCAAATAAGACTTAATATTAGTCTATTTAATAGTCTCAAATAAGATAAATGTGAAGTGAAAATAGCCGATATTCATAAATCATCTATTACTCTAATTTATTCTATGTAAGGTAAGCATCCATTAAAAAAATACTTTTAAAAGTAAATTAGGTTATTGTATATAATTTCTCACATAAGACTTACTATAAGTCTACTATATAGTCTCATCATAGAAAAGTAAGATATAGTAATTTATCTTTTTAAATTAAGTATTATATCTCTACTTAATGCCTGGAAAAAATAAAAATGAAATAATAAATCAATAAATAATGTCCTTTCATTGTCCAATAAATTAATAAAGGGTAAGAAGTATTGGTATGAGGAGGTTTTTACTCTACCTGTACTGCCTTAAAGACAGTACTACTTAGCTTGAAGCTTTTCAATGGCAGTTTGTTTATCAATACTAGGGATATCACTTAATCCGTTAGCATCAAACCAAGGGGCACTAGCCCAATCAAATCCTTCGCCGAACGTATTATCTGGTGCAGTTATATACCAGTGACATGATGCATCTGGTATGTCAACAGCACATTTTGACCAATCATCTGACCACTGAGGGACTTGTACCCACAACACTGAAGATAGAAGTAGAGATAGCAGATTTATCATAGTGTTTATCATACTACATTAATTACTTTTGTATGATTATTAATTATCTTAAATAAGAATTATATATAGACTAATTTATAGTCTTATATGAGATTAGCAATACAATTAATTCCTTAATTTAGTGTTAAAACATTTTTCAACATTAGAAATGATATTTGAATGAATTGATGTAATGTCCGAATCCAGTAATGTTTTATCTTTATCTCTATAAGATAATCTAAATGTATAACTTATATGATCATCTCCAAATTTAGTATCTTCAAAAACATCGAGTAAATTTACATCCTCTAAGAGATTTTTTCCTGTTTTTCTTATCTGTGATGTTATTTCGCTAATTAAAAATTTTTTACTAAAAACAAAATTTATATCCCTTTCCATTTTCGGAACAATTGGGTATTGCTTATATATTGGAATCCATTTATTTTTTCTTGTACTAGCTCCCAAGAGGCTAGATACATTTATGTTAAATAAATAAACTTTTTTTAATGACTTCTTTTCTAATATTAGTTTGGGATGTATTTCGCCAAAATAACCTGCATCTTTCCCTTCAATAACTAATTTCGCTGTTCTTCCTGGATGAAGAAAATCAATTGAATCAGTAGGTTTATCCTCAATTTTTATGTTCAAAGATAATAAAGCCTCCTTTAACTTTCCTCTGGCCTGGTAATAATTAAGATCGTTATCCTTACCAGAATTTATCCATTTTCCAAATTTATTATTACCATAAATCGCACCATTCAGAACTTCTTCTTGAATGAATTCAGTTTTTTTATAAAAAATATTTCCAATTTCAAATATATAACAACTTGCTTGTCCAGCTTTTATATTACGGTTAACTATCTCCAGATGTTCTTTCCAGATATTATCTCTAAGACAACTTGTTTCTAATAATAAAGGATTAGAAATCTTTATAAGTTTTTCATTATCTTCAGGAACAAGAGAGTAGCTTAGTACCTCGTTAAAACCGTTTTCTATAAAACCATTTTTTACTTTTCTCAATGCCAACTGTTCTGATGATAATTTTCCAGGCTTAATTGGATTAGGAAGTTTTAAGTCGAATCTGTCATACCCTATTAATCTCGCTATTTCTTCAATTAAATCTATTTCTCTTATTAAATCATGTGATCTATTAGGAATTACTGCTACATCCCAGCCATATTCTTTATTCTTTAAAGTGCAACCTATGAGTTTTAATTTATCAACTATTTCATTATCAGATAAATTTTTTTTTTTCAATTTGATCGTTAATTATTAATGGACCAAGAATTTTATGTATTCGATTTCTCCGCAATTTAATAAATATATCCTCATTACTTATTAAATTAGAAGTATTGATGATTGGTGAATTAATAGAAAAATATTCTTCTAATAGATTAATTGCCCTTGTTACTGCACTTATTGTATTTTTTGAGGAAATCCCTTTTTCATACCTGCTGCTAGATTCAGTTCTTATACCAACCGCCTTTGAAGATTTTCTTATGGTAACTGGATTAAAAACAGCGCCTTCGAGGTAAATGGAAGAGGTAGTATTGGTTACAGAAGTTTCTAAACCGCCTATCACCCCTGCAATAGCTACCGGTTTATCACAACAAGTAATAACTGTTATTTTGTCATTTAAGTCATATTCTTTACCATCTAAGCAAATAAGGCTTTCATTATCCTTGCCTTTTCTTACAGAGAAATCTTCTGGAGAAACTTCCTTACCAATTAAGTTTGACAGTTTATGTTTATCAAACGCATGTAAAGGTTGACCTTGTTCTAAAAGAATATAATTTGTCAAATCAACTAGAAGATTAATAGATTTTATACCTGATTTTTCTATACGGTCTTTAAGCCAAATTGGGGATAATTTCTCACCATTTACTCCATCAATGCAGCTTATTGTATAAATGCAATTAGAATCTATAGCCTCAGGACAAAGTTTAATTCCCTTGAGTAAATGAATATTATATTTATGGTTTAATTCTGGAAAATTTAAGGTGGATTCTAATAGGGCAGAAATTTCACGGGCTATACCTATAACAGACATTCCGTCAGGTCTATTAGCTGTAATGGCTAAATCATATATAAAATCATTTAATTGAAGCAAGTCAGACCCTGGACTGCCCAATTCATGTTTTAAGGCTAAATCTTCATCAATGATTTCTATCCCTTCGCTAAAGTCCTCTAAACCAAGTTCCTGCAGTGAACATATCATTCCTTCACTCATGACACCTCTAATTTCACTTCTTTTAATAGTTAAATCAACAGCATTTAATTTCGCGCCGACAACAGCAACATAAACATAAATATTTGGTTTAATATTGCTCGCACCACAGATAATTTGTAAATTCTTTGAATTACCAATATCGACTTGGCAGATTGAAAGTTTATCAGATCCTTCGTGTTTTAAAACAGATAATACCTTACCTAAAACAACTCCATTTACATTTTTTGAACAATCTTCTAATGATTCAACCTCAAATCCACCAATAGACAATTTCTCAGAGAGATCTTCAGGAGTAGAATTAATTTCTACTAAATTATTCAGCCAATTTTGAGAAACTTTCATATATAATTTTAATCAATGATGATAAAAGAAAAGAGGATATCTTCAAAAATGTTTGTTGAAGATGTACAATAGAAAATTATACAATAAAGCACTAATTAAAATGGCCAAAAAAGGGACAAGAGTTGTAGTGACCCTAGAATGTACTGAAGCTAGGACAAGCACAGACCCTAAAAGATCTAATGGTGTCTCAAGATATACTACTGAAAAGAATCGTAGAAATACAACTGAAAGATTAGAACTAAAAAAATTTAATCCTCATTTAAATAGAATGACAATTCACAAAGAAATTAAGTAATCAAATCAAGTTAAATCATGCCTAATTCAATTTTTAAGAAACAATTATCACCTATCAAACCTGGAGATCCTATTGACTATAAGGATGTAGAATTACTAAAAAAATTCATAACTGAGAGGGGCAAAATTCTACCAAGAAGGATGACAGGTTTAACCTCTAAGCAACAAAGAGATCTTACATTAGCTGTAAAGAGAGCCAGAATTGTAGCTCTTTTACCCTTCGTAAATCCTGAAGGATAATTTCATATTGAATATAGTTGGCACTATAATTAATACCTCAAATATTTGAAAGATTTAACTAATTTAAAAACATATATTATTGACTCTGATGATCCACATGAGGTTGACGACGCTGTTTCATTAGAAATAAAAGAAGGAAATAAAAAGATTTTATGGATACATATTAGTAATCCATGCAAACTCTTTTTGCATGACTCTAATATTGATTTAAATGCAAGAAAGAGAAATAGCAGTTTATATTTAACTGATAAATATGTCCCAATGCTACCTAAAGATATTCTTGAAAAGGCAAATCTAGCTCAAAATAAAGTTTCAGAAACTATTAGTGCAGCAATAGAATTCAATGACAATGGATCAATAAATAATTATGAAATAACTGAAGCAATAATAAAACCAAAATATCAATTAACATATGAAGATGCAAATGAAATATTAGAATTAGAGCCTAAAGAAGAAATAGAATTAATTGAAATTAAAAATTTATTAGAAATAAGCATTACATTTAGAAAGAGACAAGGAGCAATTATTTTTGAAAGTCCTAACAGTAAAGTTAAATTATATAAGGATAAGATTGTCCTTAATAAATTAGAGAAAACTATTTCACAAATAATAGTTGCAGAATCAATGATATTGATGGGTTATGTAACAAGTTTATTTATGGATAAATATAATTTAGCAGCTGCATTTAGGATTCAGAAATTAAATTGTAATCCATCTGAAATACTTAATAGATATAATGATAGTGATATTAAATATATAATTTTAAAACAATATATGGGAAGAAGTTATATAACTACTAAGCCAGGAATCCATGAATCATTAGGCCTCAAAATGTATGTACAATGCACTTCACCATTAAGAAGATATCTAGATTTGATTATACAAAGGCAAGTATATAACAAAATTAATAATTACGAACTTCTAAGTAAAGATTCAGTCTCTAAGATTATTGATTATTCAAAGATCAAACAATCAGAGAATAATAATATTTTTAGAAATGATAAATTTAAGTTTTTAACATTATTTTTTAAGAATGAAAATAAACCTTCTTATAAAATAATTTTTGTCAAGTGGATTAATCATAAAAAAAATATTGCTTTAGTTTATTTTCCAGATTATTCTCTAGAAATACTTATTACTCTTTTTGTATCAATAGAAATATATAGTAATAAAATTTATAAAGTTAAATATATTATAAATGATAGTAATCTTTTAGAGTTTATTTATTAATAAAATAATTAATATAATAAGTAGTTATTAGTTAGAAAAATATCTGTTAGTATTAGTAAAAAAGCTTTATGACTTTTGTCATTACTACCCCTTTATATTATGTTAATGATAAACCTCATTTAGGAAGTGTATATACAACAATAATTTGTGACTCAATAGCTAGGTATAAAAGGCTTGCAGGTGAAGATGTTATTTTCATTACTGGTGTTGATGAACATGGATTAAAAATACAAAGAACAGCTAATGAAAAGGGTATTGAACCAAAATTACATTGTGATGAAATTTCAGAAGTCTTTAATAATAATTGGAAAAATTGGAATATATCCTTTGATAAATTTATAAGGACAAGCTCAAAAAATCATGAATTTGTTGTTAATGAATTTTATGAAAAAGTAAAAGCATCAGATGATATCTATATGGGTGTTCAAAAAGGGTGGTATTGTGTCGGTTGTGAAGAATTTAAAGATAATCCAGAAAATTCATCAACATACAAATGCCCCATACATCAAAAAAATCTTGAATGGAAAAATGAAGAGAATCTCTTTTTTAGGCTTTCGAAGTATCAACAAGAAATTGAGAACATAATCAACGAACCTTCATTTATAGAGCCAATAGAAAGAAGGAATGAAATTATAAATTTTGTTTCTAGAGGTTTAAAGGATTTTTCAATTTCAAGAACAAATGTCTCTTGGGGAATTCCTGTGCCTGGTTACGATAAACATACTTTTTATGTATGGTTTGATGCGTTACTTGGATATGTAAGTGCCATTAGTTCTGATGCGACGGATTCTTCATTGAAAAAATCAATCAATGGAGGATGGCCAGCTGATGTTCATTTAATTGGTAAAGATATACTGAGGTTTCATGCTGTATATTGGCCTGCAATGCTCATTTCTGCTGATATGAAAGTTCCAAAAAAAGTTTTTGGACATGGGTTTCTTACTAGAGAGGGGCAAAAAATGGGTAAGAGTTTGGGAAATGTACTCGACCCTGATTTATTGCTTTCAAAATATGGAAATGATCCTGTAAGATGGTACCTTATTAAAGACATATCATTGGGGAATGATGGAGATTTTCAAGATAAAAGATTTGTTGACATTATCAATAATGATTTAGCTAATACAATTGGTAATTTACTAAATAGAACATCATCAATGTCTAGAAAATGGTTTGATAATAAGGTTCCAAATAATGAAAAATTTTTAAGTGAAAATAAATTAGAGAATTATGCCAAAATTGCAGTTGAAAACTATATTCATAACTTTGATATCTACAAATTAGATCTTGCAGCTAATGAAGTGCTTAGCCTAGCAATTAATACAAATTTGTATTTGAATGATAATCAGCCATGGATGTTAATAAAAGAGAAAGATAATTTACCTCAAGTTAAAGAAATTATTTATAACGTATTAGAAAGTATTCGAATAATAGGATTATTATTACTACCTTTATTGCCCGAATTATCAACAAAAATTAATGAACAACTTGGGTCTATATACAGGGAAGAAATTGGTTGGAAAAAACAATTAAGTTGGGGATTACTTGTTAGTAACTCAAGTCTTCCCAAACCCACTCCAATCATAAATAAACTGGAGTATGACCAACATTTATAAATTAATAATTTTCTTTCTATTTTTTATGTTTGGTTGTTCCCCAAATGTAATTGAAGAAAATAAAGTAACACAAAAAATAGCAAATCTAGATATGAACATTTTCTCTCAAAAAGGAGATAAACTATATTCTATTATGAGTCCAGAATCAAGTTATAACAATATAAAATTAAAATTTGAATCAAAAAATCCTATAATAAAAATATTTAAGGGCGAAGAAGCTAAATATAATATTAGATCAAAAGAATCTACATTATCAAACAATAATAAGCTCCTTAAAATGAAAGGGGATGTTAAATTAAAAATATTTGATGAAGATGAAGATGTTTTATATGCAGATAATTTTATTTGGAATACAGAAGAGACTAATTATTTGTTGGAAGGAAATATAAGATTTGAAAATCTAAATATTATCTTAAATTCATCAAAAGCTATAATGGGTTCAAACAATATAATTGAATTTTTTAGTCCAGTCGAATATATAATTAAAAATAATAGGAATAACAAGAATAGATATGAAACAAATTCAGAAAATGCCTACTATGATTTAGAGACTGAATCCGTAAGTTTTAAAGCAATAGATAAAAGAGTTAAATCAATTATTTATTTTTAAATATTATATTTTAAAAAAATATTATTAATTTTCTTTGACCAATTATTTATCCATTTTTCATCAGACTTTGTAAAACATTTAGAACTCCAGCCTCCTATCAAAATAAAAGCTTTGCTATTTATAGGTACAATTAAAATAGATGGAATATCCACACAAAAATTAAAAAATTCATCTCTTCCTGGATAAAATTTTGTGTTTGCTAGTGATATTAGTTTCATATCTTTTATTGATCTCAGACAAGTTGCTCCAGGTTTAAACTCATTACTTGACGTAATTCCTCTTCTTAATATATTTACGCCATCATTATGGATTAATATTGCTGCGGCTGCAGTAGAAGTTAATATCGTTTCAGAACCCCATGCAAGTTCATCAATAACATCATCAGGAATATTTTTATCGAAGAGAAACTTATTTTCTCCTTTTAAAGCAGCTTTCTCACCAGCTAAAGGTTCAAATTGTCTAAATAAAAAACCTATCAAAATAATAATTAATGAAGCTATTGCAGCTAGCACTTGTGCTCTTTCAAGCTCAGGAGTGATTGTTTCTATTGAAATAAAATTTGCTATCTGGAAAATAAAAAGTATTGCACCGACTAATATTAAAGATTTCCCATTGAATCCCATATTTTAAATATGTTATTTCTAATTAAATTATGCAAATATTATATTGTTTAGTACATTTAAAATTACTCAAACATATGGTTTTTAATATATAATTAATCAAAACCTCATAAAATGAAACTAATCATCAATAAATATATATTTTCTTTTATCTTTACTGGCTTAATTTTTATTATCATCCCCTCGGCTACATACGCATATGAAATTAGTATCATAAATAAATATTTTGGTATAACTCAACAGAAGACTGTTATAAATTACGAAAAAAGTCAGCCATCATCTATTGACAACCCTGTAGTGGATCCAAATTTTAACACTATGAGATCAAAAGATACTGAGAGTTCAACTGCTACATATATAGTTATAGGTTTGTTGATTGCTGCCACAATTATTCCTTTAGCAACATGGTGGTATTTCTCTAAATAATAGAGAATTTATGTATGCCAAGGATTTAAGTAATAGTGAATATTCATCACATATAGTTTTTATTACAGGGGGGACAAAGAGTGGGAAAAGCGAATTTGCAGAGCATCTCGCAAAGGAGGTAAAAAAATTATCATATGTTGCCCTATCTGAAAACAATTTGGATGATAAAGAATGGCAAGATAAAATTAATTTACATCGAAAAAGAAGGTCAAAGGATTGGAAATTAATAGAAACGACAGATCTATTAAATACATTAAGGAAAGAAGAAGGTCCATTATTAATAGATTCGATTGGCGGATTCGTTATGAAAAGTATTGGAAAGGAACAAAATGAATGGACAATAAAATTGAAGTCACTTATAAGTCTCTTAATGAACAGAAAAAGCATAACGATTATTGTTGGAGAACAAGTAGGTTGGAGTTTGGTCTCTGAATATAAAATTGGTAATACTTATATTGAGAGAATCGGTGAACTTCAAAAGAGAATTACCAAAATATCAAAAGACAATTGGCTGGCTATAAACGGCAGAGCAATCAAAATAGATGAAATAAGTATTGAAATACCTACCTAAAATTGGAAGTAGCTCTTTTTGAACCTAGAATCCCGCAAAATACTGGTAATATTGCCAGATCATGTGCCGCGTTTAATATACCTTTAAATCTTATAGAGCCCTTGGGTTTTAAACTAGAAGATAAATATTTAAAAAGAGCAGGATTAGACTATTGGCCTCTAGTTACTGTTAATCAGTATGAAAATTTTGAAAAATTTTTAGCGTCAAAATCAACAAAAAGAATAATTTCTTTTAGTAAAAAAAATGGATTATATTTGAAGGATTTCAAATTTAAGCAAGATGACATTTTAGTATTTGGGAGAGAAGATTCAGGACTACCAGATTCCATTATTGATAAAAGCGACTTTTTAATTTCAATATATATGCCAAATATTCAGACTGGAAACAATGATCAAAAAGGTGTTAGAAGTCTAAACCTTTCTGTTGCATGCGGAATTGCTATTTATGAGGCACACAAACAAATAAATCATCAAAATGGTAATTAAGGACAACCAATGCCTTACAATATTTTCATGTCTCGGTAGCTCAGCTGGTTAGAGCGGCGGATTCATAGCCCGCAGGTCGCGTGTTCAAGTCACGCTCGAGACATTTTCAATACTTTTCAATTGAAGAGCATATGTGAAATTTTAATTAAATTAAACTATTAAAGACAATAATGTTTAATTCACACGGCACAGTTTTAAATCCAAAGAAATCAAAAACAAAATATCCAGAAGCAAGGGTTATAGTTCTTGATGACAATTTTAATTCTTTTCAGCATGTCGCAAATTGTCTTCTAACAATAATCCCAAACATGAGTGAAAAAAGAGCATGGGATCTAACAATCAAAGTTGACACGACAGGATCGGCCGAGGTTTGGAGAGGTAATCTTGAACAGGCAGAGTTATATCATGAGCAACTATTCATTAAAGGATTAACAATGGCTCCAATTGAGAAAGCATAAAATAAGAAAGATTGACAGAAAATTTTTGGCTTATAAATTCGAATCGTTCAAGGGTTATGAGGTTTTCAAGGAATAATCATAATAAAGATAAATTTTTTGAATACATGTTTATTGACTCTGGAAGAATTCTTGGTGTTTTAGGAAAAGAACCACCTCTTATGACAACCAGAGAAGAACTTAAAGTTGATAAAGCTAGAGATGAATGGAAAAAGTTAATCGCTCAAGGTTGGAGGAGAACCAAACCAGTTTGGGAAGACTCTTAGTATCCAATATTATTACTAGGTTTAGTTATATAAATTATGAGATTAAGGACGTAATTAGCGGGTAAATTTAATGGTTTCAAAAGTAACAAAGCAATTCCTTGAGTCACATTAAATTCTTTATTTTTCATAAAAAAAGATAAGTCATATTTTAATTATAAAAAGACTGTCAAATACAAACTAAAAATTCCGAAAAAAAGATAAATAAGCATTTTATTGATTAAGGTTTTTAAGATATTTATATCTAAAAATTATTTTAAAAAATTATAGATTTAAGTTTAATTGTTATTTTTTTAATATAAAAATTCACGAAATAATCAAAAAATCCTTACTATCCAGCAAATATAAATACCCAATGAAATATTTCATCTCAAGTAAAAGATCAAGAGTTTTGTTTGGTATTGGAATAGTTGCTATAAGTATTGGATTAATATCAAAAAAAGTAATTAATTATCCAGCTGGAGATTGTATAAAAGGGACTCAAGAAATAAACTTTAATATCTAACCATTAATCTTCTAACATATTCCTTAATTCTTTAATCCAGTCAACTTTGATAACTCTTTTAGTGAAAGTACACCTAAAATTAGTTTTCCATTTATTTCCCAAGTAGGAAACCCTTTAATTTTTTTTTCAATGCATAATTGAGTTTGACTATTTATGCCATCTCTTGCGCATTCAACTACATTAAGTTCTCTATAAGCTTCCTTACCAAATAATTCACTTTGAATTAGGCAATTAGGACACCAATATGCTGAATATTTAACTACACCATTATCGTTAAGGTATTTTGCCAACTCGATAGATTTCCTAGTGCTTTCTGAGGTGACTGTAAGTTCTCTCTTATTATTAAAGTGGGAGCTATGAACAACACTTGGTAAAGTAAGCAAAACTAATAATGGGATTAATAAGCGTTTCATTTATTTACTATTTTTGCTCGATACTTTCTAACTATCTTATTAAGCAAAATTCGTATATCTTTATTTTTAAGTTTCTCTATTTGCTGAAGATTTTCAAGAAGATCACATATTTGAGCCTTTGTATCTTCATTTAATTCACTTACTGCCATTTATATTTAAAGTTTTTATATTCCAACTATAAATCCTAAGTAAATTTACGTACTTATTGTATTTATATTTTTTTATTGCTATTTTTTTAAAGCGGGCTAAGGTTCTAATCTCCACGAGGATTTAGTCCGCTGAATTTTTAAAGATTCAATTTATTTTGGATTCCTCTTTAAGAAGTTGATTAGAAATATTCAAAAATATTTATCTTTGCTTAACTTCTAAATTCCATTAAAAAGCATTCTAAAATAAACATTAATAGTGTGACACTATTTATTCAATAATATTATTTCGCTTCATGATTTTCTTAAAATACTTAAACTCAATAAATTCATGCATCATTTTGATGTTATCAGACAATACTTTTTTACTAACTTCATAGTCGTCCAAATTAAATGGAGATTTATTTTTTTCAGAGAATGTTTCTTGATCAAAAGAAAAATTGATTAAATCCCTTTTTTCAAAATTATTTTCACCAAAAGATTGATTTAATACACCTCGAGACCTCAAAGCTTCTTCAACCAATAAACCTGTAAGCTTTGACTGACTAAATTCATTAGCTGCGCACAATTTTTCAATAATTTCATGAACTTCTTGACTTGGCAAAAAACCAATTCTTTTCCTCGGAGAGGGCATAATTAAAAAATTAGTGTCACACTTGCACATAATAAGTGTTGCACTATATTTAATTTAAGTCAACTAATTTTGCTATGCATATTTTTTTATTTCCTGCCGGATTTATTCTTTGGTATCTAGCCTATGAAGCAAAACCTATCATTAATGATGAAGTATCACTTCATTGGGAAGAGAAAAATATAAATAAAAGAAATAAACTTTTAAACATTATCAACAACAGCTTTTAAAATATTCTGTTAATGGATTTTGACCATTCCTTGTGCTTATAATCTAGATCTGAGATTAACTGTTTTTGATAAGTAAATTTGAGTTGATTTTCGTTAAGTGATTTTTTTGTAATAATCATCTCTTTAGAGAAAAAATCAGGAGTGTTGGAACTACTAATTTTTTTTTTGACTTCCATATATGTAATTCAATACTATTTTTTTATACGGTCAAAGGTTTTAGTCTTAATATTTTTATATTCTTTTTATATTTCCTTAATATATATTTTTAGTATGTTTGTTAAATATATTAGTTTATCAAATAAAAAAGGCTATATTTAAACAAAATATATGTTTTATTATGAATCTTAAGGAGAGAGGGATTACTGTTGGAGATTTATTAATCATAATAGTAATAATAATCACTTCTACAATATTAATTAAGTCATTTAGCAAGGATAAGAAAACAACACTTAATTATAGTAATCAAGAGCAAGCTTCTTATAAGAAAAATTATTATCAAAAATTTATTTGAATAGCTTATATAAATTATTTATAAAACTCTTAATTAATTCAATTAAATATTATTTATCTCTAATGTAAATTTCAAGAATTCATAATTATCAAGTAATGAGTTTATATATTTTAAATATTTTGATGAAATGATATAGAACTTTCCCATTTCAAGTTATCCTTTAAATCATTGATATCATTTGATATGGAAACTAAATTCACCATTTGAAGAATTTGAGTTTTATTTAACCTATTAATAGCAATAAGTTTATTAAGCATTTCTAAAACAGATTTATCATTAATATTCATTGTTTGTATAAAAAACTATTACTCTTAAATCTCTACACCTTATCGTATAATTTTAAAAATTCATAATATATTTATATATAAAAATAATAAATATCTAAAAAAATCATCAAAAATAAAACTCTTACTGATAAGAAAAATCTTTAGCTCACTTTCTTGTAAATTCGTTTATTGTAAAAATAAAAATGAAAAAAAATTCCAAGAAAGAATACCTTAATAGAGATGAAGTTAATGAAATGATTGAATCAGCTTTAAGGAGACACAATAGAAGATCTACAATAATATCAAGCGTACTTGGCTGGATTCTAATAGGAGGTTATTCGTTTGGACTTTTTCAAGCAGTTCAAAATGTCTAATTTATCTTTTCTTTAAAGTAGAACTTGCTTGATGATAAATTAATATAAGAATAAGTATTTATTATGAGGGAATATATTGAGGCAAATCTTACAGTGATAAGAAAATATTTAAAAAAACGAAAAAAGTATACATCAAAATTAAACAATGCTGCAATAATGGAAGAGTTTAAAGAATGGAGCAAAGATGCATTACCTGAGAAAGAATCAATTTGGACTTTACCTGACTTAACGCGAAATGAAAGACTAAAAAATTTTTGTCGCTCAATTAAAAAGGAAATAACATAGGTTTTTAACTACCTAGTTGTATATGATTTACCTTTAAGTAAAAATAACCCGCAAATCCAACTATATTCAAAATTACAACAAAAATCCAAGCTCCCATTGGCTGATTAGAATCAAATTTTTTTATTTTTACTTTTTCCTTTAGTCTTTCAATATATTTAGACATAATTAAAAATATTAAAAAGAATATTTCCAATTATAGAGAGTTGAATTTAAAGGAATCTTAAATAAAATAAAATAAAACTTCTTTTAATTCGAATTTTTATTATCAAGCCTGTTAATGGGATATTTAATTAACTCTTTTTTGAGATTTTTTAAAAGTTTATTGTGATTCAAAATTGTAAATTTTCTAGTAAAGGAATAATGCCATTTCATTGAATTAAAAAAAAACTTGCTAATTCATTATTAATAAAATTATAATACTTATTACGGTCCTACAGACCATACATTATTTAAATAAGGACGAATTTTTTCATGAGCTTAAGAGTTGGCCAAGAAGCACCAGACTTTAGTGCTACAGCAGTATATGATCAAGAGTTTAAGGAGATTACACTTTCAGGTCTTAGAGGTAAATGGGTTGTTTTATTCTTTTACCCACTAGATTTTACATTTGTATGTCCCACTGAAATCACTGCATTTAGTGATAGATACCAAGATTTCTCAGCTCTTAATACTGAAATACTTGGGGTATCAGTTGATAGTAAACACTGTCATTTGGCTTGGATACAAACCCCAAGAAATGAAGGAGGAATTGGTGATATTAACTACCCGTTAGTATCTGACTTAAAAAGAGAAATTTGTCAGGCGTACAATGTTCTTAATGATGATGGAGAGGCCGATAGAGGTTTATTTCTTATCAATCCCGAAGGAGTAGTTATGCATACTACTGTTAACAAGGCTCCTGTAGGCAGAAATGTTGATGAAACGCTAAGGATTCTTCAAGGTTATCAATACGTTGCGGCAAACCCCGATGAAGTATGTCCAGCAAACTGGACCCCCGGGGAGAAAACAATGTTAGAGGACCCCAAAGGTAGTAAGGAATATTTTTCTGCGCTATAGAAAGATTAGAAACATTTAATTAAGTATTGAATAGTAAATAATTATAAAAAAATAGAAAATGAATATATTCAAAAAGGGAATAACATCCCCTTTTTGAGGTTTGGGCACGATCCAATCGCTTAAATTAGTTTTATATGATAAGAAGGACCACGTATAAAAAGAAATTTCTATGGCGACTAGGATAAAAAGATTAATTAAATTTAAGTCATTTAGACCAAAATATCTATAAATATGAAACTGATTGTCAACATTAATATTATTGATTTGAAGAATCCAAAGATAGAGAGAAATCAAAATGAAATTTACCAATATTATTTTTTTTAATAGAAACCTAGATTTCTTAAAAATTAATAAAATAGAATTTAAAAATATGAAAAAACTTAACTGTAGAATATCCGGTTTTGGTACATTAATTCCTTCAAGAAATAAATTAAATATTAGATCAAAATTTATGTATATATAATCAGTTATTAAGTAAGAGAGAAATATTAAATTTATTGCTACTATGAATAATAATCTTTTTCCTTTAATTATTTTTATACTTTGAATTTTCTTCTTATTAAAATTATAGTATGTATAATTTTTTAAAGAGTTTAAACATACTAAAGATGGACATATTGCACCGCTCAAATAGTAAAGGATTGAATAAAAAGAAATATCTTTAATATTGAGTGAATACAAATTAAACCATTGTTTTTGTACAAATGGAAGGATAAGTAAAAATGAAAGTGTAACTATTAACTTCGTTGTATTGTTTTTAATTATCAAGAAAATATTTTTTATTTAATTTAAAACAATTAAATCAAACTTTCAACAACTTAGATGTTGTTAATTTAAAAACTTTTTTATCTATAGTTTCTTGATTTAAAAGTATATCAACTAATTTATCTAGTAAGACTCTATTTTTTTTCAATATTTTTATTGAATTATTTAATGAGATTTTAGAAATATTTATGATTTCATTATCTATTCTAGAACTGGTATTTTCAGCTATAAGAGGCTTTCTTCTAAATAATCCATCTCCTAAATACATTTCATTATTATCAGAATTCATTGAAATTGGACCAATAATTGAAAATCCATATTTTGTGACCATTTCCCTTACGATATTTGTCGCATAAGAGATATCATTTAAAGAGCATTGTGTAATTTCAGCTTCACCAAAAACTATCGTTTCTGCTGCTCTTCCGGCTAGAGCAATTTCAATTTTTGAAAATAATGATTTTTTTGAAATCAACCCACTAGAAATTACATCTTCGTCAGGGCATATTTTTGTATATCCTCCTATAAATCCAGATCTAGGTAAGATCGTAATTTTATCAACTGATTCAATTCCATTTCTCACAGCAGATACAATCGCTCTGCCTACCTCGTTATAAGCAATAATTTTTTTCATATTTGGAGAAGTTATTAATGAACTTCTAAGGCCGATAGTAATTTTATCAAGAGCATTTTCTATATGAAGATCACTGATTAATTTAGATTCATCTCTAGCACAGTGAATAGCACTCTCGTTCATCAAATTTGCAAGATCTGCCCCCGAAAACCCAACTGTTCTAGAAGCCCAATATCCTAAGTCAACCTCGCTTGAAAGTGGTTTAGAAAGTGAGTGAACTGAAAGAATTTTTTTTCTTCCATCTAAATCTGGAAGCATTACTTCAATTTTTCTATCAAATCTACCTGGTCTTAATAATGCTGCATCCAAAATATCTGGTCTATTTGTTGCTGCTAAAACAATAACCCCAGAATTATCAGCAAAGCCATCTAATTCAGTTAGAAGCTGATTAAGGGTTTGTTCTCTTTCATCATTTCCACCTCCGATCCCAGAACCTCTTTGCCTACCAATGGAATCAATTTCATCAATAAAAATTATACAAGGAGATTTTTCCTTAGCTTTAGAGAATAGATCACGAACTCGGCTTGCTCCAACACCGACAAAAAGTTCTACAAACTCTGATGCCGATATTGAGAGAAAAGGCACTCCTGATTCACCAGCAATTGCTTTAGCTAATAATGTTTTACCTGTTCCTGGTGGACCTATTAGAAGTACTCCCTTAGGAACTTTTGCTCCAAGATTTTCAAATTTCTTTGGTTCTTTCAAAAATGTTATTACCTCTTTTAATTCCTCGGCGGCTTCAGGGACGCCAGCTACATCATCGAATCTAGTTTCTACTTCATCAATAGTTACAAATTTAGCTTGATTTTTGGTAAAACCAAAAGCTCTAGAAGCCAATTTTGATGTACTCCTCAAGATTAAGACTATAGCAAATATGAAAATCAAGATAAGACTTATTGATGCAAATGAATTTGCAGCTGAGGCTTCCTTTCTACTATTGTTAATAGTAAGATCTACCTTATTTTCAGTAGCCTTTTCAAGGATTAATTGATCGTTGTAAAGGATAGGTATTTTTAATTTATCCCCACTTTTATACAGAACGTCAATTTCTCTCTGCCTTGGATAGAAAAATATTGATTCTATTTTCCCCGTCTCTATATCTTCTAGAAGATCCGAATAACTTGATTTAGAATCTGAATATGAGAATTTTGATCTAAACACTAATCTTTACAAGTGATTAATAAAGCATATATGCTTATTTAAAAAATTGACGTATATAAACAAAATATACTCAAAAGTTTTGGAGATAACCAGTTAAAGGTTATATTATTATATGAAAATAAAGAAACAGGATGGCTGTACCAAAGAAGAAAAAATCAAAGAGCAAAAGGAACCAAAGGCACGCTGTTTGGAAAGGTAAAGCTGCTATTGCAGCTCAAAAAGCTATATCTTTAGGTAAATCAGTTTTAACTGGGAAAGCTCAAGGATTTGTTTATCCTATTGAAGAAGAAGAAGAAGAAGAAGAGTAGCTTTTAAGATCCTAATTTAAATGCTTCAAGTATAACGGCATAAATTGCACCAATTCTTAATTTATCAACTACAGTCCATAGATAATAAAATTTTGAACTTGCGGCAGGTTTAATTCTTATAATGATTTCAATAAAAATAATTATTATTGGGACCATTATCAACTCATTTTTACCTTCAGATATAAATTTTGTAATAAAATTTGCGAACAAAAAATAACCTGTCAAAACAGAAATTAGACCAATAGATTTTGTTCTCCAAGTATCACTTAGAAAACCAAAAAATAAATTATTTAACTGGTAGGTAATTCTTGAAAAATTAGTTTTTTGCATTATTAAAAGACATTAAATAATCACTTAGAAAGTTATAGTCAATATATGATTTTTTTAGTTTAGGGCCTTTAATTACATTTGCCACATTATTCTCATCACCAAGACTGTCTAAAATACAATCTAATTTAATATTTTCCTCAAGAATAATTGGGATATTTGAAGGAACAAAAATTGTTGGCAAGTTAGCTGCCAAGGAAGATTTTAATCCTGGATTGGAGTCTTCAAAAACAATTGAGTTGTTTTTATTTATACCACTTAATTGGATTGCCTTTAAATATGGTAATGGATTTGGTTTCTTTAATTCAACGTCTTCGCTTGAAATAATGAACTCAAAAGGGTTGAATCCATTAAAAAGATAATCAACAAGTAGATTGACCTGAATTCTTGAACTTGAAGTAACAATAAATTGTCTTACTTTTTTTTTATGTAATTCATTTATTAATCTAAAAACACCAGTTTTTAAACTAACGCAATTTTTTTTTATAATTTCTAAATAATGAATCTGCTTTGTTTCATGAATTTTGAGGATTAATTCTTCTGAGAAATCATCATTATTAGATCTAGCGTAATAAGCAATCCTATTTTTGCCACCATTTATCTTCAGAAGTTTTATATATTTATTAGTATCCCAATTCCAATCAATACCAAGGTCCTTAAAAGCATTATTAAAAGCAGGTAAATGGGCCTCTAATTCAGTATTTGCGATGGTACCATCTAAATCCCAATAAACACCCTCCAGATAAGTCACCAATAAGAATTATTTTTATTTACGGTAAAATACAAGAGCAATTATTGCTGGTCCTGCTAACGCAACTACAGCCAAAGGAATAAGTGTTGCCATGATTAATGAATATGTTTTGTGATACTATTTTTACAAATAAATGACGAAACTGTACTGATACGTTACAAGATTGAATTAAATTATGAAATCATGGACATGTATAGAAAATTGTGGAGCTTGTTGTAAATTCGAATTGAACGAAAGAAGCGATTTGGCTAACAAACTTAACAAAGAAGATATAGCGTTGATAAATTCGATGACAGCTAAAGACGGTTGGTGTAAAAACCTAGACAGAGAAAATAAAAGATGCTTAATTTATGAAACCAGACCACACTTTTGCAGGGTAAATGAATTTTCAACTTCATTTAAAGGATATTTGAAATCTGGTGATAAATTTTTAATAGATTGCTGCAAACAACATATTTCATCAAATTATGGATACCAAAGTAAAGAGATGAAAACTTTTAGAATCGCTGTTTCAGGAAAATGAATAGTAAATTAGAAAAAAAAGAAAACAATCTAGAAAAAAGTTTTTTTTCAATATTTATAACGACTTTTACAACAATTTTTATTGCTGAACTTGGCGATAAAACTCAGATAGCCACATTAATGCTTTCTGCCGAATCGGGCAGGCCAATAGTTGTTTTTCTTGGAAGTTCTCTTGCATTAATAAGCTCTAGCATAGTAGGAGTTCTTATTGGTAAATGGGTATCAAAAAAAATATCTCCTAGCAAATTTGCATTATCTACTGGTACTTTAATGATATTGATAAGTATATTTTTAGCTTATGAAACATTCAAAAATTATTTATAAATGGTTTTAAGTTTATTACTATCAACATTTCTAACCGTTTTCATAGCTGAATTAGGTGACAAAACTCAACTAGCTACTTTAACTATAAGTGGCACTTCAAATAAACCATTAGCAGTTTTTCTAGGATCTTCTTCAGCACTTGTTTTTGCAAGTTTACTAGGAGCTTTAACAGGTGGTTCTATTTCAAGTTTTTTACCCGAAGTAGTTCTTAAGTCAATAGCTTCCATTACATTTTTCATCATTGGTATTAGGCTTTTTATCAACTCTTTCACCATCGAAAAAGAAGAAAAAGAAAATAATTAGTTTTAAGCTTGGATAATAAGGTGTAATAATGAGGTGTATCCCCCTAAATTAATTTATAATTTCATTTAGATCATGTTCACATCATCTTCAATAATTGATAATCTTAATCAGTCAGAAGGGTTAGAATATAAAAAATTATGCAGATTATTAAAAATAACAAAGAAATCTGATAAGGATAAATTAGATATAGCTTTAACAGCTCTAGAAAAACTTGAAATAATTAATAAAAATGAAAATGACGAATATACTTGTTTAAAGGATAGTGATCATCTTGTCGCCAAAATAAGATGTAGTAGTAAAGGCTATTGCTTTGCTGTAAGAGGAAAAGACAAAGAAGATATCTACATTAAAGAAAATCTGCTTAACTATGCATGGAATGGAGATAACGTTTTAGTAAGGATAATAAAAGAGGGATATAGGAGAAGATCACCTGAAGGAATAGTTGATTGTATTCTTGAAAGATCAAATCAAATACTTCTCTCTAAAGTAGAAGTAATAAACAATGATGTATTTGCAATCCCAATAGATGATAGGATCCTTTCTAAAATTAAACTTCCAAAAGAGAATAAAAAATACACTTTCAATCCAGACAATAAGAATATAGTAAAAGTTGAGATTGATAGATTCCCCATAGGTCAAGAAGAAGGACTAGGTCATGTGATACAAGAACTAAAACTAAATAATAGTGAAAACTATGATATAGACTTTGTTTTATCTAAAAGCAATATAGTTAAATCATACGATTTTAATCATGTTGAATCAAAAAAAATAGAACAAAGGGAGAGGATAGACCTTACAGATAAAAACTCTTATTTATTCAAAAGTTGGAATTCTAATAATTCCCCAATGCTCCCAATGATTCAAATAGAGCAGGAAAAAAATAAAAATACTAAATTATGGATACATACAAATAATCTTGCTGAAAGAGTAGATCTAAATAGTAAAAAATCTCTAGAAATATTATTCAAAGGCTTTGAATCATTACCCTTATTAAATGATTGGCAAAACTACCTTGGTGAAGCCATAAGAAATGATTCTGAATTTAAATTTGGTGAAAAGAATGAAGCAATAAGCCTCTGTGTCAGTTTAAATAGTGATAATGAAATAATTGATTGGTCATTTCATCTTACTTTAGTAAAATGCGCTCTTATTGTTGGAAGTGATCATACTGAAGCGCTCATATCAAGAAAAAGCAAATCAAGAATAACCTCTCGGGTATTAAAACCTATAAAGGAATATGTTGACGATTTAGATAAAATACTAGAAATTTCATGTTCATTCAGAGAAAACCATCTTTTGGAGGGTAAGGTGGAAATTCCTGCGCCACTGAATAAGATTGAAGCACTAGAAGAATTTTTTATTCACAATCCAGCTGAATATTCAAAAGGATATTTTGAATCATTAAATAAAGAAGATTGCCAAACCTACCTTTCACCAATATTATATGAAGCTAATTTAATATGGTTCAAACATTCAAATCAATATGGCTTAAAAAGTGCAGGATACATCTCAAATGGAATAGATTACATTAATGCTAATGAAATTATCAAATATTCAGAATTTATTGATAATGATTTAGAGCTTAATGAAGATGGCAATTTGACATTTAGTCAAGTAATTAAATTATGTAACGACGATAATAAAAAAAGAATCTTACATAAACTTCTAATTAATGAATTTAAGGACAATGAAATAAGGTTGATATCTAAGGATCATGATAATGATGAATCAGAAAAATTATTTATTTCTCCATGGACAATTCCTGGATTTGACTTCACAAACCTTATAAATCAGTACTGCATTTTTAATATGATAATAAATGGTAAGAAATCAAAGAAAAATAATATAAATGAAATTCATATATCTGAGAGTAATTCATTAGAGTTGGTAAATTGGGATATATTTAATTCATCAATTTCAAAAAATCTAGAAATATTATTTAACAAGTTTGTGATAGATAAACTTAATGAATTCAAGTACAAAGTTAACCAATATAAATCTAATATGATAAATATAAAAAAAGTAAGAAAAGCAGAAAAATTACTAGGCAATATTTATAGTGGGTTTATTTTATCAGTGCAAACATATGGTTTCTTTGTTGAGATATCAGAACTAAATGTAGAGGGTTTAGTACACGTAAGCACTCTTAATAATGATTGGTATGAATACAGGTCAAGGCAAAATCTATTGATTGGAAGAAAATCTAAAAAATCATATAAAGTTGGAGATGCAATAGAAGTAAAAATAATAAAAGTCGATATTCTTAAATATCAAATTGATTTAGAATTAACATAAATAAATTTTCACAAAATATATTATGGAAATATTAACCAAAAAAAATTTAAGAAAACTTTTTTATAATTATGTTTAAGAAAAAATATTTACTTTTAACTCTTTTTTTAATAATTATTTTTCAAACTTTATTATATATAAATAATAATCAGAAAACTTCATTTAGATACTTTAAATGGACCCTTCAAGAAGTAAGCATAGGTAAGTTAATCAGTATTTCGTTTTTTTCTGGTTTATTTGTAAGCACTTTATTGAATACAACAATTACTAGTGCAAGTTTCAGAAAAAAAACTTTCGAGAATGTGGAAGATGATTTTGTATCTAATAATGAGGAAGAAATGGAACCAAACATTGAGATACCGCCTCAAAGGGATATTAGAGAAACTCAACCAACAATTTCAGTTAATTACAGAGTCGTCAAAAATATGAATGATAATAATTTAGAAAAAGATCAAAGTTATTCAAATCAAGATATTAAAGATGACTGGGATAATGCTGATAATGATTGGTAGAAAAATAAATTAATTAAAAAATGTTTTTTTAATTTATAATAAGTAAAATTGTTTTTTTTATGGAAGAAAATTTAGACAAAAATATTGAAGTAAATAAAGAAATATCTGACAACACTACTAAATCAAACTCTGAGGAAATAAAAGTACCTAAATCAGAACAAGTTATCAATATGGATATAAATAATGGTGATTCTGCAACTAAAGTTGTTAAAAAAAATGAAATTAAAACTCCTGAAAAACCTATAACAAAACCCAAAAAAGAAATCCCAGTAGAGAAAAAGCCTTTCCAAGAATTTATTAACATACACTTAATTCCTTCTCTTACTGAGGAAATTAATCAAAGAGGATTAGAAATAAACAATATTAACCTCACTAATACAAATAGACCTATTGCTGGAGATAAATGTTGGGTAATAAATTGTGAGATTAAAGATACATGTAACTTTTGGTTATCCTTTGAGAAGGATGACATTAGTTCATTAAAAAGTATTTCTTTATCAAAGCCTAATCAAAAACCAAGTATTATTGAATCTTTTCTTATTGACGAAAAAAGAATTACCCTAAAATTAATTATTTCAAGAGTGCTTCAAAGATTGAATGGACAAAAATTAATAGGAGTTAATTAGAAAAACATTAACACCAAGTTAACTTTTCCCTCGAAAATACAAATCATAGTAAATAATAGTATTAATAAACCAAATAAAAGATGGCTCAATCAACTGTTGAATCAAAAAATAAAAAAGATATTAATAATGGAAAGATACCAGCAAAAGAAACAATTTTGTCCCCAAGATTCTACACAACAGACTTTGAGTCCATGGAAAATATGGATTTGTCAATAAACGAGGAGGAATTGGAAGCTATATGTGAGGAATTTAGGAAAGATTACAATAGACACCATTTTGTAAGAAATAGTGAATTTGAAGGCGCTGCAGAAAAATTAGATCCTGAGACAAGAGAGCTTTTTGTTGATTTTCTCGAGGGAAGTTGTACTTCAGAATTTTCAGGTTTTTTACTTTATAAGGAACTTAGTAAGAGAATTAAAGTCAAAAACCCTCTACTTGCAGAATGTTTTGCTCATATGGCCAGAGATGAAGCAAGACATGCAGGTTTTTTAAATAAATCAATGAGTGACTTTGGACTTCAGTTAGATTTAGGTTTTTTAACAGCCAATAAAGATTACACTTATTTCCCTCCAAGAAGTATTTTTTACGCTACTTATTTATCTGAAAAAATAGGTTATTGGAGATACATAGCAATTTATAGGCATCTCGAAAAGAACCCTGATAGCAAAATTTTTCCACTATTTAATTACTTTGAAAATTGGTGTCAAGATGAAAATAGACATGGGGATTTCTTTGACGCATTAATGAAAGCACAACCACGTACTGTTAAATCTTTAAGTCACAAAATTACCATTGGCGGCTCTACTTTTACACACCCATTATTTGACTACTTCCATAGGTTTAGATATTTTTTGAATAATCTTCCATTAACATCCAAGTTATGGTCTAGGTTCTTTCTATTAGCTGTATTTGCAACTATGTATGCAAGGGATTTGGGAATTAAAAAAGATTTCTACAGTTCTTTAGGTTTAGATGCCAGAGATTACGACCAGTTTGTCATTAATAAAACAAATGAAACTGCAGCTAGAGTTTTCCCTGTAGTTATGGACGTTTATGATAAATCTTTTTATGGAAGATTAGATAAAATAGTAGAGAATAATAAGGTTCTTTCCGATATTGCAAACAGTGAAAGAAATAAAGTATCTAAAACTTTTAAAAAACTACCTAAATACTTATCAAACGGTTACCAGTTATTAAGACTATACTTATTAAAACCTCTTAACAGCAAAGATTTCCAACCTTCGATTAGATAATCTTTAATACAGAGAAGATTTATAGACCCATATGCTTTCGTCACAAATCAAATCAAATGAAATCGTTTTTGGTAGTTGCAATAAAGATTTATTAGAAGAAATTATTTTCTACGGCATTGGACTTGGTGCTGATTTTGTAGAAATATTTATAGAGAATACTGACAACTCAAGCGTTTTAGCTGAGGAAGATTTTATTACAAGTGTAAGTCCATCATTTGGAAGGGGTGCTGGCATTAGAATCTTCAAGGGGAAAAAGGATGGATTTGTAAGTACAAATGATCTAACAAAGCATGGCTTGATGAGATCGGTATCTCAGGCTATTGAGATGTTAGACATAACAGAAAACAAAAGAGAAGTATTTAACGGTTTAAATAAACATAGGGACTATAGTTTATCCAAGAAAAACTGGATTAATGAAGTCCCATCTATTCATGAGATAAGTGAAAAACTACTAGTCAGCACAAAATCTTTAAAAAAAAATAATAAAATAATAACTAGAAAAGGAAGTTACTCAAGAAATCTTCAAGAAGTGATTATAGCCTCCAGTGACGGAACCTATGTCTCAGATATTAGATTGCATCAAACAGTTGGACTCAACGTAATTGCAAGTGATGCGCAATATAGATCTAGTGGAAGTAGAAGATTTGGATCCTCAGGAATGCCTAATGAATTCAGATTATGGGATCACGAAAAAGCATCTAATGATGTGTTTGAAAGCTCAATGAACATGTTGTATGCAGATTATGTTGATGCAGGACAAATGCCTGTTGTATTAGCTAATAAATTTGGTGGGGTTATATTCCATGAAGCCTGCGGTCATTTACTTGAAACAACTCAAATAGAGAGAGGAACAACACCATTTGAGAATAAATTGAATGAAAAAATTGCACATGAATCTGTAACAGCAATAGATGAAGGGATATCAGAAGGATCCTTCGGTTCATTATCAGTAGATGATGAAGGTATGGAACCCGAAAAATCAGTTCTTATAAAAGATGGAATTTTAAAAAAATTTATATCCGACAGGGCAGGTGAATTAAGAACAGGCCATAAAAGAACAGGAAGTGGAAGAAGACAAAATTATTCTTTTGCTGCAGCTTCAAGAATGAGAAATACTTATATAGCTAAAGGTGAGTACTCGAAAGAGGATTTAATCAATAGTATTAGTGAAGGGCTTTACTGCAAATCAATGGGTGGTGGCAGTGTAGGTGCTACAGGACAATTTAATTTTGCGGTAGAAGAAGGTTATCTTATTAAAAATGGAAAATTAACTAATCCAGTAAAGGGAGCAACATTGATTGGTGAGGCTAAAGAAGTTATGCCAAAAATATCAATGTGCGGAAATGATCTCGAATTGGCTCCTGGATTCTGTGGATCCATTAGTGGAAGTGTCAACGTAACTGTTGGCCAACCTCATATTAAGGTTGATTCAATCACTGTTGGCGGAAGATAGTATATGAATTCAAGAGAAATCACAACTCAAATCTCTAAAGCTGCAGATTTACTAAATCTTAAAAAATGGGATTATGGAGCAAGCTTTTCTAATGATTATTCTGTACAAGTAGATAAAGGAGAGGCTAAACAACTTAAGGCATCACAAAAGCAAATTTTAACTATAAGAGTTTGGAATCAATCTAATCTAGTTGGTATTACTACAACAAGTGACATTAGTGAATCTGGTATTCAGAAGGCTCTTAAGCAAGCCAATATAGCTTCTGATTTCGGCAATAAGAATGAAACTACAGAATTTTCACCACTAGCGAAGGATCCTATTAAAGTTAAGGAAGTTAAAAAAAGAAATCCTGTTGGAATAAAAAAATTACTTACAGTTTTAAGAGAAGCGGAAGTAAAACTATTAGAAAGTCATGAATCCATAAAATCTGTTCCATATAATGGTTTATCTGAGAGTTTCTTTGAGAGAGTTTATGCAAATAGTGAGGGTGCCTTTCGAAGTTATTCCAAAAGTCAAGCAGCACTATATTTATATGCAAGAGCAGAAGAGAAAAATAAGAAGCCTCGTAGTTCAGGTTCTGTAAAACTGGGATATGGAGCTGATGATATAGATATAGAGTCGTGTATTAAAGAGGCTTCAAATAAAACAATTTCTCATTTAAATTATTCAACTATTAAAACTGATAAATATTTAATATGTTTTTCCCCAGATTCTTTTTTAACTATCATTAACGCCTTTAGCTCAATGTTTAATGCTAGAAGCATCATAGATAGAGTGAGCTTATCTAATAAAAATTCAATCGGAGAGAAACTATCTACAGAAGCACTTAATATTTATGATGATGGCCTTCATGAAAAGAATATTTCTTCAACACCATTTGATGGAGAGGGAACCCCAACCAAAAGACTATGTCTAATTAACAGAGGGAGAATTGAAAATTTTATACATTCTGAATCAACTGCAAGAATATTTAAAACGACTCCCACTGGCCACGCTGGACTAGGATCAAAAGTCTCAGTATCTCCTGATTGGATAGTAGTTGAAAAATCAGATGAAAACTTTGATCTAAAAACATCACTAGATCACTCTACTTATGAGGGAGAATTTGTTTATATAGAAGAGTTAAATGCAATCCATGCAGGTGTCAGAGCAAGTCAAGGTTCATTTTCTCTTCCATTTGATGGATGGCTCTACAAAAACGGAAAAAAAATCTCAATAAAATCTGCCACCGTAGCAGGAGATATCAAATATCTTTTAAAAAATATAGTAAATATTGAATCAAGCCAGGAGGTAACAACAGGTGGAATTTCTCCACATATATGGGTAGATGAATTATCAATAACTGGTGACGCGTGAGAATTATATTCTGGGGAACACCTGAATATTCAATTCCTAGTCTTGATATTTTTATTAAATCTAAGCACGAGGTAATTGCAGTAGTTAGCCAACCGGATAAGAAGAGATCTAGGGGAAATAAATTAATAGCCTCACCTGTAAAAAGTATTGCTGAGAAAGAATCTATAAAAATTTATACTCCAGAAAAAATCAGGGGCAATATAGATTTTATAAATGAACTTAAATCACTTTCTTGTGATTTATTTATTGTTATAGCTTACGGGAAAATTTTACCCAAAGAGATATTGGAAATCCCAAAATTTGGTTGCTGGAACGCACATGCTTCATTACTGCCAAGATGGCGTGGTGCAGCCCCAATTCAATGGTCCCTAATAAGAGGCGATGAATTTACTGGTGTAGGAATTATGAAAATGAATGAGGGACTAGATACTGGCGAAATATTGTTGGAAGAAAAAATTAAAATCAATAATAACGATAATTTAAATACACTATCGGAAAAACTTAGTATTTTATCGGCGAAATTATTTTTAAATGCTACATCTATAATCGAAGAAAATATTAATAAAAATACAAATCCTCAATTAATAAAACAAAATACCCTTGGAAGAGAAATTACTTACGCAAGAATGATTGAAAAATCAGACTTTAAAGTTGATTGGGGTAATGAGGCAATTAAAATTTCTCAAAAAATAAAAGGATTATACCCACGAACAAATACAAATTTTAGAGGTAAGAACCTTAAAGTACTTAAAATCAAAGTCTTGACTAGTGATGTAATTAAAAATGAAAAATACCTTTTCATGAGCAATTATTCAAGACCAGGCATTATTCTTGCTGTAATAGAAAATGAAGGAATTATAATTTCAACTAAAACTGATCCGATTATTTTGTTAGAGGCAAAACTTGAAGGCAAAAACATTTCTAGCAAAAAGCAATTGATTCAACAGTTAAAGCCATCAGCAGGTGAATATCTCTCAGATTAAGTTTTAGAATCTTTTTTAGAGAATCCCCAAATGAAAGCAAAAAGAATCAAAAAATAAAAATAATAGTCTGGAAGAATAGATTCTTTAATTAACGTATTTAGTAAAAGTTTAATCCCAACTATTAAAATTGCTACGTAACCGGCTGTTTCTAATCTAGAAAATATATCCAGAAGTTTTAGAAAAATCCCCGATGTAAATCTTAAGGCTAATACTCCAATCACTGCTCCAAATATAATTAATATGTATTGATCACTTATAGCTACTGCAGTAGTGATACTGTCTATGGAAAAAGCAAAATCAGTAATTGAAAGAAGCGCTACGACCCTTAAAAACCTAAAATTATTTTTATTATTATCTGTCCCATTTTCAGCGTTTTCTATATCTGAATTTAAAAAAACATTAGAGAAGAATAAATAAATTAAATAAAAACCAGCAAAAACTCTAATAAGAATAAACTTTAGAAGAACATTAGATAATATTATGAGAATAATTCTAAATAATAAAGATATTGTTATACCAATATTTAAGGCTCTTGACCTTAATTCTGAACTATCGAGGGATTTAGTAAGAGAAGCTAGTGCTACAGCATTGTCTGCAGATAATAATAATTCTAAAGCAATTAATATTGGTAAAAGTGTAAAGATTTCGTACCAACTGTCTACCTGATCTAGTGTGGGTATAAAAGAATTTATTGCGGCAGAATCCATCAAATATTATTCACAATCAGTATAAAATCTAATATAATGTATCGGTTATTTGTAATCAAGATTGATAGTTATAAATGAGTTTAAATACTTTAGTTGATTATATTTCGAACTCACAAATTACTTCTGAATTAATAAAAAGAATTTCAAAAAATAATGAATTAAATATTGTTGGTTCAAGTAGATATGCAAAATCAATAATATTAGATAGCATCGCGAAAAAAGAGGAAAAAAATATATTATTAATTTGTCCTAATGTAGAAATTGCCTACAAATGGATTGGTTATTTTGAAAGTATAAATGATAAAGCAGTTTTATATTATCCTCCAACAGAACATCTACCATACTCATCAATTAATAAATCCAAAGAGATTGAATTTAGTCAACTTACTGTTTTATCCAAATTAATAAAAAAAGAGAAAAATGAACTTAATATTGTTATTTCAACTGAGAGATCACTACAACCTCATCTAATAAATAAAAACCTATTAGTTGAAAACAAGTTAGATTTGCATAAAGGAGTTCAAATCGAGATTCAAGAATTAGCAAATAAACTTACTTTGTTAGGCTATACAAAGGATAATGTAACTTCAACTGAAGGATTCTGGAGTAGGAGAGGGGAAATAATAGATATTTATCCTGTCAATAATGAGTTTCCTATAAGATTAGAATTTTTTGATAATGTCATTGAGAAAATAAGAGAATATGATCCCCTTACACAGAAAACATTAGAAAGTATAAATAATATTGAAATAATACAGGCTGGATTTGATTTGCTAATAAAAGATAAGTTAAATAATTTATCCAAGAACAATCTTTTTAATTCAGAAGATATAAATAAAAATAATCTTGATCGTTATTTAGGAATAATTGAAGAAGAACCCTCAAACATAATAGATTTTATAAATAGGGAAACAATTCTTGTAATTGATGAATTAGAAGATTGTAAAAAATTTGCAAATAATTGGTATCTAGATTCAGAAAGTAATTTTGATAATTGTACGTATGAATTAAATGAGAACCTTAAAAATAATGAAATTAATTTAGAGGCCAAACCTAATTTGCATTTAAAGTTTGACGAAATATTAAAATCACTAGGAAATTTTAATTTAATAAAATTTTATGAATTTGAATCTAAAATCAATATCGATAATAGATTTTTGTTAAACGATAAAAGATTAAATTCTTACTCTAAAAATATAGGGAAATTATCCAATGATATAAATAAAAATATAAAAAATAATGAAAAAGTATGGATATTATCAGCGCAACCATTGAGAACAAGGACTTTACTTTTTGAGCACGAATGTAATGCAAACTTCTTAAACAATCCTAATGATATTGATGAAGCATATAAATCAATAAATAATTCTACTCCTCTAATTTTAAAAAATAAGAACAATTACGAAATCGAGGGGTTTTATCTTCCGATATGGAAAGTTGTCCTGATAACAGATAAAGAATTATTTTCACAACAATCTCTTTTTAATAATGTATTCATAAGAAGAAAAAAAAGAAGTGTCAATTCAAATATAAATGTAAATAAGATTAGTCCCGGTGATTTTATAGTTCATAAAAATCATGGAATAGGAAAATTTTTAAAAATAGAAAAAATAAATATAACTGGAGAATCAAGAGATTATTTAGTCATTCAGTATCAGGATGGAAAAATAAGTGTTGCGGCTGATCAACTTGGTAGTGTTAACAGATATAGATCAAGCGGAAAAATAAAGCCGAAAATAAATAAATTAGGAGGGACAGAATGGGAAAAAATAAAAGAAAAAAATAAGAAACAAATCAAAAAAGTTGCTGTCGATATTTTAAAACTTTATGCAAAGAGAGAAAAATTAAAGGGTTACATTTACCCAGAAGATGGTCCTTGGCAAGATGAATTAGAGGAATCATTTCCTTATCAACCAACACCTGACCAAATTACTGCTGTAGAAGAAATAAAATCTGATATGGAAAGTGAAAAGCCAATGGACAGGCTAGTTTGTGGAGATGTAGGATTTGGCAAAACAGAAGTAGCTGTTCGGGCTATTTTTAAGGCTATTACATCAGGCAAGCAGGTAATATTACTAGTACCTACAACAATCCTAGCTCAGCAACATTGGAGGACAATAAGTAATAGATTTTCACCTTACCCAATAAAAGTATCATTACTCAATAGATTCAAAAGTGTTAATGAAAGGAAGGAAATCTATGCAGGTTTGAAAAATAAAAAAATTGATTTAGTTGTAGCAACGCACCAAATTTTAGGAAAAGAAATAGAAATTAAAAACTTAGGACTACTAGTTATTGATGAAGAACAAAGATTTGGAGTAAGGCAAAAGGAGAAAATAAAAAAAATCAAAACCAACATAGACGTTTTAACTCTCTCGGCAACTCCAATTCCAAGAACTCTTTATATGAGCTTATCTGGACTAAGACAAATGAGCTTACTAAACACTCCTCCACCATCAAGAAGATCAATAAAAACATATTTATCTGAAATAGATATGGATGTTATAAGAACTGCAATTAATCAAGAACTTGATAGGGGAGGTCAAATTTTTTATGTTCTTCCAAGAATTTCTGATATAGATCAAGCTGTAAACAAATTAAATAATATGTTTCCCAGCTTAAAATTTATTGTTGCTCATGGGCAAATGAACGAAACAGAGCTTGAAAATGCAATGATTGCTTTTAATAATGGAGAAGTAGATTTAATGATATGCACAACGATAATTGAAAGTGGATTAGATATACCTAAAGTAAATACAATCATTATTGAAGATTCTCACAAATTTGGACTTTCACAACTTTATCAACTTAGAGGAAGAGTAGGTAGAAGCGGTTTACAAGCACATGCTTGGTTATTTTATCCAAATATAAATAAAATTAATGACGCTGCAAAACAACGATTGAAAGCGATAAAAGACTTTTCAGAACTAGGCAGTGGATACCAACTTGCAATGAAAGATATGGAAATAAGAGGTGTTGGTAGTTTACTAGGAGAAGAACAAAGTGGGAAGGTTAATGCTATTGGATATGATTTATATATAGAAATGCTCCATGAGGCTATTTCAGAAATCAGCGGGCAAGAAATACCTGAAGTTAACGACACTCAAATTGATCTACCAATAAATTCATTTATACCTGCAACATGGATATTAAACAGAGAAGAGAAGCTTGAAGCTTATAAATCTGTTACTGAATGTTCAAATAATCATGAATTAACTGAATTAGCTACAGACTGGGTTAATAGATATGGAAACTTGCCCAAACCTGTTGAGTCCTTAATTATGATAATGAGACTAAAATTACTAGCTAAAAAATGTGGTTTTAATAAGATCAAGCTCAAAAAGCCAAACATCTTGATAGAGACAAAATTAAAAAATTCTACTTTTAAAATTCTTAAAAATTCTTTGGAAAGTAGTGTTCAAAATAAATTTAATTTTAATGAAAGCCAACCATTTTCAATCATCACTATAAGGGGCTTAGGTGCAACTGAAATTCAAAATCAAATTGATCAACTAATGTTGTGGTTCGGGTCTTTTGAAAGAGAAATAAAGAATTTCGATAAAGAACTTATTAAAAGAGATTAAATTATTAAATAATTATTTAAAATCCGCGAATCAGTTTGATTTCGGTTAGGTTTATAAAAATTTATTTATTTTATGGGTGAATATATAGACGTCGGTATCCAAACTTCGATATTACCCTTATCAATTATTCTTTCATCCATTGTATTAGGCATATTTGCATTATTTGGAGATGAAACAGAAAATGATGATGATGATTCTGATTCAGGAAGTGGTGGCTTAATGCAACCTATTTGAAATTATTTATAAACAATTTGTTTTGACTTTCTCTTAGAGACTTTAAATAACCTATTAAATGAACCTATCATTAAAATAAGAGCAGTAAAAGAAGATACAAAAATAAAAATCACCAAAAATATCTCATACAGATATGAAAATAGATCAATCAATAATAAAAAAGATTTATTAAATGTTGAAGGTAGATTTTGTAAAAGCAAATTTTTATTAGGAATTAAATAATTTATATAAACTAATAAAACACTCAAAGTAAACAAAAAGAAAGATTCGATAAATAGTCTTCTTTTAGATTTTCTTCTTAAATTTATTTTTTTTTTAAAAATATATTTATCAGGTTTTATATTCAAATTTGGGATGTTTAAATCTGCCATAAATCAAAGCTCAAAGAAAAAATTTGAACAACTCTGAAAAGAAATTAACCTATAGTATCGTGTTTGTATTTTAGATGCTAATTGCTCTTTATTCAGGATTTGTTAGTTCTTTTTTTTCTATATTTTCAAAAGGACTATAAAAATAAATAAAAGAAGAAGAGAATAGAATTAAAGAGCAAATTGCAAAAAATGGTGGAATAAAGAAATTGAAAAATTTAACTTTATTATTTAACCCAAATTTTAATTTTTTTGGAATTATAGTAGGTATATCTGTTTTTTTTATTCTTACTTTTGATGATTCATTTAACTGATCAAAACAATTTATGGTATCAGAAAGCAATGAATTACCAATCTTTAGAACTAAAGGTTTTACATTTGCTTTAGAGCTCTTGAGAACAATATTATGTATGTAGAGATTATCGGCTTTTATATCGATTAATTTAGACTCATATATTGGAATTTCGTTTTTGATTAAAAGATTTGAATAAACATAAAATGCATCCATAATAGGCCCTAAATGTTCAAATTTGCCTTCAATAAGTGGTTTATCAACTAGGGCTAATTTCCATTGAGAAATTATAGATATTTGATCTTTATTTTCATTATTGGAATAATCTGGCAATCCGATTATTTCGAGACTCGCTGAAGATTGATGAAATGACAATTTATTTTGCATCATATTAAAAATCGCATAAAAAATTCTTCAACTTTTGATAACCCTGATTTGAAATGCAATAAGATAAAGTAAGCAATGATTTTATAATAAACTCATCATTTTCAGCTTGGTTTAAAAGCTTTTTCACTCTCATACTATCTGTATTAAATCTCTCTTTAATCAACTCAATAAATCTCTTATTAAAATCATTCCAAATAACTGAATTCTCTTCAATATCTTCTTTAGATTTCAGT
>MWOU01000011.1 GCA_002025975.1 Prochlorococcus sp. HOT208_60m_813B04
GAGTAAACATTGATCATATTGCAAATGTAAGGCAAGCAAGGAAAACTGTCGAGCCTGACCCTGTGCAATATGCTTTTTTAGCTGAATTAGGAGGGGCAGACTCCATAACAGTTCATCTAAGAGAAGATAGAAGACACATACAAGATAGAGACGTATTTCTTTTGAAAGAGACTATTAAAACAAAACTCAATTTAGAGATGGCTGCTACAGGAGAAATGTTAGAAATTGCCAAAAAAATTCTTCCCGATTATGTAACGCTTGTACCTGAGAAAAGAGAGGAAGTTACTACTGAAGGAGGGTTGGATTTAAAAAGTAATATGCAATACCTTAAGAAGGCTGTCGGGAATTTAAAGGATTCAAATATAGAAGTAAGCGCATTTATTGATCCTCTTGGTGAACAGATAAATTATTCCAAAGAAATAGGCTTTGATTTTATAGAATTACATACTGGAAAATATGCTGAACTATCAGGATCTGAGCAACATAAAGAGCTCCAAAGGATTATAGAATCTACACATTTAGCAAATGACCTTGGATTAGTTGTTAATGCTGGTCATGGCCTGAACTACAATAATGTTAAAAAAATTGCATCAATTAACAATATGAACGAGTTGAACATAGGTCATAGTATTGTTGCTAGGGCTTTAGCGATAGGATTAGAAAAGTCTGTACGTGAAATGAAGTCCCTTATTACATCAAATTAAATTTCAAAATGACAACATACTTTTTCGTTGCGGCAAGTGAAAAGTTTCTAACAGTTGAAGAACCACTTGATGAAATTTTGAAAGAGAGGATGAGGAACTATAAAGAAAATAATAAAGAAATAGATTTTTGGCTCTTAAAAAATCCATCATTTTTACAAACCACCCAATTTGCTGATCTAAAAGCAAAAATTCCATCTACCCCAGCAGTTGTTTTATCGACTGATAAAAAATTTATAACTTTCTTAAAACTTCGTTTAGAGTTTGTTGCTGTGGGGGAATTCGAATGTCCTAATGCAGAAATAATTGATCCATTTAAAGTTGAGTAATATAACCATTTAGTAAATTGCTCAATCTTTATAAGTCAAATAAAATTGAAGTAATTAGTGAGCTGTTAGCAGAGGAATTAAAAATATGTCCTCCGCCTATAAATGAGAAATTAGAAATAGTAGTCCCAAATTACTTTTTGGGGAATTGGTTACGTGAACAAATAACTATAAAAAACAAAATAAGTGCTCTTTATGAATTAAAGACAATATCAACGTATACCGAATCCTTATTGACAAATTTTTTCCCTGTAATTGATATGAGCGCATGGAATTTTGAGTCAATTAAATGGGGCATTATTGATTCCTTGGAAGAATTAAATAGCTTTAAAGAATCATTTCCGCTTAGAAATTGGATTAATAAATATTTGGATAATAAAAAGACAATTGATGGAGACATATATAATCTGACAAAAAAGATCACGAATAATTTTATTGATTATCTGATTTTTAGACCTGAAATGATTGCTCGATGGAATAGATATGAAATTAATTCATCTAATCTATTTAAGAATTTAAATCCAGATCAATTTTGGCAACCTATTTTATATAAATTATTAGAGGAAAAGATATCTGAAAAGCCATCATGTTTATATATGATTGAAGTAATAGAGAATTTAAGAAAAAGTAAAAACGTTCAATTTCAAGTACCAAATCAAATTTATATTTTTTCAGATAATAACTTATCTAAACTACATATTAATTTTTATTCAGAACTTTCAAAATTTATTAAGGTAAATTTGTATTTATTATCTCCTGGAGAAGATTTATGGAATAGAATAAATTGTCTTGAAGGTGAGTTGGAATTTGATGATGATGAAAGTAAATTGAATTTAAATAATACAAATATAGAGAAAATATTTGGTAAATTTGGAGCAAACTTTCACAAATTAATTGATGAAAATATTTATAAAGAAGGTATAAATTTAAAAAATAATCTTATTTATCTCGATCCAACAACTAATTTTCATAATAAGAAAGATATTCCTCTTCTTAATCAAATACAAAAAAGATTAATTGATAATAATAGCGTTGATTTTATAGTAACTGAAAGGGATGATTCAATATTACTTTGTGAGCATTTTAATCAGAATAGTCAACTTGAATATTTAAGAAATAAAATTATAGAAATAATAAATTCTTGCGAGAATATTAAATATAGTGATATTGCTGTTTTATCTCCACAAACTAATTTAATTAAACCTTATCTAAGGTATATCTTTAATAATGAGTTAATTAATGGTGAAAAGATACCTTATTTTTTTATTGATGAGGATAATCATGACTCTTCAGGCATTTTTGAATTTCTAGTTGACATCACTGAAATAGCAAGTGAAAAAATTACACTTGAAAAAATAGATTATATTCTTTCGAAAAAAGTAACTCAGAATATTTTTGATTTTAATATTACTGAGAAGGATGAAATTATTTTCTTACTTACCCAAGCCGGTTTTCACTGGGGATTAGATGATAAAGAAAGATTAGGGGAAGAGAAAAATACTCTAGATTGGTGTATAAATAGAATTACTTTAGGCTTAATTTATGACAAAGAAGTAAATTTAAGTACTTTTAATTTAAAACCATTTAGCTATAAAAATATAAGTTTGGATTTGAATAAATGGGTTAAAATATTAATTCATTTAAAAAAATATATTAATTTGATAAGGGGATCTTTTTCTTACTCAAAATGGGTTGAAAAGATAAAGTTTATATTAAAAAGTATTGCTGGTTCTAATGCAAATTTCAATTTAGAAATAAGTGAAATAAATAGAATTCTTGATAATCACGCAATACCTTTAATACCTGATGATCTTATCTTGTTAAAAGTTTTTAGAGAAATATTAATTTCTTGCATAAATAAAGTTAAATATCAAAGCAAATCACGAGTCAACAAGATCCTAGTAAGTGATATTGAGAATTCAAGGCATATTCCACATAAGGTTATCTTCCTAATAGATATGAATAGTGTTAATTATCCAAAATTACCAAAGAGTGAAAATATTAATTTATTAAATAATAAATATTACCTAGGTGATCCATCAGTTTTTGAAAGAGAGAAATATTCATTTCTTGAGTTGTTAATTGCCTGCAGAGATAAATTTATAGTATCTTGGGTAAAAAATGATAAAGACAATAATAAATTAGATGTTTCTTTTCCTATAAAAGAGTTAATTTCTTTTTTTGATATTTTCTTAAACCAAAGGCAAAGAGAAATTATAATTAAAGATTCTGATTTAAATAAAAATGAAATAATTGATCTTGATAAATCTAAGATTGTTAAAAGTAATTATTCTTTAATAGAAGATATAAATTGGAATGAAAAAAAAATCTGATATTAAAAATTATAAATTATCAGAATTGATTTATTGGTTCAAGACGCCACAAAAATATTGGCTTAATAAAAATAATATTTCTCCCAAGGAAATATTTATTCATCATCCAGACGAGGAGTATGTAAGCAATCTGCAAAAGTCTAAACTAATTACAAAAATAATCCAGCAATTAGATATTGATAATCATAATATTATAGATGATTTAAATGAATTAAACATTAATGATCAATTGGTTGAAAATGGTATTATTATGCCCAAAAATAGTATTTTTATAAGAGAAAAAGAAATCAAAGACTTATTAAGCAGTCTATGTGCAAGTTTGAGTCAACATAATAAGATTAATAGAATTTATGTTAAATCAAATGCAAATAAAGAAGAATATTTAATTGCTGATGATACCGTAATTGAATTAATTAATGCGAATTTAAGTTTAAGTCGTTTGACTGAGGCTTGGATAAAATTACTCTTTATTTCTTCTTTAAAGAGGAATATAAAAAGGACTAAAGTAATTTTTAGAAAAGAAAATAATTATAAATCGCAAATTATTCAATCACCCGGAGTAACTGAATCAAATCTAATTTTGGAGGAGTACATAAATATTTTTAAAAATTATTCTGAAAAATGTTTACCTATTCCTCCAGAAAGTGCTTATAAATATGTAGAAGCAAAAATAAAATCAAAAAATGAAAAAAAAGCTTTTATAGATAAATGGATTGGTAATAAAAATTTTTCTAAAGGAGAAAGAGATAATATCGAAATGAAAATTTGTTTTGGTAATGAAAAAGAACCGGGTTTCTTTCTTGGAAATAATAATTTTGATCAATTATCATACAGATTATATAGTCCTCTAATTAAAGCATTAAAGAAATAGAAAATGTCTAAATTTCAATTAAAAAATTTTTTTAAAGCTTCTTATGATCTAATGCTTGTTTTTTTACAGTTCTTTATTATTAGTCTTCATTTTTTTCAATGGGAATTTCTTCCACAAAAACAAATAATTCAAGCAAGTCCTTTTTCTTATTTCCTTGGTATTTTAATTATCATAATCGCTTTCATAATAATGTTAGTTGCAATTAAAGACTTAGGTAGAAATTTATCCCCTTTCCCAAGACCTATAAACAATAGCAATCTAGTTACAAAAGGTATTTATCAATTTACGCGTCATCCTATGTACTATTCTTTAATATTCATTTCTATTGGAGTTTTTATAATAAAATTATCTATTTATTATTTATTTTTGACAATAAGTTTAACTTTAATAATTAAATTTAAGATTGCCTTGGAAGAGAAATATTTAATGAATAAATTTAAGAATTACTTACTTTATAAAAATGAGGTCAAAGTTTAATTTAATAAAGAAATGGATATTAATCAAATTAAATTAGATAATAAGTTTAAATTAGTAGAAGCAAGTGCAGGAACTGGTAAAAGCTTTACTTTGGCTCATATAGTTTTAAGAAATGTTTTGGAGAAAAAAGTTAAACCTGATGAGATACTCCTGCTAAGTTTTACAAAAAATACTTGTTCTGAATTAAGAGATAAAATACTTTTGAGATTTAAGGATTTAAAATTATATTTGGAAAATCATAATGAAAGTAAGACAGATAATACTCTTAAGGATTGGTATCTAAAGTTTAAGGAGAAGGAAAAATCTAAGGAAAAAACTTTATCCGAAATTGATAATTTTATAAATGAATTTTATAAATTAAAAGTAACTACATTCCATGCTTTTTGCAATAATATTATTGATGAATATAGTGTTGAAATAGGGATAACTCAAGATCCATGCATTGAGAATAATATAGATAATTTGTATCAAAATGTAATAGATAATTTGTGGATTGATGATTTTCTAAATCTTAATCCTGAAATTATTTCAGCAGTAAACAAAAAAAAAATAAGTTCTAGATTTGGAAGTAGAATAAATAAGTCATTTTTTGTAGAAATTATAAAAAATATAGATCAAGAAAATATTTGTAAATTTCAAGTAAATAATAAATATAAGATTAGTGATTTAAATAATTATTTTAATGATTTTTTTTATTTAAATTGGAATGAATTTTGTGTTGAATGGAATAAGCAAGGTAAGGAATTATTTTTACAACTTAAAGAGTTAGGAAAATTAATTAAGGAGAGTGGTGGAAAAAGTCAAATATATGCTGCAAAACCAAGAAATGATAAGTTTACTCAAATAATTTTTTGGATTGAAGAGATTAACAAAAGGCTTAATTCTAAAAATGTTATTGATTTTATATATGATATTTCTAAGGATGATCTTTTATTTAAATATTTTTACATTGAAAATATATCTAAAGAAATTAATAAACATAATCTAAAATTAGATTTTACTAAATTTAATTTATTACAAGATAAGATTTATAAAATAAAAGAAGGTTTCTTTACTGAATTTGTAAGAATATTTACCCAATTAGCTTATATAAAATTAATTGAATTAAAGAAAAGTTTTTCTATTTTCAACTTTAATGATCTAATAAAGACTGTAGAAAATACATTTTTAGATTCGGAAATTAGTAATAGTAATACTCTATCTAAAATTCAAAAAAGATTTAAATGTGTCTTAGTTGATGAGTTCCAAGATACAGATATTTCTCAGTGGAATTTAATAAAAAAGTTCTTTAATACAAAAAATCATTTTTTACTTTGCGTAGGTGATCCAAAACAAGCGATTTACAAATTTAGAGGTGGAGATATTGAAACTTACTTAGATGCAAGATCTAATGCGATTGAAGTTTTTAGTCTTACAGATAACTATAGATCCTCAAAAAAGTTAATCGATGTTCTTAATAAACTTTATAAGAATGGACTTAAACAATCAAAACTAAACTATAGTAAATTAACTTCTAGAGTTATTGAAAATATTAAGCCTGAATTTAAATTTAATGATGTATTTGAAATTGTAGGATTTTCAAAAAAAGAGACTGATATAGAGGATCTTGTAACTCATTACATAGTTAACTTTATTTTAAATAATAAAGAAATTGATATTAATAAAATTGCGATTCTTACATTAAATAATTCGCAATGCTTAGATTTAAAAAAAAAATTAAATCAGTTTAACCTCCCATGCAAAATTCAAAATAAACAAAATATTTTTGATACAGAAGCAAGTTCTCTACTATTTTTATTCATTGAATGTTTATTAAATCCAAGGTCTTTAAAAAATATAACTTTGCTTGCTACTTCAAAGTTTATAGAAATAAAATTAGAAGATTTACTTGATCATGGAATTAGTAATAATTTAGAAATTTTAATTAATAAATGCTTTACTTGGTCCCAAGAACTAAGAGAAAAAGGTTTTTTAAACATTGTTAATGAACTACTTATAAATTATAAGTCATCCTCGATTATTCAAGATTCAGATTTAAATTCAAATTTATTTCAACTTTCAGAAATTGTTGAAATAGAATTAATAAATAATGATTTTGATCTCAATATAGTCTTCAACTGGTATAAAAATCAATTAGATCATATTTTAAGAATTTCTACTGGAGAGGATTTTTTGACGAAAGATTATAATCTTCAAAATGGAATAAATCTTTCTACTATTCATAGTAGTAAGGGCCTTGAATTTGAAATAGTCCTATGTCCATATCTTTCAATTATTTCAAATAAGTCAATTAAAATTAAAGGACCATTGTGGAAATCAAATATTGATAGAAATATATACCTTAATATTTCTAATAATTGCGCGGATGTTGAAAAATTTAAATTAATAGAAGAAGAAGATTTATTTAAAGAGAGTGAGAGGTTAATTTATGTAGCACTTACAAGGAGCAAATATAAACTTATTGTGTTTTATGATTTAGAGGATACAAATAATATTTTAAATAATGATTTACTTAATAATTTGGAAAATATTAATATTTATAAGTCTAATTTTGAAGTCAGGATAGAAAAAGAGAAAATAAAAGAAATTTTTTCTAAGTTCCAAACTAACCGTTTGAATAATAATCTTTGGAAAATCGATAACGTCAATAAAAAAATATCTAATGTATTTAATTCCGATCAATATATTTCTTATTCAAGTTATTCTTCTTGGATACGTAAAGATAAAAATATTGATGCAGTCATTAATCAATATAGGGATTATGAAGATAATATATCAATTATCAAAGATTCTAATATTAAGAATTCAAAGAATTATCCTAATTATTTTTCTTATCCAAATCCCTTAAGTGAATTTCCAAAAGGAACTATTGCTGGAACTTGCCTGCACAAAATTATAGAAAGATTTGAATTTAGAAACGATAATAATCAAGAATTAATTGATTTAATAATTGAGGAATTGAACTTTCATCAAATCGATACCTCTTTGGCTTTTAAAGTAAAAGATGCGATTTTAAGAATCATAAATACATCTTTAGGAAGAGAATTACAAAATAAGAGACTAGTTGATATTCCAAATGAATACTTAATTAAGGAACTCAAATATGATTTAACCCTATCTTATGAAGGTAGAAATATTAATTCTAATGATATATCAAATTGCTTTTTTTTAGATCAGGAATATGAATTTGGTGAAGAATATGCAAATAAAATAAATGATCTTCAAATTATGAATAAAGGCTTTCATTCAGGATGTATTGATTGTGTTTTTCCTGTAGGAAATAAATTAGAAGACAGTAAATGGTGGGTAATTGATTGGAAAAGTAATTTGATTTCTGGAAGTGATAATAGTGATTGTTTACCAAGAAACTATAACTATGAAAACATGAGAAATGAAATGATTAAACATCATTATCCATTGCAATCTCATCTTTATTTATTAGCATTGCATAGATTATTAAAGTGGCGACTTAAAAATTATAAACCACATAAACATCTGGGAGGATATATTTATTTGTTTTTAAAGGGATTACCAGATTTTGAATTATTTGAAAAATCTAAGTCTGAAGATATATCTCCAGGTATTTTTATTAGCAAAGCACCTTTAAAAAGAATTAATTATTTAGATAACCTTTTTTAGAATGACTAAAACTACTACAGATATTGAAAAGTTCCAATACGATCATATATTTAATTTAATTTTAGGTATGTTCAAATTTAGTGAAAAAAAATATGGAAATTTCGTAAAAGATGTAATAAGAATTTTATTAGAGTTTGAAAAAAATGGTGAAACTATTATTGATGTTGATAATAGTTTAATAATCTTTGAATTATTAGAAGATGGCTGGCCCAATAAACATATAGATGTTCTAAAAAATATAGGTTTGATTGGTTCCCTACATTCTCCATTCGTATTAGTAAATAGAAAATTATCCTTATCAAAATGGTCAAAAAAGGTAGAAAGAGTTATTAATTCATTTCAAAAAAAAATAGATACCGATAATTTAATGAACTCAATAATTTATAAAGATGATAATAAAATAAATCAAATTAAAAATATATTTAAATATTCAAACTTAGTTTTCCTTCAAGGAGGACCAGGTACGGGTAAAACCACTTTAATAATAAAGTTAATACTAGAACTCCTTCAGATTGATAACTTTTTAAATATTGGTTTATCCGCTCCAACTGGTAAAGCTACAGCTCGTTTAAAAGAAGCTCTTAATGATAAAAAAAATATTTCTTTTAGCAAATTTCTAGACCAAATAGAATTTCAAACTTTACATAGATGGATTTTAAATTCTCAAAATAAATCACTTAAGTTGAAATTTAAACTAAAAGAGCTTGATATTTTCATAATTGATGAAATGTCAATGGTAAATATCGATTTGATTGAATCAGTTTTAAATTTGCTAGCAAAGGACTGTAAAATTATTTTAGTTGGAGATAAAAATCAATTGTCTCCAGTAAATAACTGTTCTATATGGAATTATTTGTTTGAATATTCCGATAATAGTTCAATTAAATCTTGTGTAGTAAATTTAGAAAAAACTTATAGAAATATTGGAGATATAGCATTAATTAGTAGTTTAATATTTAATAATGATTTTTCTTTATTTAATCAAAAGATAAAAGAATTAGAAAAAGATAATAATTCAAAAGATATTACTATTTCGAAGAGTAGAGAAAAAGATATTCCAAAAGATCTATTATTTTCGATTACAAGTCATCTAAAACTGTTAAATATTTCAACTTCAAATTTAAGTAAAAAAAAATATATCTTTGATAAGAGTATTGATAATTTATTGCTTAATGAAAAAGATTTAGTAGATAAGATATTTCTGGATTTACAAAGTCACTTGATTTTATGCGAAAAAAATTCTGGGATATGGAGTGTTGAATATTTGAATGAAATTGTTTTTGGTCAAAAAAAACCCTATGACCTTAAAACTCTTAATGAGGGTGTTCCGATTATGTGTACAAAAAATAATAATGAACTTGGATTGTCAAATGGGGATATCGGAGTACTCATAGGTTTAAAAAATAAAAGAAAATATCTTTTTAGAAAATTTAATGATAACAACGAAGAAATTGTCGCATTAATTGATCCATCTAATTTAGAAAATGTTGTACCAGCAATAGCCATTACTATTCATAAATCTCAAGGAAGTGAATCTGAAAAAGTAAACATTTTGTGGTCCCATAATTATAGAAGAAATCAATATGCTGTAAAAGAAAAAAAAGATAAACAAAATATCTTTTGCAGAGATAATTTTGAAAGAAGGTTATTTTATACTGCTGTTACAAGAGCGAAAAAATCTTTAAATATATATTATTTAAATTAAATTTTATTTTTGAGAAATTAGTAATATCTTAACCCCGAGATGTTAGATTAATAATTCGGCTCTGTAAGGCTAATCAACAATTTAAGTCAATTTAGATATTTGTTGAATGCCTAATCAGAAGATTATTAGGCATTTAAAATGGCTTTAAAAAAAGATAGCAACTCGCTTGGTAGCGAGCAGGAAAAGTCTCATAATGAAGATTCTTCCCTACTAGAGTTCAAGAACTTAGATAATAAAAAAGAAATTGAATCTCAACTATTGGAAGTATCGAAAGGAGATGATAATGAGAATGGATTTCTCGATTTTGGGTTTAATCAATCGATCTTAACCTCGTTAAAAAATAAAGGATATAAAAATCCAACTCCCATCCAAAAAGCTGCAATTCCACAACTAATGCTAGGCAGGGATTTACTAGGCCAAGCACAAACAGGAACAGGAAAAACTGCAGCTTTCGCATTACCAATAATAGAAAAACTAACAGATAATAAAGAATTAAATGCCAAGGTTTTAGTTATGACTCCTACAAGAGAATTAGCAACTCAGGTAGCAGAATCTTTTAAAAGTTATAGTTCTGAATCTGCCAATTTTAAGACGGTTGCAATATATGGAGGTACCGACTATCGAAATCAAATTTCTGCATTAAAAAGAAAAGTTGACGTAGTAGTTGGGACCCCAGGCCGAATAATGGATCATATAAGGCAGGGGACTTTTAAAATTAAAGATATAAATTGTCTTGTTTTAGATGAGGCAGATGAAATGTTAAATATGGGTTTTCTTGAAGATATTGAATGGATAATAGATCAACTTCCAGAAAATAAGCAGATGGTATTGTTTTCAGCAACAATGCCTAGTGAGATAAAAAATATAGCAAAAAAATATCTAAATGATCCCGCCGAAATATTAATCAAAAGTGTCAAAAAAGAAACTCAATTAATTTCGCAAAAATTTCTATATGTACAAAGGCATCATAAGTTAGATGCTTTAAAAAGAATACTAGAACTTAATAACGAGGGAGTAATTATTTTTGTTAGAACAAAACTACTTACTACTTCAATAGCTGAGTCTTTAGAGAATTCAGGTCATACTGTGGCAGTACTTAATGGAGATATACCTCAAAATCAAAGAGAAAATACTGTAGATAGATTGAAAAAAGGATTTATTAATATCCTTGTTGCAACTGATGTCGCAGCTAGAGGATTAGATGTGGAGAGGATAAAACTTGTTGTTAATTACGATTTTCCTTTTGACAAGGAAACATATACTCATAGAATTGGAAGAACTGGAAGGGCAGGCAGATCAGGAGAAGCAATTTTATTTGTTAATCAAAGAGAAAAACATTTTCTAAGAAACTTAGAAAACTCAACAAGAACCAAGATTGAAGAAATTAATATACCAAGTAATAAAATAATAAATGAAAAAAGGATGGAAAAACTTATAGATAATGTTAATGAGAGTTCTTTAGCTAAAGATGAAAATGAAGAAAATAAAGCTTTGATTATTGATGTACTTGATAATTTAAAAGAAAAATACTCTATGGATGACTCAAATATTGCAATGGCGGCGATTAATTTAGTAATAGGTAATAAATCATTTTTTGTTAATGACGATGATTCTTGGATTAATAAACAAAATAATACTGATCGCAATAGATCAAATAGAAATAGTAATAGTAATAATCGTATAAGAAATTCAAATAGAAGAAATAATTATCAAAATGATTCTTTTGAAACCTATAAATTTAACTTTGGTAAATTTGATGGGGTTAGAGTTGCAAATATTATATCCTCAATCTGTAACTCAACTAATATAAATGGTAGATCCATAGGTAAGATACAGATTTTTAATGATTACAGTTTGGTAGATTTACCAAGAGATCTGCATAGAGAAACTAAAAATAAATTAAAAAAAATTAAAGTCAGAAACTAGGTATAGAGAATGAAAGCTAGCGAATGTAGATTCTTTATTTTTGTGAATCTGATAATCCTATTCAACTCTTTTAATAGTTATTATTTAGCTCAAACTAAACAAAATTCAATCATAAAATTATTTTGTCTTCAGAGTGTCAAAGAGGAGATGCTTAAAGCAGAAATAGTATATAGTGAGGAAATTGCGAAAGAAACTTGTGATTGTTACTACGAAGAATTTACACAAACTGCAAGTCATCAAGATGCAAAAACAAAATGTAAATTAGAAACTAAAGAAAATTTAAATCATAATAGAAAAATTTAATTATTATTTTATGAGGTCTAAGAACAACCAAAATCCAATAATTAGACTTTATTTAAATCTGATTGAAGAAAGAAGGTTACTATTTTTTGCTTTTCTTAGTTCCATTATTAATAAAATATTAGATTTAGCTCCTCCTGTAATAATTGGTCTTGCAGTTGATATCGTTGTAAAAGAACAGAATTCTTGGATTGCTGGTTTTGGGATAAAAGAAGTTCCAGCACAATTGATTTTTCTTGCATTTGCTTCAGGAATAGTTTGGTCTGGAGAATCCTCCTTTGAATATTTATATTCGATTTTATGGAGAAACTTGGCTCAGCTATCGCAACATAAATTAAGAATAAAAGCTTATGAGCATATCCAGAAATTAGATATGGATTTTTTTGAAAATGATAATACTGGAAGGCTATTATCTATTTTGAATGATGATATAAATCAACTCGAGAGATTTCTAGACCAAGGGGCTAATCAGATTATTCAGTTATTTATAACTGTTTTAATTATTGGGGGCACAATGATTTTTGTCGCTCCAAAAATTGCTTTATTTGCTTTCTTTCCTATTCCAATAATATTTTTAGGATCAATTAAATTTCAAAGGAAGCTCGCTCCAAAATACAGAGATGTTAGAAATAAAGCTGGACTGTTGGCATCAAGACTTAATAATAATTTAAGTGGAATTCTAACTATAAAAAGTTTTACAAAGGAAAAATGGGAACTAAATAGATTAAATAAAGAAAGTCTCGATTATCAAAGAAGTAATAAGGCTGCAATAAAATTATCTTCTGCTTTTATCCCTCTTATAAGATTTGCAATCTTATTTGCTTTTATAGCTATTCTATTAATTGGAGGTTTCCAAACTTGGAATAATAAACTTGATGTAGGAACTTATAGTTTTTTAGTGTTTATTACACAAAGACTACTATGGCCTTTAACTACTTTGGGACATGTTTTAGATGATTTTCAGAGATCTATGGCTTCAATAGATAGAGTAATTGATCTCATAGATACGCCTATAAAAATAAAAGATGGAAAAATAAAAATTGAACCTAAAGATATCAAAGGAGAAATTATTTTTAACAATGTAAATTTTAATTATCCTGGACGAGATTTAACTTTAAAAAACATAAATTTCAAAATTGAAAATTACTCAACATTAGGAATTGTTGGTTTAACTGGTTCCGGGAAAAGTACAATAATAAAATTACTTCTTAGGATTTATGATAGTAAAAATGGGTCAATAACCTTAGATGGGGTTTCTATTAAAGAGATAAATTTGAGGGATTTAAGAAAGTGTATTTCTTTAGTAAGTCAAGAAACTTATTTATTTCATGGCAGTGTACAAGAAAATATTGCTTATGGCTCAATCAACCCAAGTCTTAAAGAGATCATTAAAGCTTCAAAGATTGCGGAAGCTCATAAATTTATTGAACAATTACCAGATGGTTATAAAACTATAGTAGGGGAAAGGGGCCAAAGGCTCTCAGGCGGACAACGTCAAAGAATTGCTTTGGCGAGAGCTGTTTTAAAGGATGCTCCAATATTAATATTAGATGAAGCTACAGCCTCAGTTGATAATGAAACAGAGGCTTTAATTCAAAAATCATTATCTAAAATCACCAAAGAAAGAACAACAATAGTAATAGCTCATAGATTAAGCACCATAAAAAATGCGGATAATATTGTCGTTATTGATAAAGGTAAAATAGTTGAAAGCGGAATACATGAAAATCTATTAGATCAGAATAAAATATATGCTGATTTATGGAACGTTCAAGTAGGAATCTAGTATGAAATTTTTAAACTATATTAAAAAGTTAAATGATTCAATTACATTGCTAAACATACCGTCAACTTTATTCCATCTCTCTTCATTTGTTCCTACAGCGAAAGTGTAAAGTGTTCCTCTATCAATTACGACTGTAGCTAATTCGTGTCTGGCCTGTTCATTTAAATTTAATTCATATTCTAAATCATAGAAAATATGATTGGATGCCTCCCTCTTATTGGCATTTATGAGTTTTACCTCTCTACCTGAACCTTCGGGAGCAATAACTTTATCAATTAATGTTTGACCAACTTCACTTGGGCTCCCTAATTGCTCTAATTGAATCTCTTTATTTACATCAGAAATAACTAAACTTAAGGTCTCATTACTGTTTATTAGATCATGATAAATAATTTCAGGACCTCCATCGACTTTTACTCTAGTCCATCCTGTTGGATACAAAAAGGCATATCTTCCATCTGGACTTTGATAAGCTTCTAATCCCGCATTTAGTCCGCCACTACAAGCACTCAGTGTTAAACACAAAAAAATCAAAAATAAATATTTGAAAGGGTTAAATTTAATATTTTTCATTTTGTTTGAAATTACTAACTAAAAACATAATAAGACATTAAAAGCAAACAATTATGGCATTTCAGAATTTTGCGTCTAAATTATGCCTAGAAATAGTTTAATTTTGATTACCTATACCAAACCGCTTTCAAAATTAATTGGTCATTTTGAGAAATTCCCAGGGATTGGTCCAAGAACAGCACAACGATTAGCCCTGTTTATTTTGAAACAACCTGAAAATACAATAAGAGATTTTTCAAAAGCTCTTTTAGAAGCACATAGTAATGTTGGTCGTTGCAAAAAATGTTTTAATTTGACTTCAGAAGATGAATGTGAAATTTGTAAAAATACTGAAAGAAATCAAAAACTAATCTGTGTAGTAGCAGAAACTAAAGATTTGCTTGCTTTGGAGCGCGCTAGAGAATTTAAAGGTGTTTACCATGTTATTGGTGGTTTAATATCCCCAATGGATTCTGTTGGTCCCGAACTCTTGGAAATAAGAAGCTTGGTAGAAAGAGTTAGTAAATCTGAAATAGATGAGATCATATTGGCATTGACGCCCAGTGTTGAGGGAGATACAACAAGTCTTTATATTGGAAAATTGTTAGCTCCTTTTACTAAAGTTACGAGGATTGCATATGGCCTCCCAATGGGCAGTGAACTTGAATATGTGGATGAAGTTACACTTGCAAGGGCGTTAGAAGGAAGAACAAAACTAAATTAGATAATGATAGAAAATAATCTAATCAAGAAAGAAAAAATTTTAAGACTTCCCTCTTGGATTAAATTTCCTATTAGTAAAGCTTCAGAATTCGAAAGAATACAAACACTTATCAAAAAATCAAATATTCATACTATTTGTGAAGAAGCAAGATGTCCAAACAGAGCAGAATGTTATGCCTCAGGAACAGCCACTTTCTTGCTGGGTGGATCGATATGCTCTCGTTCATGTGCTTTTTGTCAGGTAAACAAAGGAAGACCTAGTTTAATAAATAAGGATGAATGTATTCAAGTCGCTGAAGCAGTAAAAGTACTAAATTTGAAATATGTTGTTTTAACATCTGTAGCTAGAGATGATCTTCATGATCATGGTGCAAACTTATTTATAGCCACAATTGATGCGATTAGAAAAATTGATTCAACCATAAAAATAGAGGTTTTGACGCCTGATTTATGGGGAGGGGGCAAAAATTTTAATGAAACTAATAATCTTCAGACCGAAAGATTGAAGATGATTTTAGAAAAAGATCCAATTTGCTTTAATCATAATCTTGAAACTGTTGAAAGACTTCAAAAAGAAGTTAGGAGAGGTGCAAATTATAAAAAATCACTAAGTTTGCTAAAAAAGTCTAAAGATATTGCTCCTCATATTCAAACTAAATCAGGTATTATGATTGGCCTTGGGGAAACATTGGATGAAATAAAAAATACAATTTATGATCTAAAAAAAATAGATTGTGATCAAATAACAATTGGCCAATATTTAAGGCCTTCATTTAATCATTTGGCAGTTAAGAAATATTGGGATCCATCAGAGTTTGAATATTTATATCGCTTCTCTAAGGATTTAGGATTCAAGAAAGTATCTTCTGGCCCCTTAGTTAGAAGTAGTTATCATGCGGGTTAACTTTCTTCAATTAATGAGAGTTTTTTTTCAAGTTTTTTCAATATGGAAATACATTCCCCATTCATAAGTGTACCCGCACCTCCCCAGACTAATCTCAATAAAAGATCCACTGGCTTTGAACCAACTTCTTTTACAATTTTGAAGCCCATCAACTTGAAATACCTCACAAGTTTTTTGCTATATCCTTCACTATCATAAATAGCTAAAAGTCTTGCTTTGTTGCTTGATTTTTTTTCAATTGCCCAAGCCATGGTTGTTGCCCATGTTAATTCCGAAACAAAAGCAGGAGCTTTACTAAGTATTCTTAGAGTATCAAGCTGAATATCTTTTTTATTTAAAAATGTCCAACCTTTCATTTCGGCCCAAATCTTTATGATGTTATCTTTCTGTTCAGCTATAACGATTCTAAAAAAACATAATCCAAGAGTTTCTCTAACTTGAATTTTAATTAATAATCCAATACTAAATGCTAATTTTTCTAATTCTTCAACTTTCATGATTTTGAAAATTAGTCCTTATAAATTTCATGATTTTCCACTTTTAATCTATCGATTTGTTTTTGTCTTTCTTCAAATCTTTTCCTATCATCATCACTGAATTGGTCTATGCAGAAATGACATTGGATACCCTTTCTATATTCTTTTCTTTCTTGATCTTGAATTGAAACTGGCATTCCACATGCATGACAAATCGAGTATGAGCCTTTTTCTAATTCTTGATCTAGAGCAACTCTTTTATCAAAAACATAACATTCACCTTCAAATAAGTTTTTTTCTTTTGGTATATTATCAAGATATTGAAGAATGCCCCCTTTTAGATGATAAATATTTTTATAACCTTTCTTTTTAAGCAAACTAGTAGCTTTTTCACATCTTATTCCTCCTGTACAAAACATTGCTATATTTGTAGATTCTTTATTTTCTAAATGGGTATCTAAATGATCATCTACCCACTTGGGGAATTCGCTAAAGTTTCTTGTATTTGGGTTTATAGAGTTCTGAAATGTACCTAAAGAAACCTCATAATGATTTCTAGTATCAATGACTATTGTGTTTTGATTATTAATTAATTTATTCCAATTAGCTGACTCAATATAGGTCCCATTATTTTCTGAAGGGTTTATTTCAGAGACACCCATGGTAACTATTTCTTTCTTGATTTTTATTTTTAATTTTTTGAAGACTTTCTTTTTTGAAAAATTTACTTTAATATTTAAATCTCTATTATCTGCATATTTATTTAGTAAATTGATAACAATATCAATTACATTTTTCTCAGCACAAATAGTTCCATTAATGCCCTCATTTGCAAAAATTAATAAGCCTGAAAGATCTTTCTCATTTTCGATTTCTAATAATTTATTTTTTAGATCAATAATTAAGTTTTCTTGAAATGGGAAGAAACAGTAAAAAGAAACTATTTTATAATTTTTGCCTTTCATAAAGAAGATAATGTTTTTTCACGACTTTCAAAATCTTTGTTAAATGATACTCCTACCTCTTGAAGGAGTTTTCTGTCTGATTGAAAAGATGGATTTGAAGTTGTGAGTAACTCATCTCCATAAAAAATTGAATTTGCCCCACACTGAAAACATAAAATTTGGGCTTCTTTTGAAAGCTTTTCTCGCCCTGCACTTAATCTTATTTTACTTTTAGGCATAAGAATTCTTGCTGTAGCTATCATCCTTATCATTTCAATAGAATCAATTTCTTTATTATCTTCTAAACCAGTACCTTCAATAGCCACTAATGAATTTATAGGAACACTTTCAGGGTGCGGATTCATGTTTGAAAGCACTTTTAAAAGAGATGCTCTATCGCCATTAGTTTCACCCAAACCTATTATCCCTCCACAACAAACATTTATTCCCGCATTCCTTACTCTTTTAATAGTATCTAGCCTGTCTTGATAAGTTCTTGTCGTAATAATATTTTTATAATGCTCAGGACTAGTGTCAAGATTGTGGTTATACGCGGTTAAACCTGCATCAGCCAGTCTGGAAGCTTGATCTTCTGTAAGCATCCCAGCAGTAACGCATGCTTCCATCCCCAAATCTCGTACACCGCTAACCATCTCTAACATTGCATTAAAAGATTTCCCATCTCTAATTTCTCTCCATGCCCAACCCATGCAAAACCTATCTACACCCTCATTTTTTGCTATTTGAGCTCTTGCTAAAACCTCTTCAACTTGAAATTGTGGATGACTTTTAATTTCGCTAGCACTATAAATTGATTGACTACAGTAGGAACAATTTTCCTCACATCCACCAGTTTTTACGCTGAACAATGATGCTAATTGGATATCGTAGTTGTTAAATTTCCTATGAATGGTTTGTGATTCCCACATTAAGTCGATAAGAGGCATATTAAGTATTTCCAATATTTCCTCTTTGCTCCAATCGAACCTAATTTCTTTTAATAACTGACTATTCAAATTATTCATTTTTTGTTAGGAAGAACATTGAGAATCTTTATAAGATTCATTTGATAGCAATTCTATACCTCCAAAACGTCTATTTCTTGATTGGTAATCTATTATTGCTTTAAAAAATTCAAACTCATTAAAATCTGGCCACAGAACATCAGATATATAAATTTCGGAATAAGCTAATTGCCATAAAAGAAAATTACTTATCCTTTTTTCT
>MWOU01000109.1 GCA_002025975.1 Prochlorococcus sp. HOT208_60m_813B04
AGAAATGGGTTTACATGTGTTTTTTTATAATTATGCAAATCTTTTTAAATTAATGAAAAAAGTGGGAGCTTTAGATAATTTACTCCCGAAAGATCATACTCATTTATTTATCAATAATGGTGGTAATCTAAAATCCTTAGACTTCAGATTCCCTTTAGGTGCTCCATTTAATGGATTAAAAGCTTTTTTTACCACCGAACAACTTACTTGGTTGGATAAGTTCAGAAATGCCTTAGCTTTAGGAACAAGCCCAATAGTCAGAGGATTGATAGACTATGAAGGCGCAATGAAAATAATTAGAGATCTAGATAAAATTAGTTTTAAAGAATGGTTTTTAAACCATGGTGGAAGTGAAAAAAGCTTAGAAAGAATGTGGGATCCTATCGCATATGCTTTAGGTTTTATTAATTGCAAAGATATTTCAGCAAGATGCATGCTAACTATTTTCATGATGTTTGCTTCAAAAACAGAAGCCTCAAAACTTAATCTTTTAAAAGGTTCTCCACATAAGTGGTTAACTCAACCTATTGTTGACTACATCACAAACAAAGGAGGAAAAATATATCTTAACCATAAGGTAGAAGAAATCATTTATGAAAAAGAATCTTCTTCTTATTCAGTTAATCAATTAAAAATATCTTCTCCTGAAGGAATTAAAGCAGTATTTGCAGATAAATTTCTAGCTGCCTGTGATGTACCTGGAATAAAAAAAATAATTCCAAAGGAATGGTATCAATTTAAGGAATTTGAAGGTTTAAAAAAACTTAGAGCTGTTGCTGTTGCCACAATCCAATTAAGATATGACGGTTGGGTTACTGAATTACAAAAAGATAATATTGGGGACGAACCAGTTGGACTTGATAACCTTCTTTATTCTGCTGATGCCTCTTTCAGTTGTTTTGCTGATTTAGCACTAGCAAGTCCAGCAGATTATAGAAAAAAAGACATGGGATCACTTCTCCAATGTGTTTTAACTCCTGGCGATAGATGGATGGGAAGATCTACAGAAAGAATTACAAAAGAAATAGATAAAGAGGTTCGCCGTCTATTCCCTTCCTCAAAAAACCTTAAATTGCTTTGGAGTAATGTAGTACAAATTCCACAATCTCTCTATAGAGAATCTCCCGGTATGGAACCTTTCAGACCTAATCAAAAAACATCCATAACTAATTTCTTCATGGCTGGTAGTTATACAAAACAAGATTACATAGACTCTATGGAAGGAGCCACAATGAGTGGTCATTTGGCTGCTGCTGCAATTTTAGAAAAGAAAGCAGAACTAGCAAAGAATCTTGCGGTAAGTTAACTGATGGGTACTTGGCTAAAACATGACGTAATAACAGTTGTTAATGCGCCTCTTGAAAATGTTTGGGATACATGGAGCGATTTAGACTCAATGTCACTTTGGATGAGCTGGATTGAATCTGTAAAAACAATTGATGTAGAGACTAATACATTACCAGATTTAACAGAATGGACTTTGGCTGCAAATGGCTTTAGATTTAAATGGAAAGCTCAAATTACAGAAAGGGTCGAAAAAAGCAAACTTAAATGGAAATCTATAGGAGGTTTACCAACTGAGGGATCAGTAGTTTTCGAAAGTAGAACTGATCAACTCACAACGGTAAACTTAGCAATAACTTATGAGCTACCTAAAATGATTGCGCGTTTTATGGAAGAAAATATCTTAGGCAAAATGGTTACGAACGAATTACAGGCCAATATCGATAGGTTCAAAGATTTAGTTGAAAAGAATTATTCAAAAAATTTTTCTAACTAAAAATATTAATTGCCAAATCTAGCAGACCTTCAAAAGTATATTTTTGTGCCTGACTATCAACTCTTCCAAAAATCTTGTTACATATTTTTGTTGTCTGAGGTCCAATAGTTAACAACTTAATTTGATCAAAATATTCTAACCATTGTTTACCAAGTTTTTTTTCTAATAAATAAGAAGCATTTACTACGGTTTTACCGCTTGAGAAAATAATTGCATCTACTTTTCGATTAGAAATAATATCAATTGTCTCTTCCGGAATTGAATCAGGACATCTAGACTCATATGCAGCAACCTCAACTACACGGGCACCAGCTTTTCTAAATTGGTCTACAATTAGATCCCTACTACCTGTTTGAACTCTTGGTACAAACACTCGAAGTCCATAACCAGATACTGGGAAATTATCAATTAAACTCTCAGCAACGAATTCTGGCGGTATGAAATCAGCCTTAATCCCAAAATCATCAAGAGTTTTTGAGGTTTTTTCTCCGACTACGGCGATTTTTGTTTTTTTAGAACATTCTTTTAATGAACTATTAAAGTATCTAAGTCTTTTATCCACAAATTTGATCCCATTGCTACTAGAAAAAATAATCCAATGAAAATCATTTATTTGATTTAATGCTTCGTCAAGAGGATTCAAATCATCAGGATCACCAATACTTATTGCCGGCAAATCAAATACATTAGCGCCCTTGCTTGTAAATATCTTTTTTATATCCAATATCCCTTCTTTTGATCGAGTAATAATTATATTTCTTTTATGAAGGGGTAGATCAACTATTGGCATCCTTTTCCTCAAAATTATTATTTTGATTTTTATTTTTTAATTCATCGAGAAGTTTCAAGACTGATAATCCTTTATCAAGAACAACATCGTCTTTAAAAATTATCTCTGGAACTCTTCTCATCTCAATTCTTTTTCCTAAACTATGCCTTATAGAGCCTTTAGCAGTATTCAAGTTTGCTACAATCTCTTTCCTCACTTTCTCTTGAGCAGTTGAAGTTATGTAAATTTTACAGTGTTGCAAATCTCCTGATAAATCAATCTTAGAAATATTGACGAAATGATCTCTAATAAGATCATTTTCCAAATCATTCTGCAAAATAAGGGTTATTTCTTTCTTCAAAAGAGAAGAAACTTTTGCAAGACGGTAATTATTCGGCATTATGGTTGTAAATTTATTGGGTTTGTCATCGCTTGCAAGACAAAATAAACAGTTATGAAAGCACTTAAGACAGAAGATATCAAACCTACTATTGTGAGTGGATTTGATCTATTCTTGAATAAAGGTTCAAGCAAAGCAACAAGTCCCCCAGCAATGATGGATATCAAATACTTTGGATATCTTGCAACATTAGAGAAAAATTCGCCCATCAGCACCACAAATAGATTACTTTTTTAGCTAGGTTTTAAAAAACATTAAACAGCATGATTACATTATATCAATTTAGGCATAGTGCTTTTTGTTTAAAAACAAGAATGGCTCTTCATGCAAAAAAACTACAATATCGAGTTGAAGAAGTAACACCTGGAATAGGACAATTTGAAATCTTTAAATTATCAGGTCAAAAACAAGTCCCTGTAATAGTTGATAGTAATGATCAAGTTATTAATGACTCTTCAACTATTTGCGAATATATAGATAAAAAAAATGATAACAATCCACTCTTTCCTGAAGACCCAATATTATTTGCACAATGCAAACTAATTGAAGACTGGGCAGATACTACAATGGCTACAACTTGTAGAAAAGCATTAATAAAATCTGCAATAGAAAATCCACAGCTAAGAGCTGCGTTACTTCCAGATGAAATACCTTCTTCAGTGAAAAGTATTGTAGATAGATTACCCTTTGAAAATCTTAGTAAAATTTCTAATGTAGTTCTGTCTTCTAAAGATAATTTAGAACTCCAAAAATTACTGGAAGCTTTATCAAAATCCTTGATCAACAAAAAATATTTAGTTGGAGATAGTTTATCAATTGCAGATATTTCAATTGCTTCTCAATTATCCCTTCTTAAATTTCCAAAGTCTGCAGGACCAATTCTTTCAGGAGAGGGGAGCCAAGAATATATAAATAACCCTTATTTAGAAAATCTTTTTATGTGGAGAAACAACTTAGAAGAATATCTTTTTAGTGCTAACTCTCAATAAATTCAAACTTCAATTTATATTTATTTGTTTTTATGGCATGAATAGAAGGATCACCAACCTTTGAACCATAAGAAGCAACATATTGCACTCCACAAATTGATGGTTTTATTGAATTATCAACTTCCAATATTTCTTCGGAACATTTTTGAAATTTACTAATGGTCTCTACCTGATTAATCCTTGAAGCACCAGGCTTATGCGCTGTTTGTATAACTAGCTCATCTGCGAAAAAAATATCATCATCTTGGATCTGATTTCTCCCTGTAATTCTTGAATCGATGTAAAAATCATCTTTTAAATAAGTAATTTGATTATTAATCGATTGAGGATCATTTACAACCTTGATTAAGGTGTCACCAAATATTGCTTTTCCAATAGATTCAGAATTTTTTGCACGATTTCCAACAATTAAACCTGAATCATTCTTAAAGAAATTTACTTTATAAATAACTGGCTCTTCTGAATCATTAACTATATCTTGAGAAGTAACAAGCCAATTCCCCTCGAACCATTTAGGATAAATTAAATCTTTAGAAGTATCAGATAATTTAAAATTTGGCAAATATAATTCCGGCCATTGATTTTCACGATTTTCCAAAAACGCTCGTACGTTAGAATCTAAGAGAGCAAAAGAACTTTTTAAAAAAATTCCTTGAAAAATCACGCAAAGAATTAATCCAAGAAGAATCTTCATTATGTCAAATCCACTAATAAGAGCATCAGATCATTATGTATTATTAGAGCCAGATTCAAAAGAAAAAATTGTATCAAAGCAAGAAGCAATTTTATGGTTGAAGAATTGGCTTAGTAAGACAGAAACACAAACAATATATCAAAATATAGAAGATCCTGATGAGGAATTTTTTGAAGAATTATTGGAAAGCACTTATGAATTAGAAATAAAAATAGGCTACGTTATCAAATGGTTTGCAGTAAGAATTGAACCAGATTAACTAATTATTTCTTTATAAATTGCATTAATTATTTTCATAGCAACTTCTTCAATATTTTCCCTTTTTACTTGAATTCTTAAATCTGCTTGAGAATACAAATTTTCTCTAGATCGAAAAATGCTCATATATAAAGCATTTAGATTCTTTCCCTGAAGAAGTGGCCTATTTTCAATTTCATTTTTCAACCTTTCAATTGCTATATCTTTGTCGAGATCTATCCAAGCAATTATTCCCTGTCTTAGGATTCCCCAGTTTTCCGATTTGGTAACTATTCCTCCCCCAGTTGAGATCACTAATGAAGGAATTTTGATAGTCTCTTTAAGGCAGTTTGCTTCTAATTCTCGGAAATTCTCTTCTCCTTCATCATTAAAAATTTGATTTATAGATTTTTTTGCCAACTTCTCTATTAATGAATCTAAATCAATGTATTTATACTTCAATAATTCAGCCAGCTTCAAACCAGTTTGTGACTTACCAGAACCCATCATTCCTATTAAAAATATGCTTCTGCCCTTTAAAGAATTAACTGTTTTTTTGATAATGGATTGTTCCATAAAGACAAAAGCGTATTTAAAACCTTAAGATAGTATTATCGCAGACAGGTATGACTTCTACACAATCCAAACCATTACATGGAAAAGGACGTGAATGCGTCATAACTCGACGTGCCTGCTTTAGTTCTAGTCACCGTTATTGGCTCCCTGAAAAAAGCCCAGAAGAAAATTTATCTCTTTTCGGAAAGTGCAGTATTGCACCAGGTCATGGTCATAATTATGAACTTATTGTTTCAATGGGTGGAGAACTAGACTCTGATGGAATGGTGCTTAATCTCTCTGATGTAAAACACTCTATTAAAGATAAGGTTACTGGACAATTAGATTTTCGTTTTTTAAATGATGTCTGGCCTGAATTTAATGTTAATAATCAAGAGGGTATACTCCCCACAACTGAAGCATTAGTAAAGGTTATTTGGAGTCGTCTAAAGGATGATTTACCTCTTACAAGTCTAAGGCTTTATGAAAACCCAAATTTATGGGCAGATTATTTTGGAAAAAACATGGAAGCATTTTTAACAGTACAAACTCATTTTGCAGCCGCTCATAGACTTGCAAAAGAAGAGATATCTTTTGATGAAAATAAAAAAATCTATGGGAAATGTGCCAGAGTAAATGGACATGGTCATAACTATCTTGTCGAAATAACTGTAAAAGGAGACATTGATAAAAGAACAGGAATGGTTTGCGACTTATCTGCTCTCCAAGAGATAATTAATGATTTGGTTGTTGAACAACTAGATCATACTTTTCTAAATAAAGACATCGAATTTTTCCATAATTGTGTTCCAACTGCTGAAAATATAGCTTTATATATTTCTGATATTCTTAAAAAACCAATACATAACCTTGGTGCAACATTACACAAAATAAGACTCCAAGAGAGTCCAAATAATGCTGCAGAAATTTATGTTGATCAAAAATTAACCAATTCATTGAAGTTGAAGTTTGAAAATAGTTTAGTCACACAAACTTGAGTATCCCAAGAGTAATAATTGTTATAGCATCTAGTCTTGATGGGAGAATTGCATTTCCTGGAGGTGGAGAATCGCATCTTGGAAGTGTGGAAGATAAACAAATGTTAAATCAAAACTTATCAATGGTTGACGCCACCATTTTTGGTTTAGGTACTTTAATAGCTCATCAATCAACTTACTTAATTAAAAATCTCAATAATAATGACGAAGTAAATATATCAAAAAGCCAACCAATTTCTATAGTTGCTTCAAATAGCAAAAACTTTAACAGTAATTGGAAATACTTTCGTCAACCAATAAGAAGATGGCTAATAAGCTCAAGTAAAGTTGATAATTCGTCAAATAATGACTTCGAGAAACAACTCTCTTTCGAAGATTCATGGGGGAAAACTTTAATTTCACTCAAAAAACAAGGAATAAATAATCTAGCTCTTTTAGGAGGTGCAAAACTTATAAATTCATTTATAAAAGAGGATCTAATAACAGATATAAAAATTACAATAATTCCACGAATTATTGGAGGTAGATATACATGGATCCCTCCAGAACAAACAAATGAGATTTTTAATCTCAAAAGACTATGGGAAATAAAATCAATTAAAAATTTAATGAATAATGAAATTCATGTTCATTACAAAAAGATTTGAAATAGATTCAATAATAAATGAACCAAAAAATACATAAAGTTGAAGTCAAATTATCAATTAAGGATATCTCCAAGGAGATATGGAATGAATTAGCCAATGAAATCAATAATCCATTTTATGAATGGACTTGGCTTAAAAACCTTGAAATATCAAAAAGTGTTTCAAGAGAAACTGGTTGGCAGCCTCTATATTTTGTTGCCTATGAAAATGAAGAAATATTAGGAATAGCTCCACTTTTTTTAAAAAATCATAGCTATGGAGAATTCATTTTTGATCAATCATTTGCGCGATTGGCTCAAGAGCTGAATTTAAATTATTACCCTAAATTAATTGGAATGAGTCCTTATAGTCCTGTAAATGGATATCAATTTCTTTATAAAAAAAATAAAGATAAGAAAGAAATTACAAATATACTCATAAACAATATCGAAAGCTTCGCGATTACAAACAAAATTTTAAGTTGTAATTTTTTATATATTGATGAAAGCTGGGGCAACCATCTTAAATCTTTAGGATACTATGAATGGATAAATTGCAGCAGTGAATGGAGGAGTAATGGAGAAAAAACATTTGATGATTTTCTTTCTAGATTTAACTCTAATCAGAGAAAAAATATTAAAAAAGAGAGAAAATCAATTACTGAACAAGACATTAAAATAGAAATTTTTAGTAAAGATGATATTAATCAAGAAATCCTCAAAAATATGCATAATTTTTATGAACAGCATTGCTCGAGGTGGGGAGTTTGGGGAAGTAAATATCTAACATCTACATTTTTCGAAAAAATTGTTGATAGTAAAAAAAATCTTTTACTTTTTAGCGCATCAAAAAATGATTCAAATGATATTTTTGCTATGTCAATGTGCGTTAAAAATAAAAACAACTTATGGGGTAGATATTGGGGTAGTCAAGAAGAAATATCTAATTTACATTTTGAATTATGTTACTACCAGCCAATTGAATGGGCAATAAAAAATAGTATCCATTTTTTTGATCCTGGAGCAGGTGGCAAACATAAAAGGCGGAGGGGGTTTTTTGCAAAAAGCACCATTAGCTTGCATAAGTGGTTTGACAAAAATATGGAAAATATAATTAATCCTTGGCTAAATGAAGTTAATAAACAAACCGAGACGGAAATTGAATTTGAGAATAATTCTATACCCTTTAAATAAAAAATTATTTGGCTTTATAAAAGATTATATTAGTAATATGTTTTTATTGAACTTCTAAGAATGGATTCTAGTAAAAGTTTAGATGAAAAAATAAAGATTGATAATAATCTATCCAACAGATATATAGACTTAGATCCAAATGGTTATTTTATTATAAAAGTAGATTTAGAAGAAAAAAAAATAATTTTGGAACACTTTTTAAATAACATCGATGAGGAAGGCTATGCGCTTGACCCAGAAACAAATGAACCAATAAAATGCGACTCTCAAAATAAAAGAGTTAGTAATGAAGTTTTTAAAGGTATTAGTGCTAAACAACTTGGAATATTGATCACTGAAGAAAGAAATGACTTAATAACCAAATTCGACCATGCTCTATATTTAGGCAGGGAACTACAAAAAGCAGAAGAATGTTTATACAAAAAATTACCCTATATCCAAGATTAAGAAATTAAACGAAAAAATCTAATCTTTTCATCTGATGTTAAATTGAATAAAAAATAAAAAATTTTATGAACATCATTTTCTATTTTGCATTTATTGGTTTTGGTTTTGGAGCTGCTTTTGCATTAGATAAGCTCTTAAGAGCAGTTAAATTAATTTAAAAACTACAAAATTCTAATAGTTTCTCCATACAAGTCATATTCATCCGCAAAGGAAATATCTGCTTCAACAAATTTACCAATATAATTTTTCAAATCAATTTTATCTTTAACAGATAAAATTACAGCTCCATCAATTTCAGGAGCGAAATTGTAAGACCGACCTATTAATTCGTTATTGTCTGATATTTTTTCTACCAAAATCTTCATTTTTGAACCAACATATTTCTGATTTTTATCTTTAGAGATATTTTGTTGCACTGAAATAACGTTATCTTTTCTTGCCTCTGCAACCTCTTGAGATACTTTATTTGGCAAATGAAAAGCTGCAGTTCCTTCCTCAGGAGAAAAAATAAACACTCCCACATGATCAAATTTATGCCTATCCAAAAATGCGAGAAGATTTTCAAAATGTTCTTTTTTTTCTCCTGGGAAACCAACAATGAGGCTAGTTCTTAATACAGCAAATGGAATTTCTTCTCTAATTTTCTCCAAAATTGATTCATTCAAAGAAGCTTGCCAAGGTCTATTCATACTCTTCAACACATCTGGATGACTATGCTGAAGTGGCAAATCAAAGTAAGGTACAATATTCTTTGAATCTTTGAAAGCTCTAATAACTTCATCAGTTAAACCTGTTGGATAAGCATAATGTATCCTTATCCAAGGAATTGGAACTTTAGAAAGCTCATTCAAAAGTTTGGCTAATGATGGTTTTCCATAAATATCTTGACCATAATTAGTTGTTATTTGACTAATTAATATGATTTCTTGAATACCCTTTTTTGCAAGACTTTTGGCTTCTGAAACTATAGATTCTATTGTTCTACTTCTTTGGGGACCTCTCAACTTAGGAATAATACAAAAAGCGCAATTATAGTTGCAGCCTTCAGCAATGCGAAGATAAGCAACAAATTTATTTTTATCTACAAAACGAGGTATTTCCTCATCTGCAATAAATTCAGGTATTTTTGAAACTTCATTAACGATTTCCCCTTTTTCTACTCTGTCTAAAACCTTGGCTATCTTTTGATAATCTCCTGTTCCAACCAAACCTTTTATTTCAGGGATTTCTTTTAAAAGCTCATCTTTAAAATGCTGAGCCATGCAGCCTGCAACTATTACTTCCTTTCCTTGATTTGTATATTCTAGAATTTTTCTAATAGATTCTTCTCTAGCTGTTTCAATAAAACTGCAAGTATTTACAACAACAACATTTGCATCATTTATATTGGTGTCAACTTCATAACCCTCTTTATCTAATAAGCCTTGCATATGTTCAGTATCAACAAGATTTTTCTCACAACCAACATGACTGAATGCAATCTTAGATAGTTTTTTTTCTTTTACATTGAGACTATTTTGTTTCACAACTTTAAAAATAATAATTAAAAGATTAAAACAGCATTTCGCATATGACTCGCATGCCAAGATAATATTAGGATAGATAATGTAAATAACAAACTTTCTTTTTGTATGGCCCTCAAGACTTTGAACAGAAGAAATAAAAAAGATTTGAAATGGCCAAAAATTATAATCGCAATTCTTAGCACTATAGGCTTAGTTGATACAGGTTCGATTACTTTAAAAAACTGGGGATTATTTACTTCGCTTTCATGCCCAGGGATACAAAATGGTTGTGAAACAGTTTTAAATAGTCCTTGGGGTACTTTATTTGAAAATAATCAAGTTAATATACCTCTCTCATTAGCTGGATTTATAACATATTTATCAATATTACTTATCACAATAATACTTTCGATTAATTTAATTTCCCCAAAAGATAAACTAAATAAGTTTTTATGGTGGTTAATATTTCTAATTTCTTGTGCGTCATCAACATTTAGCTTTTTATTGATAAATATAATGTTTTTTAAGATTCAAGCATATTGCTTTTTTTGTATACTTTCAGCAATTTTATCGTTTTCTATCTTTATATTTTCTATTATTGGAGCAAAGTTCGAAAGTAGAGAACCTATGATTTTTAGAGGTTTTATTGTAGCCATTAGTGTCCTTCTGGGGGGGCTAATTTGGTCAGCAAACGTTGGCCCCTCTAATGCTATTGGTGTTGGAAACCCGACTGAAAATGTATCACCAATAATTACCACTTCAAGCTCTCCTCAGAAGGTAAAATTTGCAAAATTTTTAAGTGAAAATAATATTGTTATGTATAGTGCGTACTGGTGCCCGCATTGCCACGATCAGAAACAATTATTTGGTAAGGAAGCTGTTAAAGAATTAAAATTAGTTGAGTGTGCTAAAGATGGTAAAGATAATGAGTATGAGCTATGCCAAACGAAAGGAATTAGTGGATTTCCTTCTTGGGAAATAAATGGAGAAATTATTAGTGGCACACGTGACTTAAATGAATTAGCAACAAAAACCGACTATCAGGGAGATCTTAATTTTTAATAAATCTTTTTTGAATTTTTTGATCTATCTGTTGTCTAGTATGACATTCCCAATTTTTATCTTTATCAGGGAAATCATCTCTATGATGCCCTCCTCTACTTTCTTTTCTAAATAGACAAGCTTTTAATAAAGTTATGGTAGTTATTTGTCTATTCTTTAAATCAAGTAAAAGATTTAATGCTCTTCTGTTACGTTCACTGAGTTTTATTTTTTGATCAAATTTTATTTTTTCAAGACTATTTAGTAAATCATTTTTATTTAATTTATCTATATCATTTTGAATGTAATTTAAAAATTTACTCATATTTACCTTATTTCGAGATACACCTAAATTTAACCAACATAGTTTTCTTAGTTCATCAATTTTTTCAGCAATTATAGAAATTTGATCTTCTTTAGGATCTTCAATATCAAACTCTTGAATTGATCTATCAGATTTTTCAAATTTAGAAAGGTCATTCAAAACAATTGAAGACATTTTTCTTGCGAAAACGAGACACTCCATCAGGGAATTACTTGCCAGTCTATTAGCACCATGAACACCTGTAGAAGCAACTTCTCCAACGGCATATAATCCTTTTCTTGTTGAAGATGCATTTAGATCAGTTTTAATACCTCCCATCCAATAATGAGCTGCAGGAGCTACGGGAATAACTTCATTTAAAGGGTTAACTCCATAATCCTGACAGCGACTTAAGATCGTGGGGAAGCGCTCTACAATTTTTTCTGGGTCAATATACCGAAGATCTAAGCTAACATGGTCTGAATTATTATCATGCATATTTTTCATAATTGCTCTACTTACCTGATCTCTAGAAGCTAGATCACCATTTTCAAGATTTTTAACTGGACTTTCGCCATTTTTATCAACTAAAATCGCTCCTTCCCCTCTAAGTGCCTCAGATATTAAGAAGCAAGGTGCACCATAAAATTTTAAAGCTGTTGGATGAAATTGCACGAACTCTAAATCTTCGATTGCAGCGCCTGCTTTCCATGCAAGTGCAATCCCTTCACCAGAGGATTGAGCAGGATTTGTTGTATTTGTAAATAAGTGCCCACCCCCGCCTGTAGCCATAACAACAGCTCTAGATTTAATCCAATATAAATTTGCTCCATCAAGAACCTGAACTCCTCTACATTCTTCATTTTCAATGAGAAGTTCAGTTACTCTTACACCCCTGCAGTGAAGAATATTTTTGTGATTCTCAATATGATCTTCCAGAACTTCAACTAATGCTCGACCAGTACGATCTTTAACATGTAAAACTCTTCTTCGTGAATGGGCTGCTTCCAAGGTAGTAGCTAGTTGATCAGAACTTTTATCAAAAATCATCCCTAAATTCTGCAACCTTTCTACACAACCTGGAGCTTCTTTAACTAGCATTTCTACAGCTTGAAAGTCACATAGTCCATCACCTGCTTTTAAAGTATCCTCAGCATGAAGATCAAATGAATCATCTTGTCTAACAACAGATGCAATTCCTCCTTGAGCCCATCTACTGGAAGATACCTTACTTGTATTTCTATTTAAAAGAAGCACTTTTAAATTTGAAGGTAATTCAAGACAAGTCATAAGGCCAGCAGCTCCAGCGCCTATAACGATTACATCCCAATTATTTATTGGTATAGGTTGTTGCGAAAATGGAGGCCTTAACATTAAACCAAACCACTAAAAGTTGGTTGCAGAATTGCTAAAACAATAAAAATACCATCAACAATTAACGTCGTTTGAATTACGTAACTAGAAACTAAAAGTGCTTTACCACTAGTTGAATTAATTGTGGCAGAATCTAAAATTTCTTTTGAAATAAACCAAAGTATAAGAGCAACAAAAATAATAATAGATAATGATTTTATTTGTATAAGACTCTCTGAGGTTTTTTGAAGAATCATAGGTGCATTTTCAGAATCTGCTGTAATAACCTGCCTCCATTGATCCATGATTCCGATTAAAAATATTGTAATGTCGGTAACTGCGGTTCCAAATAAAGAAGAGATATAAAAACTTGCACCTATTTTCCAATTAGTACCAAATCCAATTAAAGCTAGTGGGAGAGCTACAGCTTCAACAGGTATGTGTAGGATAGGAAATGGGCTTAACCATCCCCAGAACAAACATCCACCGAGCCAACTACCTGAAACACCAAGTAATAATGAACTGACAATAAACCACTTATTTGATCCTTTTTGATTCAAAACATATGCAACTAAGATAATAACAAAAGTAAAACAGAGAGCACTTATGGGCTCTAATCTAACCCAAGGGGCTTGAACAAAAATAGGTAAAATTACAAAAAAAGAAGACCACAATCTTAAAGATATAGGATTTGATAAAAAACTATTTTCGTATGAATCAACTGCCTTATGAGATTCATAGTTGAATTTATCTTTTACTTCTAAATTTTTTGTAATTAATTCTTTCAATGAAAAAGTTTATTTTAATTAATCTAAATCGTGTTTTAGAAAACTGCGAATGCCATATTTTAATAAATTAAAGGCCCATAATTTCAAACCTATATTTAGTTTTTTAAAAGTATTTAATACACTTTGAGTCATATTTCAGTTTAGAATAGATATAAGTAAGACTATTTGGCCTTAAATTGTGTGGCAAGAAATTAATTACACAGAAGATCCCAATGATATTTTGGTCCCTAGTATTACTTATAGAATAAATCCTGCAGTAATTGAAAGTGTTGAATCTAATTCCATTGCTCAAGAAATAGGATTTGAATCTGGTGATTCAATTGTTAGTATTAATGGGAAAAAACCAAGAGATTTAATTGATTATCAGATTCTAATAAGTGAAGAAATTTTAGAAATATCAGTTTTAGATAAAAATCATGAAATTCACAATATAAATATTGAAAAAGATCAAGACGTTAATTTAGGCATAAATTTTAAAGATGCATTATTTGATTCAATCAAGCAATGCAATAATAGATGTCCATTTTGTTTTATTGATCAACAGCCAAGTGGTAAAAGAAAAAGCCTTTATATTAAAGATGATGATTACAGATTAAGTTTCCTATATGGCTCTTATTTAACTCTTACAAATTTAAAAAAAGAAGACTGGAAAAGAATTGCTATGCAAAAACTATCCCCACTTTTTATTTCAGTTCATGCTACAGATCCCGCAACAAGAGAAAAATTATTAAAAAATAAAAAAGCTGGAGTAATACTTGATCAAATTTCGTGGTTTGAAAAAAACTCTATTCAAATACATGCTCAAATTGTTGTTTGTCCAGATATAAATGATGGGGATATTCTTGAGAAGTCAATTTTGGAACTTGCTGAATTCTATAAAAAATCATCTCAGACAGTACTTTCAGTTGCAATAGTTCCTGTAGGACTCACAAAATTTAGACCTGAAAATGATGGATTGAAATCAATAAGCCCAGAATACGCAAAAAAAACTATTAAACAAGTAGAGAGGATTCAAGCCTCTCTACAAAATACTCTTGGGACTCGTTTTTGTTGGTTAGCAGATGAATGGTATTTAATTGCTGGTACAAATTTACCTAGTTACAAAACCTACGAAAATATGCCACAAGAATCTAATGGAGTTGGGACTATTAGAAACTTTCTAGAAACATTAAGAGAGAAGACCCAAAACCTACCCAAAAAAGTAAAAAAGCAAAAAAAAATTAGTTGGATTGTTGGTAAATTAGTTTATGATGCCCTAATTCCTACAGTTAAGAAATTAAACTTAATTGATGGATTAACAATTAATTTATATGGTTTACCAAGTATTTATTGGGGTCAGGATCAAGTCGTTACAGGTCTTCTTACTGGAGAAGATCTAATTCACGGGCTGAAAAACAAGGATTTAGGAGAAGCTGTTTACATACCATCTATTATGTTAAAACTTAATACTGATTTATTTTTAGATGATAAAAATATTAAAGAAGTTGCAAATCAATTAAATACCAAAATTCACGTTCTAGATGATTCAAATGATATTATTAATAATCTAATTGGAATATCTAGTAGTAAAAAATTCTAAATTATGCTTAGAAAAATAATAAATTCAACTTTATTTTTACCACTTGGCTTCTCAGTTACTTTTCAGCAATCCTTACTTAGCGAAAACAATAATTTTATTGATGAAGTTATAGAAGAAAATGATGGTAAAATATTTATAGACCATAAGCAAATAAAGAATATAATTCTGAATAATAACGATGAACTTAAATCTTTAAAAGAATTAATAGAAGCTGCTAGTTTTAATCTTTCAAGTAAAATTGCTAAGAGGTATCCTTCAATAAACTTACAAGCAAATGGATTACCTAAATATGTAGCCGGTCGAAATTATAGTAATAATTCAAGTACTACAAAAACTTCCCAACTTTCTGCTAACCCCTCACTTAATATCAGATGGGATTTAATTGATCCGCTTAGAAGTCCAGAAATAAAAATAGCAAGAGAAAATTTAAAAGTTGCAAACAATAATTATGAAATTAAAAGAAAAGACTTAATTCAAGAAGCGAGTACAAGATTTCATAAATACCAGAAGTCTGCTCAAGATATTATAAATAAGAAATTCGCACTTGATTTATCAATTACGAGTCTTGAAAATGCACAAGCCAAACTAGACGCTGGTATCGGAACAAAATTTGAAGTACTTGAAGCAGATGCTCAACTATCAAGAGACAAGCAATCACTTAATGAAAAAAAAATTGAGTATCAAATTCACAAAATATCACTTAAAGAAATCATGAATCTGAAAGGGGATTTTGAAATTAAAAAAGAGCAAAAGTTATCTGGTTATTGGAATTACAAATTAAATAAAAATATAAATAATGGCCTTGAAAAAAATCTTTCTTTAAAAAACATTGCTCTTCAAACATCGATCAAAAATAATGAGGCAATTAGTTTCTTGAACTCAAATAAACCAAATATATATATCAGTAACTCATTGTCCAGTACATTCACCAAAGGAGATTCTCTAGCAGTTGAAATAGACCCTAACAAATATGGATCTTCTTTTAGTAATACAATAAGTTTGAACTTATCATGGAATATTTTTAATGGTGGCCAAAATAAGAATTCATACAAATCACGTAAAGCTCTAGCAGTGGGGGAGGAATATGCCTATAAAAATCTCAAAAATATTCTAAAAACTAACATAACAAAAGCTTATCTAAATTTAAAACTGAATGAAGAAAAAATATTATCCACTTCAAAAGAAATATCATCTACAAAAGAGTCTTTGAGGCTATCAAGATTAAGATATGATGTTGGAATATCAACTTTAAAGGACGTACTAGTAAGACAAAAAGAATTCAGTGATGCAAAATCGAAGAAAATCAATGCAATTTATAATTATAATTTAAATTTAGATGAATTAGAAAGATTAACTTTTCTGGAAATAAGTAACAACTGTTTAAATAACCATAATACGATTAACCAAAATGATTCTATCTGCAATATTACAATATGAATCCACCAAATTTAACTAATAAACAACTAAGTGAATTAGACTCTTTGTTTGAATTAGTTAGTCATCGTCAAAAAAAAGATTTTGGAAATATTAGCGCCAGTAATAAAGCAGATGGATCATTACTAACAAGTTGTGATTTATGGAGTGACAAAACAATTGTAGATGGCTTATCATCAATAGCTCCAGGTGAGGGCGTCCTTAGTGAAGAAGGGCAAAAGTTAATTCCAAACTCAAAAGCTTATTGGGTGGTCGATCCACTCGATGGGACAACAAATTTTGCTGCAGGTATTCCTTACTGGTCTATATCAGTAGCAAGATTTGTTGATGGCAAACCGCAATCTTCTTTTTTAATAATTCCTACATTGAAAAAAAAATTTGTATCCATTAAAGGTAAAGGAGTTTGGTTAAATAACCAGAAAGTAGACCCTAGACAAAATAATCGTCAAAGTGAATGCATTTCTTTATGTAGTAGGTCTATAAAAATTTTGCAAAAAAAACCAAACTCATTATTTCCTGGCAAAATCAGACTCTTAGGTGTATCGAGTTTAAATCTTACGAGTGTAGCGATGGGACAAACTTTTGGAGCAATAGAATCAACTCCCAAGATATGGGATATTGCAGCAGCCTGGCTGCTATTAGAAGAACTCAATTGTTCTATAGAGTGGTTAGAAACAGATCCCTTAAATTTAGTTTCGGGAGAAAACTTGAGCGATGTTAATTTTCCTCTAATTGCTTCTCGATCTGTGGAAAAAATTGAAATTTTAAAGCCATGGGGCAATCTACTATTGGAAAATTAGTTGCATCATAAATAAATAATTGCTTGAAAATTTTCTTAATCAGATACAATAAAAAATAAATAAAATAAATATTTGAAGAATATTAATATGCAGCGAAGTTCAACATGGATACTGAAAAGTTTGTGGGGAGCTTGTGAGCGATGGAGCAAATCTGATTGTGTTGATTTAAGCGCTGCATTTGCATACTACACACTTCAATCATTTTTTCCTATTCTTCTAATTTCTCTTTCAATAGCTTCATGGTTCCTTGGAAAACAAGAGGGGTTAGATCAACAAATAATTTCTATTGCTGCTCAACTTTTACCTCCTTCAGTAGTTGATTTAGTAGAAACTACATTATTTAATTTGATAGATCAAGGTTTTGGGGCAGGAGTTCTAGGTGCTATGTTTTTGCTTTTTACAGCAGGTAATGCATATCTATCTCTTCAAAGAGGTTCAGATAGGCTTTGGGAAGACGAAATTCCTTCTAAAAAAGTAAATGCTGCTTGGAGAGTACAAGCTTCTAAGTTTCTCAGAAATAGAATTGAAGCCTTTTTAATCGTTTTTTTTATTGGTTTTTTAATGGTATTAGATCAGATTAGTGCAAATCTTAGGATGATCCCAAGTAACGTTTTAGAAAATCTTTCAAAATCTAATAATCTTATCTCTGATTTATTATTAAAGTTGCCGCTATTACAAGTTGGTCAGTTTGCAATACCATTAATGGGATTTTCTTTAATGGCTCTTTTATTACAGGCCCTCTTACCCAGTAGAAAAGTTCCTTTAAAACCACTTTTACCTGGATCCTTTCTTATTGGAATTGGCCTAACCACTTTGAACCTAGCAGTAAGTAAAAGTATTCTCTCACTTGGAGCGAGATTTCAAGCATATGGTTTTATAGGAGGTTTTCTTGTACTTACTTTATGGGTATGGCTATTAGGAGTGATTTTATATTTTGGACAGTGTTGGAGCGTAGTTATTGCTAATATGACTTTAGTGAATAAAAAAAGATATTAGATATAAATAAAATTAAGATGTATCATTTTTTTAAGGCTAATAAGAATTTTTTTATATATTCATTGATTATACTCATAGTTATTCCAATCTTTGGATTAAACTTTTTCATAAGTTTTCTAGGTAATATACTACTTCTATTATTTTTAATTCCTCTACTATTAGTAATTTTAGTATTAATAGGTTTTAACTCTTACAAATCAAAAATTAATACATGTAATAGTTGTGGTGCAATATCATTAGGCTTAAGTGAAACCTGCATGAATTGTGGAGCAAATCTAGAAAATATCAGTAATAGTCAACTTAATAGAAAACCCAGTGAGAGTACCATTGAAGTGAAAGCAGAAGAAGTAAATTAAAATACTAACCTATTCCAATTTGTCGAAGAATACTTTGTCCAGTTATTAATTCAGTACCAAGACCAATCAAAATGCCCATCATTGCCATACGACCATTCCATGTTTCTGCAAAATTTACAAAGCCAAATCTTGGTTGATTGTCATTATTCATAATTAACTAGATAACAGTCCAAATTATTTTAACGTTTTAAGGAAGAATTTATGATGAATAATAAATTTTTTATTTAACATGTCTTACACCATCAACAGGTCGATATTCATCTCCAGTTAATTCCTCATATACAATAGCAGGCAATCCTGTCTCAAACATTGTTTGCAATGCCTCTTTTAACATAGGATTCCAACCTCCGGTACTAACTTTTCCATGTCTAACAGTCCAGTCCCAAGTTCCTTGAAGATCTCTGGGTAATCTACCTTCTCTATCTCTTCGAGCGACTAAGTCTAAAGATTCAACTAAACCAACAATAACTGGATTTTTACCGTAAGAAGGAGTAAGACTTAGTTCAAGTCTTACTGGATCTTCTTTTACCATCTTTAAACGAAATCTTGGGGGTAACTTAAGAGATCTTATTACCGCTGAGACAATTTTTGTTCTTAATTCCAATTTTTTTTCTAAATGTAACTTGATTAATCAGTCGTCGAACCTTTTTCTTCTAATGTAGAGTCATTGTCATTTGAAAATCTTACTGTTAAAAGCTCCTCTTCGGTTATATTTCCTGATTTATCTAAAAGTTCTGGGTGTATTGTGTACTTTTTTTGTTTAAAACTAGAAGTACTTAAACGTTTATTTTTATCATCAGATATACCCCAACCATTAGACATTACTTTAAAAGCTTTCCAAACTAAATAGGTTAAGGCTGCAGAATATATGATTGGAAATAAAATGGACATCAAACTTCTGAATTAATTGTTTATATGTTCAATATCATAGCTCGAAAAAAAGAAATTTAGCTATTCTTAAGATCATAAATTATTCTCTATATTAAGTTTATTTATTAAGTACTTATATTTAAATTAGACTAGAATGGTGTTTCAGATCTTCCGAAGAACATAAGCAAATCAAAATTGAAAAGATACATCCAAAAATTATTACTGCTCGCCTCATTAGTTACGGTTGGCATTAAATTTCCTGCAAAAGTAATACCCCAACCATTAATTAACCCAAAAAATAATGAAGTTAATTTATATTCAAACAAATCTTTCATAACTAAAGCTGTAGAGAGAACCGGTGCAGCAGTTGTAACAATAGATACTCAAAGATATGTTAAAAAAAGAAAATTTCCAAGAAATTCTCAACTATTTTTAGACCCATATTTTGAAAGATTTTTTGGATTAGATTTACCTGATGACAATAAACCAAGAATAGAGCAAAACCAAGGAAGTGGATTTATATTTGCGGATGAACTTGTAATGACCAATGCACATGTAGTGAATGGATCAGATAAGGTGATTGTAGGTTTAACCAATGGCAAAAAATATAACGCAAAACTTATAGGGCAAGACTTTTTTACTGATTTAGCTGTGCTAAAGATTGAAGGGCAAGGACCTTGGCCAAAAGCAAAATTGGGCAACTCAGCAAAGATTAAAGTTGGTGATTGGGCTATAGCAGTTGGAAATCCATTTGGACTAGAAAACACAGTCACGCTTGGTATTATTAGTAATTTAAATAGAAATGTCACTCAATTAGGAATATATGATAAAAAACTTGAACTGATACAAACAGACGCTGCTATTAATCCAGGTAATTCTGGAGGTCCACTATTAAATAGCGATGGAGAAGTAATTGGTATTAATACCTTGATAAGATCAGGACCTGGAGCAGGTTTAAGTTTCGCAATCCCAATTAATACAGCTAAGAAAATTGCCAATCAACTTATAAAAAATGGAAAAGTAATACATCCTATGATTGGTATTAGCCTAATAGAAGAAAGTAATTCTGAGAGAAAAGATAATATCGTAAAAGTTGGATATATAGTACCGAATAGTCCAGCTGAAAAAAGTGGAATTAAAATAGATGATATTCTAATAAAAGTAGGCAATAAAGATATTGAAAATGCATCAGACGTTATAGATCAAGTAAGTAAAAATGGTATTAATAAACCAGTCAATATATTATTAAAACGTAGAGATAAATTTATTAAATTAGAAGTAATACCAACTGATATAACTAATCTACAAAATAACTAAAAGATTTAATTGTCATTCTGTTTAAGTATTTCCACACACCTTGAAATACATCTACCATCCCTTATATCACAGGTAGAAATGCATTCAAAATAACTTTCAATAGGCTCAGAAATTTGAAAATGTTTTTCTTGGAAATCGTAATTTTGCATTTAAATTATTAAAACTTATTTTTGTATATTCAAGATTAATCAAGGACGGTAAACTATGTAAAGATAAATGAGTGATCTTACTTAGCGAAATTTAAATTTTATTAAAAGTAATCAAATTTTTTGGCTTTGAGTTTTTTCTAAAAAATATTCGTAATTTCCATCATATGAAAACAACTTTGAATCTTTGATTTCAATAATTCTATTTGCAACCTTTGAAATAAAATACCGATCATGAGAAATGATTAATAATGAACCTTTATAATTTTTAATTGCTAATTCTAAGTTTTCCTTAGATTGAAGATCCAAATGATTAGTTGGTTCGTCCAAAAGAAGGAAATTACTAGGATTAATAATCATCAGCGCCAATGCTAATCTTGCCTTTTCCCCCCCACTGAGTTGTTTGATATATTTAAAAACAGTTTCATTTTTAAAGCCAAAACCCCCTAAAAATGTTCTAACTTTTTTTTGGGACCATTCTGGAGACTTATTAAATATTAAATCAATAACCCTTTCGTCAAGTGAAAGTGCTTCAGCCTGATTCTGTTCATAATAGCTAGTAATTATGTTATGTTTACCAAGATTAATTTCTCCAATTTCAGGAGATATTTTTTTCATAATAATTTTCAGCAACGTAGATTTACCGCAACCATTAGGTCCTAATATTGCTATTTTCTCCCCGGAAGAAATCTTTAAATTAATATCTAAAAAAAGAATTTTATCCTCGAAACTATGAGACAAATTTTTGATATTTAGAACTAATTTTCCTGAGCGAGGACACTCTGGAAAATTAAAAACGGGACTTTGTGATTTTGCTATGGGAGCCTCAATTTTAGAAATCTTCTTTAATTGTTTTTCTCTACTCTTTGCTTGAGAACTTCTAGTTGCACTAGCTCTAAATCTATCTATATACCTCTTCTGTAACTCAATGTCTCTTTGTTGTAATTGATATGCCTTATTTTGTGATTCTTCATTCAAAGATTTCTGTTCAACAAAAAAAGAATAGTTCCCAATATATGTTTCAGATATTCCTCTATCTACAAAAATTATTTTTTTACATAATTTATCTAAAAAATATCTATCATGGCTAATTATTATAATCGCAATTTTAAGCGATGATAGATATTCTTCCAACCAAAAAATAGTTTCTAAATCTAAATGATTGGTTGGTTCATCTAATAACAGTAAATCAGGTTTTTGTAAAATTATTTTTCCAAGTGCAACTTTCATCTGCCAACCGCCTGAGAAATTGCCAACTAATTTATCAGCATCTTCTATAGAAAAGCCTAATTTTGGTAATATTTTTTCTACATCAGATTGCATTTTATAACCACCTAAAGCTTCAAATTTAGCTTGATATTTTGCGAGTTGATTTACAAATATTTCAAGTTCATCAGAATTTTTTTTAATATCCAACGATTTCATTTTATTCTCAATTTCTAAAAGTTTAATGGCAACAATTTGTATATCTTTAAAAGAACTTTCTAATTCCTCTCTCACTGAAAAATTCAAATTACAATCAAACTCTTGCTTTAAATGGGCAATTTTAGGATTTCCCTCTTTGATAATTGTTCCACTTGTTTGCTCTTCCTCTCCAATTAAAATCTTAAATTGGGTTGATTTACCTGCACCATTAGAACCGACTAAGCCAACTTTTTCTCCTTTTTTAATCTCCCAACTAATATTTTTTAAAACAACATCTGTAGAATAAATTTTGCTTACACCTTCAAATCTAATCACTGTTTTAAAAATAGAATTTACAAAATCTGTGGCTTATTTACTAAAAAATATTTTGTGGAATAAGATTAAATCATGAAAAGAATAGAACAAATTGTAGTGATTTTTATAGCTGCAGCTCTTGCAATTCCAAGTTATTGGTTTTTTTGGACTTTGGCTGGTGGAGGTGGCTACAACAAAAGAATAAAGCCTATTTCTAATCCAAATAATAATTATTCGAAACCTTATCCTAAAGACCTCCTCGAGCCTTGATTAACCACATTTTAGTTGCCTCATCATCAATAGTACTTAAATATTTAATAACCTCTTCTTTAGTCACAGAAATATTTAACTCGTTGCCAATATCGCATATTTTATCTAAAGCTTTTTTGGGATTAGTTAAGGCTGTCATAAACAGACTTTGTTTCTTTTTGGAGTCGTTGGCTATTAACTTATAGAGCTTTTCAGCATTACTGGACATGTTTTTAAAATCTACTTATTAATAGATTATTACTTCAAGCTACATTTTGTTCATTATATTTATTTTTAGATAAATCATTATCAACATCTTTTATCTCTTTTGCAGAGGCATCTGCCATACTTCTTGCGTCTAAACATAAAACTTTTCTTAGTTTGGCAAAGTTAGCTGCGTGAGATTTTCTACCATCTTTTTGAGCATAATACTCAGACTGCTGAAGAATATGATGAAGATGAGTTAACAAATATGGACTAATTACTGCTGATACCAAAACGTCACTATTTTCATTATCGTGAGAATCAGAGTTGACTAATCTTTTTTTCGGTTTATCAATCATCGACCTTTTTGGAGAATCAATTTTTCTTGAATTTTTCATGGGACAATAAAACAATTAATTGATACGGACATAAATTTCCTTACTAATAATATACACAAAGATAGTATCCTTGACTAACAGTGTATACTAATAAGTAACAGTTATCAACTTTGACTCATGGCTACCCGCCAAAACTCAACTAATGGGAAGCCTAAATCCCCCAGAATTCAAGTAGTTCTTCCAGAATTAATATGTGAGCAATTAAATATTTTGGCCGATAATGAATCTAGGACAGTAAGTAATATGGCAAAAGTGTTAATACAAGAGGGTATAAAAAAATATTTCGATAAACACAGTAAATCACCTGTTTCAGAAAATAATTTAAATACTGATAAATTTAGAGATGAACTTGAAAAACAAAGCGTCAGAAGATTAAAAAGGGCTCCTCAAAGGATTAGATACTATAAAAAGTCTGATTAAAAATAATTAATTTTGAGGCAATTTCTGTAAATCTACAGTTTTACCCATGACTACCAAAATATTTCCTCTTTCCAAAATATATTTTGCTGGAGGATTAACTGTTAACTCTTCAGCAGGTCCTGCAGCAAGAACATTTACTAAATAATTTTTCCTCAAATTTAAATCTCTTAAAGATCTGCCAATAAATTCCTCTGGAACAGTTATTTCATCTATACCAGTTTGATTATCTAGTTCCAATCTTTCGATTAGGTTTGGTCTTACCAGTTCTAAACCTAATCTTTCTCCTTGCATCCTTGATGGGAAAACAACTTTATCTGCACCTACTCTTTTTAACATTTTTTCGTGCAAGTCACTGGTAGCTCTCGCTATTACTCTTTTCACTTTGCTACCTTCACTATCCTTAGCGATAAGTGTCGTAGTTATACTTGCTTCAATAGGTTCACTAATACCCACTACAACAGTATTCATTTCAAGAATTCCCGATTCCTTCATAGACTCTTCATCAGTACAATCTACAACTCTCGCTTCTATCGAAGGTTCTAATTGCCTTAAATCATCAATAGCTTTTTCCGAATAATCTGCAGCCAAAACATCAGCACCATTACTAATAAGTTCTCTGCAAACTGCGGTTCCAAATCTTCCAACGCCGACAACTGCAAAAGTGAGTGCTTCATTTTCCCTCTTTTGAGACCACTGCCACCAATCAGCCATAATAAAATTCAGTAAATTCTAAACATATAGATCAGCCCTAGGATAGCCAATTCTCTTTTGTCTATCTATTCTACTCTTATAAAGAGCCTGCCAAAGTGCACTTAAAAGCAAAAGGATCCCAAGTCTGCCCACAAACATACCCACAATAAGAATAAATTGACCAAAATGATTTAATTTTGCGGTTAAACCAATATCAAAACCAACTGTTGCAAATGCAGATATGCAAGTGAACAGAATTTCTAGGAATGTGAATGATTCTTTTTTAACAAAAGTATTAGTTGTACTAAGCAACATTGCCATTAAAAGAACAAAAAGCAAAGATCCAACTGTGATTCCAACTGCCTTTAGAATAACTTTATCTGAAATTAATCTGTTGCTAATAATTACATCTTTCTGACCTCTTAAAATTGATCTAGTTGCAGCCATTAAAGCAATAAATGTAGTTGTTTTTATGCCTCCACCAGTTCCTCCTGTACTTGCTCCAATAAACATAAGCGTCATTAATAATAAGAGGCCCGTATCTGAGATGGAATTCAAAGAAATCGGAAAATTTGTAAATCCTGCAGTTCTTGCACTAACTGTTTCGAAGATAGATGACATTAACCTTTCAAACAAATTTAAATCATTAAAAAATTGACTATTTAATAATGATTCCGTGATAAAGAATCCTAATGATCCAAACAATATTAGAGACAAACTTGTCCTAATAACTAGTCTGGAATGAAGGCTTAATTTCTTATAAGAAAGATTTTTTTTATGACTCCAAATATCATCAATAACCCGCCAACCCAATCCACCCATAACAATGAGAAAAACAAAAACACTATTCACCAAATAATTTGTTCTATAGTCTTGAAGACTATTTGACATCAACGAAAATCCTGCATTGTTATATGCAGAAATGCTGTGAAAAATCGAGGACCATAGTCTTTCCCAATTATTTTGAATGTCTACAAATCCAAAAGAATATAAGACAATTGCGCCCAAGGATATGATACTAATTGCAGTAATAGCAATGCTTTGAAAAGTTCGACCAATTCCTCCAACTCCAAATTCATCTAAAGTCTTTCCTTTATCTAATCTAGTTCTTAGCTTTGTACCTTTGACAACAAACCCTTGTAAAAATGTAGTAATAGCCATTAATCCTAGACCACCTGATAAAAGCATAAAAGACAAGAAAACTTGGCCAAAGAAATTTAAATCAACACCAATATCTATTATGGTTAACCCAGTCACGGTTATAGCAGAAGTAGAAGTAAAAAATGCTTCCCACAAACCAACCTTTGAAGATGAACATAATGGAGAACTCAAAATTAAAGTTCCAAGGCAAATAATAAACAAGCCAGTCACAATAGTAAATTGAGGTACGGATAACTTCTTGTAAGCATCTTTTAACTTATAAACCTTACTTGTGAGTTTCACGATATTACCCGTAATTTAAAATTATCAATGCTGGCACTGTAAATGACATTATAAGTGTTAATCCAGCTCCGTATTTTGCAATATCAAAAAATCTATATCTTCCAGGACCATAAACCATTAAATTTGTTTGATAACCCATTGGAGTCAAGAAAGATTGACTTGCACCGAATAAAACAAGCATTATTAAAGCGCTTGGTGAAATGCCTAAAACATTTGAGAATTCAATAGCAACAGGCAAAATTAAAGCAACCGAAGCAGCATTACTTATAAATTGTGTAAGAATAACTGTCGATACAAAAATAACAACTAGTGCAAAATAAAGAGGCATTCCATTAAGAGCAAAGTTTAGGTTCACTGCAATTAAATCTGCTAATCCTGTTACTTGCATAGCTACACTAAAGCATGATAAAGATCCCAATAATAAAATAACGTCTAACCTAATTGATTTTTGTATCTCTGCAGGTCTTAAACATCCACAAGCAACCATGGCAATTACTGCCAAAAGGACTGAACCTACTAATGGAATATTAGAAACCGAAGGCAAAACCACCATTCCTATTGCAATTCCGATCGATATAGGTTTTTTTATCAAGAAAGGTAAATCATCTTCGAATTGATCTAAAATAAGCAAATCATTACTAGCTTGCAAACCTCTTATTGAATCTAACGGTGCTTGTAATAATAAAACATCTCCAGCCCTTAAAACAGCTTGACCTAATCTTTCCTGAACAGTTTGTTGACCTCTTCTTAGTGCCAAAACTGTTGCATTATGACGCTGCCTAAATCTTAATTCTCTCAAACTTGCACCAGCTAGAGTTGAGCCGGCTGGCAACAAGGCTTCAAAAGTCTTAGTACCTTCATCATCTGAGAAAACATTAGCTCCATCGAAAGATGTTTTATTTTCGCCCAACAGAATAGTATGTTCCTGCTGCAGCCTAAATAAGTCTGCCCTTGTGACTCGGATTATTAATCTATCATCGGGTTCAATCTTTCTATCAGCCAAAGGAGGAAGAATAACTTTTCCATTTCGTTGCAATTCCAGTACATCAACGTCAAATCGTCGTTGCAATCTACTATTTCTGACAGATTGTCCAACTAATTCTGAAGTAGAGGGAATAGTAACTTCAGTAAAATATATATTCATATCACCATTTTTAATAAATTCTTTATCTCTTCCTCTATCTGGCAAAAGCATATCAGAAACTAGAATCATATAGATTGTACCTATAAGCCATACAGGAATTCCGATTGAAGTCAAACTAAATAATTCCAAAGCTCCATAACCTAATTGCTGACTAATATCACTTACAAGAAGATTTACTGAGCTACCTAATAATGTCAGAGTTCCACCTAATAAAGTTGCAAAAGAAAGAGGTAATAAAACTTTTGACGGTGATATATTTCTCCGCTCGCACCAACCTTCAATTAAGGGTAACAAAGATGCTACTACTGGAGTATTAGGTACAATCCCAGATATTGGAGCAATCAAAAAAGCTATTAAAGAAATTAATTTCCTTGGGGTTCTAATATTTTCAGAAGAAATCAATTCTCTTACTCTGTCTAAAGCACCACTTTTAAATAATGCAGAAGAAACTGCAAATAAACCCATAAGGGTAATTAAGGATGGGCTACCAAATCCAGCTAAAGCTTTTTCAGGTGAAAGAACCCCTGTGGCTATAAATATTCCAACACATAACAAACCAGTCAATTCTGGGGCAATAGTATTTTTAATAAACAAAATTATTGACATTATTAAAACAATTACCGTTACAAACGCATCAAAATTATTACTCACTACTGCAATTAAATTCATACAAAACTTCTTTAACTCAATATACCCAAAAACAATATTTCAAAAAAGTTTAATTGGAATTATCTTTTTTAAGAAATTTTTTAAAAATAGATTTTTTTTGAAATATCCATGAAGATGCAGATTTTAAACTTTCAGTAATAACAGGCAACTTGGAAGCATATATGAGTCTTCTTGCCTCAAAAGCCAATTTCCCAGATAGTGTAACCCCAAGCCCAGAAATAGAAGCTTCGCCTATTCCTAAGCTAATCATTTCACCATTATCTTTAAATTCAAAGGGTAAAAGATCCTTTCCTTGAATTAAAAATTCTAAATTATTAGCCAGATGATTTCCTTCCTGCATAGCGACCTGAGCAGTTCTAGGTAAATCCTCCATTCCTTCTATAACTGAAATATCGCCAATAGCAAAACAGTTTTTATGATTTTTTATCTGCAAATTATTATTAACTAAGATTCGTCCAAATTTTTTTGTTATTTCATCAGTTTGTAAGTATGACAAATTAGGTTTAACTCCTGCAGTCCAAATAACAATATCTTTATCGAAAGAAGTTATTCCAGCCTCACTAGAAATACTAATTTTAGTTTCTGAGACTTCTCTAACTGTTGAATTCAAAAGAACTTTGATTTTTCTTTTTTCTAATGCCTTCTCCGCTTGTTCTTTATTAAAAATTTTGTTTTTATTTAGGATTTCATTTGATTTTTCTATCAGATTTATTTCAAATGTGTCAGTGTATATATCTTTAATTTTGCATGCCAACTCAATACCAGAGGGACCGCCTCCAACTATGAATAACTTTTTATGGAACGACGTTTCTTGTGATTTATTTAAAAAAGAATTTAATTTACTTAGGTCGTGAAAATCATTAAAAAAATAACAATTTTCATCTACACCTTTTATTAAAAAATTATTTGGAATAGATCCGGTACATATAACCAGATATTGATAACTTAATTTCAAATCGTCACTAAATTCGAGAATATTTTCATTGAAAAAAATCTTAGTTAAACAATTTCTTAAAAAAGTTATACCCGCATCAGAAAAAATATTTGCAAATTTAGGAGTGGCTTCCCAACTTGTTATTTCTTTACTTAAAACTTCGTACATTAAAGGTTTAAATATAAAGTTAGTTTCAGAATCAACCACAAGAATCGGTAAAGAAGGATTAAGATTCTTTAAATTCAAAGCAAATGTCATACCTGCAAAACCTGCTCCAACTATTACTATTGGTTTTTGTATTGATTTCATTAGAGAAATATTGTTATGCGTAAATGTATTATTAAACTATACGAATAATTTTTTAATTGAGCGAAATAACATTAAACTCATAACCAAATTGAAGAATGATTGAAAACATCCACAAAGATATTCAAACTACCTTGAGGAAATATAATCAAAAACTAATAGATATGGAGCCTCAAGGAATGCTCACTTGGGGTTATGAAAAGTTTGATAATCAATTCGCGATTACAACAAGTTTTGGTATACAGTCATCAGTTATTTTAAATATGGTTAGTAAACTATGCCTACAAAAGAAAATCAAAATATTTTGGATAGATACAGGTTACCTACCTCCAGAAACATACCATTACGCTGAAAATCTTATTGAAGATTTATCCTTAGAAGTAGAAGTTCTGCAAAGTGAATTATCTCCAGCAAGAATGGAGGCTAAATACGGAAAACTTTGGGAAACAAATAAAGAGAGTGATTTAGATAAGTATCATGAGTTAAGAAAGATAAAACCTTTAGAAAATGGTCTAAAAAAATATAATATTACTTGCTGGGCAAGCGGTGTTAGATCAAGTCAAACAAAAAATAGAAACAAAATGAAGTTACTAGAAGTAATTCGTCAAAGACTTTCTTTAAGACCTTTATTAAATTGGACAAATAAAGATATTTATTATTATATGGAAGAAAATAATTTACCTGCCCATCCACTTTTTGTCAAAGGTTATTCTTCTGTAGGCGATTGGCATTCAAGCAGTCCCGATGGTATCGAAACAAAAGGCCGAGATACAAGATTTGGCGGGATTAAACAAGAATGTGGAATACACACTAATAATTAAATTGATCATATAACAATGGTCTCAGATATAAATTTTTTATTAGTAGGCAATAGTAGGCTTCATTGGGCAAAATATTCTAAAAATCAATCTAAATTCTTACATACCCAAAAAAAGCAAAAAGTTCCCGAAAATATAGATCTTGATGAATTAATTTGGGCTTCTGTAGGAAAACTACCAAATTTTTTGCTGAAAAAAGAAAATGAAATAAAAACCAAAGATATTCGGTTATCAAATCTCCCTGATTATTTCGGAGTTGATAGAGCTCTTGCCTGTATTGCAGCTTTAAAAATTATTGAAAACCCTTTCAAAAAAGATTTACTAATTGCAGATTTTGGAACAATATTATCAATAACAAAATTGAATTCAAATGGATCTATTATTGGAGGTCAACTTGTTCCAGGTTTTCTAACACAATTGAAATCAATTGAACAAAATACAGAAAATCTTAAAGTTCCCAAAAAATATAATATTCCGATCAAAGATTTTTTATTTAATACAGAAGAAGCAATTATAAAAGGAGTAATAAACTCTCTTACTGGAGTAATTAATAGTTTATTTAATCCCGCAAAGGATATTTTAATAATCTGTGGAGGAGACTCTAAACTCCTTACAAAATTTCTAAAGACTGAAAAAGCAAATATTATCAATGCTCCTAATTTAGTTATGGAGGGGATGATAATTCACCACCTGTCAGTAAAAAAATTATTTTAACCCAAGGTCAGCAATTATATGATCAGCCATTATTGCTGCTTTTACCTTTAAGTAAATTTTTTCGATGTTACCATCAGTATCAATCAAAAAAGTATTTCTCATCATTCCCATATATTCTTTTCCCATGAATTTCTTAAGTCCATAGCTATCGTAATCAGAAGAAACTTTAAAAGGTTCAGGATCAGTTAAAAGAATAAAAGGTAAATTGAATTTTTCTATAAACTTCTGATGAGAGGAGGCATTATCTTTACTAATACCAAGCACAACAATATTATTTTTTTGGAGTAAATCCCAATTCTCTTTAAAATTACAGGCTTCTTTAGTACATCCTGGAGTATTATCTTTTGGATAAAAATATAGTATTATTCTTTTACCTTTATAATCACTAAGAGAAACCTCTTTCTCAAAAGAATCTTTTAATTTAAATTCTGGTGCTTTGTCGCCAACCTTAAGAGCCATTGAAATTATTAAATGAGTATGAATATAAAATACCAAAAATTTGGTTTTATGAGATTAAAGGTGTGCAAGATGTCGCAACGGTAGAAGAAATTAAAACTGCCAAAAAGCTAACAAATTCAAGATCAAAGATTTTTTTAGAAACAAGAGCTTATTTGCGACAATCACTTTCGACACTTTTTGATTTAGATCCGCTAGAAATTCCAATTAATGCTTATCCTGGAGAACCTCCAAGTTTACCCTCTGGCATGGGAAATATAAGTTTAAGTCATTGTAAAGATGCCATTGCTATAGTCTGGTATAAAAGCAAAATTGGGATTGATATTGAGAGAACAGATAGAGATTTTAACCATATAAAATTTGCAGAAAAATATTTTTTTCATACCAATAAATCAAACCATAACAATTATTTAACAAAAAATCTGATATTAAATCAATGGTGTGCTGTTGAAGCAGCTATAAAATGGGATCATGGAAAATTAGCTAAAGATATTAACCATTGGCAATTTTTTGAAAAGCCAAAAGAGTTAATTCATAAGAAGAAAAACATACATTTACATTTTTCACAGATTAACTTCCATAATTGGACTATCGCTTTAGCATACGAAGAAAAAAATTCTTTTAATCCTGAGATTATTTGTTGTTCAAAAAATTTTTAGTTTTCTTTTCTCCTAAGCAGTTCTTCATATTGAGTTTTTTCCCATCCATTAGTATTTGGTTCCCATATTTTTAAACCTCTTAAAGATTTAGGAAGATATTCTTGTGCAACCCAATTATCTGGATAATTATGAGGATTGACATAACTATGCGAATTATTTTTTAAATGAAGTGGAACATCAAAAGCATTGGTAGATTTGATTGTTTCAATTGCTTTAAAAATACTTTTCGTACTATTACTTTTTGGAGATACAGCTAAATATAAAGAAGCCTGCGTTAAAAAATATAATCCTTCTGGAAAACCAACTCTATCAAAAGCATCACAACAGGATTGTACAACTACTATCGCATTAGGATCAGCTATTCCAATATCTTCACTGGCAGATATAAGTAGTCTTCTAAAAATAAAATTAGGATCTTCACCAGCCTCCAGCATATTCGCAAGCCAGAATAAAGTTGCATCTGGATCAGAGCCTCTTATTGACTTGATAAAGGCACTTATTACATCGTAATGATTTTGACCATTTTTATCGTAAACAACATTTTTCTTTTGAATTGCATCCTCTGCTATTGAGAGATTAATGTTGATTTCTTTTGAATCATTTTCGGCAGTTGTTTCAATGGCCATCTCTAGCGCATTTATTAATGTTCTTGCATCTCCGCCAGAAAATTTAATTAAATGACTTTTAGCATCTTGAGTTAAATAAATCTTTTTTGAATCTTTTTGTTTTGAATAGTAAGTAATAACTTTTTGTATTATTTTCTGCAAATCATTTTCTGCCAAAGGAAGTAATGTAAAAATACGAGACCTGCTAACAAGCGCTTTATTAACAGCAAAGAAAGGGTTTTCAGTTGTAGCACCAATAAAAGTTATCGTTCCATTTTCTATTGAAGGTAATAAAGCATCTTGCTGAACTGCTGTAAATCTATGAACCTCATCAATAAATAAAATTGTTTTTCTTTTTGAATTTATTAATCTATCTTTTGCATTAGCGATTTCATTTCTTAATTCTTTAACACTTGATAATACTGCATTTAACTTAATTAATTTTGACCGAGTATTGTAGGAAATAATTTCAATAAGAGTAGTTTTTCCAACACCAGGAGGGCCAGAAAAAATAAAATTACTAATCTTATCGTTTAATATTGCACTTCTCAAAAGCGAATTCTCATTCAGTATTGGTTGTTGACCAAAAAAATCTTCCAAATTCTTTGGTCTTAATTTATCTGCCAAAGGTGAATTATTTTCTATTTGAGAATAATTAGTAAATAAATTTTCTGAATGCATATAAATAAAATCAAAAAATCACTACTTTCAATTCTATGTAATTACTGTAGGAGTTTCCATTTGAGTAAGTTTTGAAATGTTCAATAAAGTATCTAAATCATTTATTAGAGGTTTCAAAGCTATCTGAGGATTTAACGCAAGATTCTGTTGAGGATTGAAAAATTTCTCAAAGTAAAGCCTTAATGTTGCACCCTTAGTTCCAGTTCCAGAAAGGCGCACAATTACTCGAGAATTATCATCAAGGACTAATCTTAAACCTTGGTTTTCACTTATGGAATTATCAACGGGATCTAAATATGAAAAGTTATCTGCAACTTTAACTAAATGGCCAGCAAAACTATTTCCTTTTAAATTTTCGAGCATAGAAGTTAGATTACCAAAGATTTGATTAGCAATATTTGAGGGAATTGACTCATAATCATGTCTTGAATAATAATTCCTACCAAATTGTTTCCAATGATTCTGCATCAAATCACTTACCGAACATTTTTTCTCAGCTAAAACTTGTAACCAATACAAAACTGCCCATAGTCCATCTTTCTCTCTCACATGATTACTACCTGTTCCAAAACTTTCTTCTCCACATAAAGTAATTAAATTAGAATCTAAAAGATTTCCGAAAAACTTCCAGCCAGTAGGTGTCTCGAAACAAGGAATATTTAAAGCTCGAGCAACATTATCAACCGCTGAGCTGGTTGGCATGGATCGTGCCACACCCGTAATACCATCTTTATAACCAGGGACACATTTTGTGTTAGCAGTGATAACTGCAAGGCTATCACTAGGATTTACAAAACATCCACTTCCTAAAATCATATTCCTATCTCCATCTCCATCGCATGCAGCACCAAAACTGTAAGATTTTTTATTTAATAACAAATCAGCCAAGTGGGATGCATAAGTAAGATTAGGATCAGGATGTAAACCTCCAAAATCTTTTAACGGGTTACCATTCATGACACAACCCTGTGCAAGACACATTTTTTCAACAAAAATATTTTTTGCATATGGGCCTGTAACCGCATTCATTGCATCAAAGATTAACGAGAAGTCTTTTTTTAAAAAATCACTAATTTGATCAAAATCAAAAATTTTCTCCATCAAATTAGAATAATCTTTTAATCCATCAATAATTTCTAAGGTAGTTTCGCCGTAAGAATAAGTTCGATATTCACTAAAATCAGGTAATTGAATTTTACAAATTTTATAACTAGTTAGTAATTGTGAAGCCTTGAAGATCTTATTAGTAATTAACTCAGGAGCAGGGCCTCCATTAGAAATGTTCAATTTTACTCCAAAGTCGCCATCAATCCCTCCAGGATTATGACTTGCAGAAAGAATAATTCCACCAACAGCGTTTTCTTTTCTAATCAAATGTGATGTCGCAGGAGTAGATAATAAACCATATTTTGGAACAATCACCTTTTGAACTTTATGAGCGATACATATTTGGACAATTTTCTCTATTGCTTCAATATTGCCATATCTGCCATCACCACCAACAACTAATGTTGAACCTTTTAAATCTCCCAATATTTGTAATATTGCTTCAATAAAAATTTCTAAATAATGTTCCTCCTGAAACTTAAGAGTACTTTTTCTTAAACCAGAGGTACCTGGTTTTTGATCTAGAAAGGGTGAATTGATATTAATTACATTGACTTGAGTCATATTTTTAAAAAACTTCCAAAAATCTAACTAAATTAATGAGGCATTTCGGATGTTCTTAACATAGCGATAAACCATAATGAAGAAATTAATAATGCACTAAGAATTCCATAGTTAACTCCAAATTTTGAAATTGTAATTGGAACTATTAGTGGAAATGTTAATGCTCCAAACAATGGAGTAAAAGCCACAATTTTTTTTAGCATTAATTTAATAGATTAAAACCATTCAGTCTCAGAATTATCTTTTTCATTAGTATCGTCAAGTGGCGTAGTTCTATCAAATTTCATTGATATACTTTTTTCTTGCTCACCGTACACATCAACAGCTTTGATATCATATTTTTGAGTACCATCTCTAAATGGAACTTGAATTCTGAAAGTACCATCGGCAGCAAGAGGCACATCTTCTCCACCGATTGTCAGTTTTGCAGAAGGCTCTGTAGCTCCATAAACAATTAATTCAGCATCGGCAACGAGCCAAAAAGATCTATTTTTAACAATTCCGTTTCCAGAATCATTTAAACCTGATGACCATTTACCAGCTCCTGAATCTGTGAGATTATCATTGAGGCTTGTTGAGTTTACATTTTCCATGAATTCTTCAGAACCAACTTTTCTCCTGAGAGGAATATTAGTTGCTGCCTGGTATAACCTTTCATGCATACCATTTTGTTCTGAATCAACAGGATTTGAAATATCTGGGATTGACTCAGAAGTAGAATCCAAATTAAAAGGTACAAATTTATCAAGAATTTGCTCAGAAGGATGAGAGCCAGGAACGTGGCTTGTAGAAGAAAATGCCAATGACATCCATTTAAAACCATATTTATAACCTAATTCAACTTTATAGTCTCTATCTGCAAGTGGGATTGGCAAATACCACTCAGTACTATAACTATCGACAGCTATCTCCCTTAGTGTTCCTTGATTTAAGTTGCTTCCTTCAGAACCAGATGCATCAAATAATCGTAAGCACAATTTATTGGCTCCCAAAGATTGTGCTTTTTCTCGATCTGCATCAGAAATTTGCCAAAAAACGTAAGCCCAATCTGGATCTCGGGGTAGAAATACTACGTTTGTTTTAACTTCGTCACTGCTGTTAAAAGCATTAGATTCAATAGTTTCTTCAGATTTTGGCTGGAGAGAACTTACGTTTATTTTTTTTGAAGATTTTTCCTGATATTTAAGAATTAAGTCAACTAAGACAGCTTTTGTTTTACGACTGTATAAAGGTACTGATAATTTACTTGCTTCTTGACGTAATTGTCTGAGGGTTAGTGAAAGTAATTGATCTTTATTAATGATCCCATCAGCCACTTTAAAATCTCCGTTTTTGTTTGGGATCAGTATGTTCTTTTTTTTTGGAATTTGTGTGCCTTTTTGACCTGTCGTCAGGATCCTCTGACTACTAAATAATTTACAAATTTAGTATTTCTCGCCAAAACAGTTGGTAACAATAGAAAAAGTAAGTTTTAAGACTTTAGTTGAATGTAAATTAATTTTCTTTTTTTTTAAATTTTATTACCCAAATTTGTTAACGACTCAACAAAAATATATTTTTTCTTCGGGATCAATTCGGAAAATTTCTAACTTCCTTTAACTAGAAGTACTAGATCATCTATTTCTAAATCCTGAATACTTTTACCTATTTTTTTTGAAAAAGTAATTAATTTTTTCGAAGTGGATTCTAACTGCTCATAAAAAAGATCACTAAATTTTTTATCATCAAATTTTTTGGATTGGTTATCACACCATTCTCTCAAGGGATTTTTATTTTGATATTCCAAGCCATTATCTACATTGGTAATTTTTAAAATATGAAGGCAATGAGCGAGTATTCTTAAGTGGTGTTTCTGCATTATAGGTAGATCAAGATTATCAATTTCTTGGATAGTTTCTATATTTAATGGGCTAGACAAGGGATCAAGGTGATTGGACATTAATTTTTAGTTTTAATAAAAGGAAAAAACTCAATATTGGGGGAATCTTTCGTTAAAGTATATAAAGCTAATTGTAATAAGTTATTTTTGATAACATGGTCAACGAAAATTTAGTTAAAGATGTAGTAAAAGAGCCTTACAAATATGGTTTCGTTACTGACATTGATACTGACAAAATAGAAAAGGGATTAAATGAAGATGTCATAAAATTAATTTCACAGAAAAAAGAAGAGCCAAAATTTCTTCTCGATTTTAGATTAAAAGCTTTTAAAAAATGGCAAAAAATGAAAGAGCCCGATTGGGCAGCTTTAGGATATAAAAAAATTGATTATCAAGATATTATTTATTACTCTGCTCCTAAGCAAAAAGAGAAAATTTCTAGCTTAGATGAAGTTGATCCCAAACTTCTTGAGACTTTTGACAAATTAGGAATACCTCTCACCGAACAAAAAAAACTCACAAATGTAGCAGTAGATGCTGTCTTTGATAGCGTTTCTATAGCCACAACTTTTAGAGAAGAACTTTCTAAACATGGAGTTATATTTTGCTCAATTAGTGAAGCAGTAAAAAATCACGCGGATTTGATTGAAAAATATTTAGGCACAGTAGTTCCAGATAGTGATAATTATTTTGCAGCACTAAATTCTGCAGTTTTTAGTGATGGTTCGTTTGTTTATATCCCAAAAGGTGTTACTTGCCCTATGGATCTATCTTCCTACTTCAGAATTAATAGTGGAGATTCAGGACAATTCGAAAGAACACTAATCATTGCTGAAGAATCAAGTTCTGTAAGTTATCTAGAAGGTTGTACAGCTCCAATGTTTGATACAAATACCCTACATGCAGCAGTTGTAGAGCTTATAGCATTAGACGACGCCTCAATAAAATATTCAACAGTGCAAAATTGGTATGCTGGTGATGAAGAAGGTATTGGCGGAATTTTTAATTTTGTCACCAAGAGAGGAAAATGTTTAGGTAAGAGAAGTAAAATTAGTTGGTCTCAAGTTGAAACAGGGTCTGCAATTACATGGAAATATCCTAGCTGTCTTCTTTTGGGGGAAGAATCTGTAGGAGAATTTTATTCAGTAGCTCTCACCAATAACCTTCAGCAAGCAGATACCGGCACAAAAATGATCCATATTGGTCCTAAGACCAAATCAACTATCGTTAGCAAAGGTATTAGTGCAGGTAAGTCAAAAAATAGCTATAGAGGTCTTGTCAAAATGGGAACAAAAGCTACAGGATCAAGAAATTACAGTCAATGTGATTCAATGTTAATAGGGGATCAAGCTTCTGCAAATACATTTCCTTACATCAAATCTCAACAACCAAATTCTGAAATTGAGCATGAAGCAAGCACATGTAGAATCTCAGAAGACCAACTTTTTTATCTTCAAAGCAGAGGTATAGAATTTGAGGAGGCAGTATCTATGATGGTCAGCGGTTTTTGCAGAGATGTATTTAATCAATTACCTATGGAATTTGCTGCTGAAGCAGATAAGTTACTCGCACTTAAACTAGAGGGATCAGTAGGTTAATTAATCAATTTCTAAACTGAAATGCAAAGAAAAATGAAAGAATCAGATCCAATTTTAGAAGTTGAAAATCTCGCTGCATCTACTGATAATCTTCCAATTTTAAAAGGGGTTTCACTTACTGTCTATCCGGGAGAAATCCATGCCATTATGGGAAGAAATGGTTGTGGCAAAAGTACTCTTTCGAAAATCATTGCAGGACATCCCTCGTATAATATTACAAATGGCGACATAAAATTTTTAGGTGAAAACATCAACTCTCTAGAACCCGAAGAGAGATCTCAATCAGGAATTTTTCTTGGTTTTCAATATCCAATTGAGATTCCAGGTGTAAGTAATCTTGAGTTTCTTAGAGTTTCAACTAATGCTAGAAGGAAATTCCTCAACAAAGAAGAATTAGATACCTTTGATTTTGAAGAATTAGTTAAAGAAAAGTTAGAAATTGTTCAAATGGATCACGCATTTCTATCAAGGAGTGTAAATCAAGGCTTTTCCGGAGGTGAAAAAAAAAGAAATGAAATTTTGCAAATGGCTTTACTTGAGCCCAAGATAGCAATATTAGATGAGACCGATTCTGGTCTAGATATCGATGCTCTAAGAATAGTGGCATCAGGAATTAAAAAAATATCTAATGCACAGACTGGAATTATACTTATTACCCACTATCAAAGATTATTAGATGAAATTAAACCAAATTATGTCCATGTTATGTCAGACGGACAAATCATAAAAACTGGTGAGAGTGATCTTGCTCTAGAGCTTGAAGAAAAAGGGTACGAATGGACTGATAACTTTATAAAAGAGACCTAGACAAATGGAAATTATTGAAAAAATAAAAACTAATACATCTGATGATAATCTAACAGAAATACAAAAAATCTGTCTTAATAAATTACAATCAAGCCCTCTTCCTAATCCTAAAAGTGAACTATGGAGACTTTCAAATAAATCAAAATTGTCAAACTTTTTAGATTACACAGTTAATGAAAAAGATTCAAAATTTGATATACCATATCCCAAAAATTCTCAAAGTACTATTAGATTAATAATTGGTGAGAATTGCCAAATTAAATTAATAAAAAAAAATTATTCAATACAGCAATTAAGTCAGGATGAAATACAAAAATATATCAAAGAACAGATATCTTTTTTTAAGCAAAACGAAAATTGGAGTGACTTACTAAATCTGTCTTTAAGTTGTAAAAATAATATTTTGGGTTTAAAAATAAATGGATCAAAAATTCCTCCCATTGAAATTTTTAGTCATGCATCAAGTAATTCTTTAAAAGCAAAAACCCTAGTAATATTTTTAGAAAAGAATTGTGATGTTGAATTATTACAAGTAAATCTTGGTAAAGAAAACTCTTCATTATCGCAATCAACTTTCTTTTGCTTGAAAGAAAATAGTTCCGTAAATCATGGTGTTGTTTCTTACGGTGAAAAAAGATCCAATCTATTAAATTCTCTCAATGTAATTCAACAAAAAAATAGTTCATACAACTTAGGATCTTTACATTTCAGATTCAATTATGCGAGATTTGAAATTAGTATTAAACAAACTGCGGGAAACGCTAAGACAAATATCAAAGGTATGCAAATCACAAAAAAAGATGAGCAAATTTCAACCTATACAAAAATAGAATTTAATGGCCCAAATGGATTTCTAGATCAAATTAATAAATCACTTGCTGATGATAAATCACATGCAGTATTTGAAGGTTCAATAATAGTTCCGAAAATTGCCCAGAAAACTGATGCTTCTCAATTAAGCAGAAATTTACTTTTATCAAATTTCGCACAAATAGATACCAAACCACAATTAGAAATAATTGCTGATGATGTCAAATGCAAACATGGAGCTACAATTTCACAACTAAATGAAGAAGAACTTTTTTATATGCGGACAAGAGGGATCACATTAACAGAAGCAAGTAAACTACAATTAAGTTCTTACTTTCAAGAAATAATTTCATTTATTCCCATTTCAAAAGATAAATGGGATTTGCTTGATAAACTTTTACATGATGATTAATGGAAACGATTCAAAATTTTCCTGAAATAACGAAGAAAGACTTTCCTCTTTTAAATAAGAACTTAAAAAGTAATGAGCAAATTATTTATTTAGACCATGCTGCAACCACACAAAAACCAATACAAGTTTTAAAAAAAATTGATGAATATTACAAAAACTTTAATGCCAATGTACATAGAGGGGCACATCAATTAAGTGCTAAAGCAACAGAAGAATTTGAAAATGCACGATATTTAATTAGTAAATATATAAAAGCGAATTCAGCAAAAGAAATTATTTTCACTAGAAATGCTACTGAGGCAATCAATCTAGTAGCTAGATCGTGGGGCGAATATTCATTAAAAGAAAACGATGAAATTCTCTTATCAATAATGGAACATCATAGCAATATTGTTCCATGGCAAATGGTTGCAGCAAAAAATAAATGCAAATTAAAATTTATAGGTATAGATAAAGATGGAAAATTAGATATAGATGACTTTAAATCAAAACTAACATCTAGAACTAAACTTGTTAGCCTAGTACATGTTAGTAATACACTAGGTTGCTGTAATCCAATCAAAGAAATAACTAAATTAGCTAAACAAAAAGGTTCTTTAGTGTTAATAGATGCATGCCAAAGTTTGGCACATCAAGAAATAGATGTGTTTGATCTTAATATAGATTTTTTAGCTGGATCAGGACATAAACTTTGCGGTCCTACAGGTATTGGTTTCCTCTGGTCAAGAAAAGAAATCCTAGAAAAAATTCCTCCTCTCTTTGGAGGTGGCGAAATGATTCAAGATGTTTTTGAAGAGACAAGTACTTGGGCAGAGCTACCACACAAATTTGAAGCTGGAACTCCAGCCATTGCAGAAGCAATAGGTCTTGCAGAAGCAATTAATTATATTAACAATATTGGATTGAATGAAATTCATGAATATGAAAATACTATTACTAAATACTTATTTGAAAAATTAAATCAAATAGAAAATATTGAAATCATTGGTCCATCGCCGGAGATAGATCCAGACAGAGCCTCACTCGCCACTTTTTATATAAAAAATATACATTCAAATGATATTGCTGAAATTCTTGATTCAAAAGGAATTTGCATCAGAAGCGGCCACCATTGCTGTCAACCTCTTCACAGATACATTGGAATTAAATCAACAGCTAGAATCAGCATGAATTTCACAACCAATAAGGAAGAAATTGATATGTTTATAGAAAAACTAAAAGATACTATTGATTTTCTAAAATTCAATTCTTAAATATTCAAAGCATTTTTTAAGAATTCCTGAGATTTTTGCATTACTACTTCTTTATTTTCAATATTTCTAAAACCATGCCCTTCATTATCAAAAAAAACAACTTCTGAATATTTATTATTCTGAATCAAAATTTCTTGAATTTTTAAAGTTTGTTTATAAGAAATAACTGTATCTTTTTTTCCATGAAACAATAAAATAGGTTTTTTTATTTTGTTAATATGATTTATCGGTGATCTATTTATATAATCATCATGGTTTTTTGCATAATTGCCTACCAAAGAATTTAAATAATCTTTTTCAAACCTATGAGTGTTGTAATGCATATCCTTCAAATCAATAACAGGATATTTACAAATTGCTGCTGTAAAAATAGACCCACATAATAAACAATTCAAGGCAGTTAAACCACCAGCACTATTCCCAAAAATTACTACTTTTTCACTATCAACTTGATTTGATTTAATCAATTCAAGAGCTAGTGCTTTGCAATCATAAGAATCAACAATACCCCATTTATAATTCAACCTCTCTCTATATGCTTTGCCAAATCCTGATGATCCTCCATAATTGACTTCAGCAACAAAAAATCCCTTCGAGGTCCAATATTGAACTTCAGAATTATATGATCCATCAAAACATGAAGTTGGCCCGCTATGTGCCCTAACAAGGAGCGGTGGCTTTCCAAAAGTTTCAACAAGCGGCTTATAAAGAAAAGAATGAGTAGTTTTATCTTCAAAACCTTTAAACCAAAATGTTTCAGGTTTTGAACAATCTTTTATATATTCAAAATTTATTTCCTCAAAAACATTTGATAAAACTTTTTTTGCAAAATCAATCTCAAATACAATTCCCAAAAAATCAGATCCATAACCTTTTAAAAGAACTTTTTTTCGAAAAACACTGAAATCACTTATTGAGGTAAAAGGAGTAGAAAATTCATTAACAAATTCAAGATCTTTATATTGTTCCACTATTAAACTATTTTCTTTTTTTGCTACACAAAATAAATTTTTTATAGTACCTGAAAAAAATGTTTTTCCAGAGACCCATTGTGGTGCTCCATATTCAATCAAATTCCTCTCGACTCTTTTCTTAATAAAAATATTCTCAATTTCGCTAACATCTAAAAACAATAAGTTCCACCATCCAGAACTATCTTCGGAACATACCAAATGTGTTTCACTTATCCAATAGGGTTGACAAAAAGAAACGTTTTTTTTTGAATTTATCAGCTTATTTGAGAATTTTTTTATTTTTTGTATCTCGCCATCTAAATTTATTTGAGCAAAAAACAGCTCATTTTTCTCCCAGGGCATATGTGGCGCTTCCCACTCTATCCAAGAAAGTAAGTTGGCAGATGTATTAGAAGATAATTCTCCAGCAAAATTTTTAAATCTTTTTATTCGATGAATATTTTGTTTGGTTTTTTTTAAATTTAAAGAAAATAAATAATCTCTATTATTTATTTCGCAAATTCCATACAATAAATTTTTTTCAGAAATGACAAATGAAGAATCAAAATTTACATCAATTGATTTAGATAGTTGTCTAGGTTCTTGAACTGAAATGAGATATTTTTTTTGGCTTCTATAAGTTGACTCTGCCTCTTTAAAAATTTGAAACCATATTGCCTTGGTAATCTGATCTATCCATATCAAATAAAAATTATTTTTAAAATTTATACATTTATAAGATTTACCACCATATCCATGAAAATTATTTTTAATATTGTATTTTTTACTTGTTAATTGCTGGGGAAACGCTTCTTTGAAATTAAATGGTCTTGCAAAAATGGCATTTTCATTTTGACCTTGACCAACAACATCAATCCAAAAAATGGTATCCCTAATAATAGTTAATTCCTTGAAAGCATTTTTTTTATATTCAGTTTGACTGACTTTTAAATTATCATCATTACTCATTTATAAAAATATAAAGAAAGTAAATTAAAGTGCTAGTATTTTTATAGCTAAACTTTTAATTAAAAACTTTTTTAACGTGGCAAACCATTTCTCACAACTTGCAAAAAAGTCAAGAACAAATGGAAGCTCAGAAAAAATTGCAAAAGAACAAACAGGTAAGCCATCTCTAGATATTTATAAACTTGGTGATGATGTATTAAGACAAAATTCCAAAAGAATAACTAAGGTTGACGAATCGGTTAGAAAACTTGCTAGAGAAATGCTTCAAAGCATGTATGCAGCTAAAGGAATTGGACTTGCCGCACCTCAAATTGGTATCAACAAAGAGCTTCTTGTTATAGATGTAAATTTTGAAGATTCAGCAGCAGAACCTCTAATATTAATCAATCCAGAAATTACAGACTTTGGAACAACCCTTAATTCATACGAAGAAGGCTGCTTGAGTATACCTGGCGTCTATTTGAATGTAGTGAGACCATCAACTATAAAATTAAAATTTAGAGATGAAATGGGACGACCACGTAAAATGAAAGCAGATGGACTTCTGGCGAGGTGTATTCAACACGAAATGGATCACTTAAATGGAATATTATTTGTAGATAGAGTTACATCAAAAGATGATTTGAACAAAGAACTTTTAAAAGAAGGGTTTAACGAAAAAGACGTTATCTCAATTAATTAATTTAATGACTGAAACAACAATATTTCAAAAAATCATTAATGAAGAAATACCCTGCGATAAGCTTTATGAAGATAAGTTTTGTATTGCGTTTAATGATATCCAAGCACAAGCTCCAGTACATTTTTTAGTGATTCCTAAAAAGCCAATAATCAGTTTATTAGAGTGTATTGAGCAAGATGCAAATTTGTTAGGGCATTTACTTTTTGTTGGTAGCAAAATAGCTAAATCAAAAAATTTAACTAATTGGAGAACAGTAATTAATACTGGAGCAGAATCGGGACAAACAGTTTTTCATTTACATATTCATTTTTTATCTGGAAGAAAAATGAATTGGCCTCCAGGTTAAAACTCTCGAAAGAAATATTAATGGGTTATAAATAAATAAAAACAAAATGAATACTCCTGAATCCTTTAATACAGAATCTAAAAATTTATTCAATTTAATTTCAAAAAATTGGGAAGAGCTAGATGACTCGCTCAAAACTAAGTTAATAAAAATTTGGAACGTAATAACTTATAAATGGCAATTACAAATTTTATTTAATTTACCTTTTCTACTATGGTGGGCATTAGATAAATCTTTTCCAAAAGTTCATGAATTTGATGCAACAATCTTGAATTACTTGAATTTACCTGAGTGGGCACTTTCATTTATTGGGTTTGGTCAATAGACTGCTAAAAGTTATAATTTATTCCATAACATTAGTCGAGTAATGAATAAAGCAGTTAATAATAAATCTAAAATAGTTTACCAATTACAAAAATTAAGGAAGCTATCTCAGCCTTTTTTTCTTCCCATAGATCAATGTAATGGTTTCCAATTCATATGGCTCTTGATTTCTCTTTTATTTTGTGTTGGTGGAGTAGTACTTGTTGGTCTTACAGGAATAATAAGTTTTTTTGAAAGCTTTCAACCAATTTTTCTTGAAAAATATTTCGGAGGTGTAGTAAGTACTGTCAATTCAATTTGGGCTGGGAGTTGGGGATTGCTTTTCTCTGCATTATTTCTAATTGGATCAGGAAGCTTTTTTAGCTTAAGACGTCAATTAAAAAACCGTAGATGGTTACATTGGTTATTCCTTGCGATAATTGTATTCATGCTTTTAGCTGTAAACGGAATAAACGCAGGTATTGGATTCATTGCAAGAGATTTAACAAATGCTTTAGTAGAAAAACAAGAAGATGGATTTTATCGGATATTAGGGATTTACGCTTGTTGTTTCGCTGTTGCTCTACCAATACGGGTTTCCCAAATATTTTTTACATATAAGTTAGGAATAATTTGGAGAGAATGGCTTTCAAAAAGTCTAGTCAAAGATTATATGACTAATAAAGCTTATTACCAGTTAAATCCTAATGATGAAGAACAAACAGATGTAGATAATCCCGATCAAAGAATCACAGATGATACCCGAGCTTTTACCGGGCAAAGTCTCTCTTTCACATTAGGTATTTTTGATGCCCTACTAACATTTTCACTTAATATTCTTATTTTATGGAGTATTAGTACAACACTTACTTTTTCTTTATTTGGTTACGCCGCATTTGCAACTTCTATCCTCTTAATTGCTGGAAAAAATCTTGTAAAGATTGACTTTGATCAACTCAGATATGAAGCAGATTTTCGATATGGCTTAGTACATATTCGAGATAATGCTGAATCAATAGCCTTTTACTCTGGAGAGAATCCTGAGCGAAGTGAAACTGAAAGACGCTTAGGAGAAGTGGTGAGAAACTTTAATTTACTGATTATATGGAGAGTAATAATAGACGTAATGAGAAGATCCATTAATTATGCTGGAAATTTCTTTCCATATTTAATAATGGCAATCCCTTACTTTAAAGGTGATATTGATTATGGACGCTTTATTCAGGCAAGCTTTGCATTTGGAATGGTTGAAGGTTCGTTATTTTTCATTGTTAATCAAATCGAAGAACTTGCAAAATTTACTGCTGGTATTGGCAGATTAGAAGGATTCCAATCAAAAGTTGAATCCATTAGTCAAACCAACCCAACAAGCAATCAAAACGTTATTTCAGATTACCCCTCAATTCTTATTAATAATGCTGACCTATGCCCACCAGGATCAAATAAAACAATAATTAAAAATTTAAATTTAAGCATCGACAATAATCAATCACTGTTGGTTGTAGGACCATCTGGGTGCGGTAAAACATCTTTACTAAGAATGATTAGTGGTTTATGGGAACCAGATCAGGGAGTAATAAAAAAACCAAAAATTGGAGAATTATTATTCATACCTCAAAAACCATATATGTTGTTAGGTTCTTTAAGGGAACAATTATGTTATCCCACAGAAGTTAAGAAATTTAGTGATGAACATTTGACTTCTGTACTTCATGAAGTAAATTTACAAACCCTAGTAGATCGATATCCTAATCTTGATATCAAACAAGATTGGCCGCGAATTCTTTCCCTAGGCGAACAGCAAAGATTGGCTTTTGCAAGACTATTACTAAATTCTCCAAGATTTGCAGTACTTGATGAAGCAACAAGTGCTTTAGATATTAACACTGAAAAAAAACTATATAGTTTACTAAAGGAACGAGAACTTTCTCTTATTAGTGTTGGACATAGACCTAGCTTAAAAGATTTTCACGAGAATATTTTAGAATTAAATGGACAAGGAGACTGGAAATTATTGACTTCCGATAAGTATAATTTTAAGGATTAGAAAAAAAAATGAATTCTAAAGAAGAACAAACTAACTCAGAAGTCACTAATTTAGACAATGATAGTTATGTAGAACAACAGAAAGATTCAAATTACATCGATGAACAAATTAGAGAAGATAAATTAGATGAAGAATCTATAGAAATTAAAGATGAATACAAATTTGGTTGGAGTAGGTATTCTGAAATAACTAATGGAAGGTTCGCAATGATTGGGTTCCTTGCAATAATATTAATTGAATTATTTAGTAAACAATCTTTTTTAAAATGGGCAGGAATCTTATAATTAATCATCAAATCTAGAACTGTTATCTCTTGGTTTTTTCTTGTTTGTTCCAACGTTATATCTACTATTTTGATTTTTTGAACTTGATCTAGCTGATGAGCTTACTCTACGAGTTTCACGTGTTTTTTTGGCTTGATTAGCATCTTTAAATGAAGCATCTTCTACTTGAGCTGCAGAAGTTTGCTGTCTAATAGGGGATCTAGTAGGTTTCTTTCTTAATGGAGAAGAATCGCTAGGAGTAGAGGTATTATCTCGTCGAGAAACTGTACGATTCATTGTGGGTCTTGAACCTGTTTTAACCTCATCGCGAGACAAATTTCTTCTTTCACCAAAGTTATTTGTTTCTGATTGTTTCCTATTTCTATCTTCAGAAGTCTGTCTTCTCCTTCTTAAAGGCTCGTCATTTTCAAACTGACTTATTTCCCTTGTAGATGGCCTACTTCTGCTTGCTGCAGCAGAGGGTATAGCTCTTGAAACATTCCTCCTACGAGATCTCCCCTCCGTATAGTCTTCTTCAAATTCATCTTCTTGAGGTTTAAATCTTCTAGATGGTCTTTCAGATTCTTCAAACCTATCATAATCTTCATTGAATCGACCTCTAGAATTTCTTGGAACATCAGAAATAGGATCATCATCAAAATAAGATGACCTTCTAGCTTGATCAGTAGCAACTCCCCTCAATCGCACACTTTCATATGCGAAAAAAACTGTAGTTCCTGCTAATAAAAACTGACCAAACTGAAGGATAGGATCTAACCTCCAGCCTTGAAAAAATAATATTCCTCCGCACAAAAGTCCAATTGCTGCGAAGAAAACATCATAATCCCGAGCCAAGGCAGGCTTAAAGGACCTCAAAAAATAAAGGCCTCCTCCACATACCGCGAGAACTATTCCAACAATACTGGCCCAATTGAGACTAGCATTGACCACATTCTTTCTCCAAAAATTTATTTTTTAAAGGGTTACTTATATCCCCTATATATATAGTGTACTTAAAACTTCTACAAAAACTAGCGTCTTCCAGTAGAAGTACGATCGAGGGAATCTTTCTGGCTGACAAAAATCAAAAATGCAGTGGCAGGAATAACGATAAGTAAGGCAGCAGCAATAAAACTACCTATCATTCCCACTGCGGAATTATTTGCAACTTCAGCAGAAAAATCTGCGACTAGTAATAAATTTGAGATTTGAAACACTTTTTAAATATTAAATTCTCAATTTATAATACGAATTAAATACGTTTCAATGGGTTATTTATTAAGATGAATTAAATAATTGTGATTTCCTTGCTTGTAAACTCTCTTCAAATTTTAGATATTACTTTAGGAATTTCTCTTTCATATCTAACTATAGTTTTTCTAATAAGATTAATACTTACTTGGTACCCAAAAATTGATTTAAGTAAAGGTTTTTGGTTATTAGTTTCAATACCATCGAGCTCTATTCTTAATTTAACAAGAAAACTAATTCCTCCTATTGGAGGCGTTGATGTTGGACCCGTAATTTGGATCGGATTTATAAGCTTTTTAAGAGAAATATTAGTCGGTCAGCAAGGGCTTATAAAACTTGCATTGCATACACATATTTTATAGTAATCATTTAATTATCTCTCAGTAATTTGGCAATAATTCTTCTTCTACATATTTAGTATGTATCTTACCCTGCTTAAATTTAGATTTATTCAGTAAGGTTAGATGAAAGTTAATTGTTGTAGGAATACCAGTTACTGCACATTCATTTAAAGCCCTATTCATACGTTTAATTGCAGTATTACGATCCTTCCCCCAGACTATTAATTTACCAATTAATGAGTCATAGAAAGGAGGGATTTCATAGCCTGTATAGACATGACTATCCACCCTTACACCAGGGCCGCCAGGAGGAAGCCACCCAGTTATTTTTCCGGGTGATGGTCGGAAATTGTGAGAAGGATCTTCAGCATTGATTCTACATTCAATGGCATGACCGTTTAAATGGATATCATCCTGATTAAATTCCAAGTTTGCTCCGCTTGCGATTTTAATTTGCTCAGCTATTAAATCAACTCCTGTAACCATTTCAGTAACAGGATGTTCAACTTGAATCCTAGTATTCATCTCCATAAAATAAAAATTATCATCATCATCAACTAAAAATTCAACTGTCCCCGCCCCTTCGTAGCCGATACTTTTTGCAGCAGCAATAGCTGAATTACCCATTTTTTTTCTTAGCTCAGTATTAATTGCAGGACTAGGAGACTCCTCTAGTAACTTCTGATGTCTTCTTTGAACTGAACAATCTCGCTCTCCTAAATGCACAACATTTCCCGACCTGTCCGCCAAAATTTGAATTTCTACATGTCTTGGCTTCTTTATAAATTTCTCCATATATAAACCATCATTACCAAAAGCTGCTTCTGCTTCGCCTTGGGCTGCTTTAAACATTTTTTCTAGATTATCAGAGTTTTCAACCAACCTCATACCTCTTCCACCTCCTCCAGCAGTGGCTTTAATAATTACCGGATAGCCAATATCATCTGCCAATTTATAAGCCTCATCAACATTTGATAACAAGCCTTTACTACCAGGTACTGTTGGAACTCCAACTGCTTCCATAGTTTCTTTAGCTGTAGATTTATCTCCCATAGATCTAATAGCTTTTGGAGATGGGCCAATAAAAACTATGCCGTGATCATTGCACATCTCAGCAAATTTATCATTTTCCGCAAGAAATCCATAACCAGGATGAATAGCATCAACTCCTCTCGATGTAGCAGCAGCAAGTATATTTGGAATATTTAAATAACTCTTATTACTTAATGAATCTCCTACGCAAACCGCCTCATCAGCAAGCTGAACATGCAATGCTTTTTTATCTACAGTGCTAAAAACTGCAACGGTTGCAATACCTAGTTCTCTACAACTTCTGACAATTCGTAAAGCTATTTCTCCACGATTAGCAATTAAAACTTTTTCAACCATTATGAAAATAAAATTGAAGAAATGAAATGACTTAAAATAAAAAATTATTTGCCAAAGTATTCCACAAAAATTTTTTAGTGATCAGAGGACATTTTTTACAATACAACCTAAAACGCTATATATGTATAAATATTTGTTTTATGCAATAGAAAAATTATTCATCTTATTCAAAAAAACTCTTTTCGAACTACATGCTTAATTCAGCCAATAATGTATGATATTTTTAAGGTTTAAGCATCCCACGGCTGCTGAAAACCCTTTGCGGACGTGGCGGAATTGGTAGACGCGCACGTCTAAGGAGCGTGTGGCTTCGGCCTTGCGAGTTCAAGTCTCGCCGTCCGCATTTAATGTATTCTGGTTTAACTGCAATGAAAAAAGAATCAGTTGCAGTAGTTATAATTTCCAATGGTCCTGGTGAATTAACTACATGGGTAAATCCTGTAGTGGATGAGCTAAACAAAATAAATAAATCACTATGTGATGAAGATAAACAAGATTTCACTCTTAGGTTAGTCCTTGTTCCTTGCCCAAATGCCACTGGTAAAGAATTTTTAGTTGCAAATTCATGGAATAAATTCGAATTAATTACAAAATCCAAAAGTTTTTGGAAATTATTGATAAAACCACATTCTTTTGCTGATTGGCCAAAAAAAGGGATAGTTATTTTTCTTGGTGGGGATCAATTTTGGAGCATTTTATTAGCTAAAAGATTAGGTTATTTAAATATCACATATGCTGAATGGGTTTCACGATGGCCTAAATGGACCAATGAAATTGCTGCTATGAATTTAAAAGTAAAAGAGTTAATACCTAAAAGATATAAATATAAATGTAAAGTAATTGGCGATTTGATGGCAGATATCAAACTTAATAGCGAAATATCACTAAGCAATAAAGAAAAACACTACATTGCATTATTGCCTGGTTCTAAGAAAGCAAAGCTTTCTGTTGGAATTCCTTTCTTTTTAGAAGTTGCAGATCATATCGCTAAAGAAAATCAAAATATAAATTTTATAATCCCCATTGCACCAACTACTGATAAAAGTGAATATTTATTTTTTCAAAGCAACAAAAATCCAGTTGCTAAATATTACTCATCAAAAATCAAAACAATTAAAAACTTCAAAGACTCTAGTTTTGATTATGTAATTGAAACATCAAAAAAAACAAAGATTTATCTAATCAAGAAACATCCTTGCTATGAAATATTAAAAGAATGTGATCTTGCAATTACAACTGTAGGAGCAAATACTGCAGAATTAGCAGCAATTAGTCTTCCAATGTTAGTTGTTCTGCCAACTCAACATTTAAATATGATGAATGCTTGGGATGGTATTTTTGGAGTAGTTGGAAAAATTTCATTCATAAATAGATTCTTAACTTTTATAATTAAAAAATTTTATTTAAAAAAAAAGAAGTTTTTTGCTTGGCCAAATATTAAAGCTAAAAGAATGATTGTCCCTGAAAGGATAGGTAATATTTCGACAATAAAAATTGCAAGAGAAGTATTATTTCTTATTAAAAATAAAGATCAACTAAAAAGTATTAGGGATAATCTAAACAAAGAAAGAGGTGATAAAGGTGCTGCAAAAAAACTTGCTTCTATAATTGTTAATTCAATAAAGAAACTTTAACAATTACCAGGGATCATCAATTTCAAACTTTTCTGCTTTTTTATTATCTTGAACTAAATTTTGTTCGTTTAGTGGTTCAATATCTAAAGTTTCAGTTGCATTTTGAATTGGTCTTTTCGAAGCTAAATTAGTAGTTGATTGTTTTTTTTGCTTTAAATCAATATTGTTTTTTTCATCTATTTGATTAACAATATTTTGATTCTGGATCTGATCAGAATCATCATTATCCATGTATAGCTTTTTTCTATTATTTAGTTCTTCTTCAGAACCATTTATTTCAACATATTCAAGTTCATCTTCATAATCATCTTCATAATCATCTTCATAATCATCTTGTTCAACAACTTCTTCATATTCCTCGACCAAATTGTTTTGCTGTTCTGATTCAGAACCTGAAAGTAACTGATTCTCAACAGGTACAAGATTTGCTGAGTATCCATTGACTTCCCTTTCATCCCATGAAGAACCCCCGACTCCAAGTTTCTCAAGTAGTCCACTACTTAGTTGCTTCAGTTTTTCTTCCGCACCTTCATAAACAATAATCCTATCAGTACCACTACTTACAATTTCCTCAACAGGTATTTCCCAAGTACTTAAAACTCCCTCGCCTAAAAGCGGCACACCAACAGCACCCATAACAAGAGATATCAAATCCCCAGTCTCAATATCAAAAGAAAAGCCAAGAACTCGTCCCAAAAGTTGTCCAGATTCTGTAATCACTTGACAATTAATTACCTTCCCATACCTTTCTGGAGAAAAACTTTCACTCAAAGAATCTAGGGAGTCAACTAATATGACATCTCCAACTTGCTTAATACTTTCTAAAGGCATCCATTTTGGCAAACCTGGTAAAAATCTTGTAAGTGGATTATCTCTTAGTCCCAAAGCGACCACCTCTCTTCTATCAATATCAACAACAACTTCGCCAACAACGCCTAGCCGTCTTCCAGTATCAGTAGTTATCACTTGTGTTCCCATTAATTCTGACCTTAACCATAAACGTTCACTAGGAACCGAGTTAGGGAAATTCTTATTAGCAGATGTGTTAGACAAGCTCATAAATTTATTTTTTTCATTCTGACGTATAAATTTAAAAAAGTGTGTTTATGCAGCATTTGGTAACCCAAGAACTTGAGTATTAGCACCTCTTGCTTGCGCAACCCCAATTGTTCGTTCAGATGCACTAATCATAGGCCTTCTATGACTTACGACTATAAATTGAGCATTTGATGACTGATTTGATATTAGTTTTGACAACCTTTCAACATTAATACCATCTAAAAAACTATCAACCTCGTCTAATGCATAAAAAGGTGAAGGCTTATACTTTTGCAAAGCAAATAAAAAACTTAAAGCAGTTAACGATTTTTCACCACCTGACATAGACGCTAATCTTCTGACATTTTTTCCCTTGGGATGAGCCACTAAAGTTAATCCTCCTTCTAAAGGAGAATTAGGATTTTCAAGTTGAAGAAATCCATCTCCATCAGATAAATTTGCAAAAATTTCTCTAAAATGTCTATCAACTTCTGTAAAGGCTTGCATAAAAGCTTCTTGACGCATCGTAGACACAGTTTCTATTCTCAGCAATAATTCAGATCTTTCATTAGATAGAATTTCTAATTTTTCTCGCAAACCATTTAATCTCTCAATTAATTCTTCTAGTTCATCAAGAGCTAACATATTGACAGGTTCTAAACTTTCTAGTTTTGCATTTATAATCGAAATTTCTGATTGCAAAGATTCAAGACTCTTCCCTTCATATTCTCCAAACTCCGGGGAAGGATTAGGTAGATCTTTTTTATAATTTTCTAATTTTATTTTCTCGCTCCTCATCTCTTCTTTAAGGGAATGCATATCCCTTTCAAGATATTCAAGCTTTAACAGATAGTTATTATATTCTTGCCTTTTATTTGAAATTGAAGAGTTTAATTCATCTCTTTTCCTTCTCAATAAACCTAAATTCTTCTCTAGAGAATTTTTTTGATTATCGAGATCTGAAAGCTCTTTTTTAAATTGATCTCTTTTTTCTATCCATTCACTATGAGCAATTGCGAGTTGTTTAATAGATTCCTGCAAGTTTTTTTCTTGTAGTAAAGTAATTTTTAATGAATTATTGATACGCTCTTTATTTAAAGCAAATTGATTCTTTTTATCTAGTAATGTATTTCTCTCTTTAATAAGTAATTCAAGTTTTTTATCAAGATTATTAAAATCGTCATTAAAAGCTATTAATGATGATTTCTGATTTTTTTCATAATTTGCCTTTTGAATGGTTTGTAGTTGATCAAACTTATCTTGATAAGGCATCAATTGATTTTTTAAATAGCCTAACTCGTTCACTAATAAATTATTAGCAGTGTCAAGTTTATTTACTCTCGATTTACAATCCTCAATTCTTTGCGAGACAGCTTTAAGAGAATCTTGATTTACTTCAATTTCTTTATTAAATGAAGCACAATCCTCAATTATTTGACTGCGTTTAGAATTTAATATACTAAGTCTATTATTTTTTAGTATCAAATCATTATTTGACTTTTTTAAAGCTTCTTCGATAATATATAATCTTTCTTTTATAGGACTGGAATCATCATTATCATTATTAATTCCAAACCTATAAGCCAAATCTTTATTTAACTTACTGCCTCCTGTAATAGCACCACTTGCTTCTAATAATTCACCACTTAAGGTAACCAACCTATTTTTTTGTGTAGATAACCTAGCTGAGGATAAGTCTGAAAAAACCAAAGTATCTCCAAAAACATATCGAAAAACATCAGAATAAACTTCATCAAAAGTAATTAGATTAATAGCTTTATCAATAAATCCGTTCTCCTTGTTATTTTCAAATCTTGAAATTGCATAATTCTTTTTTTGACTTTTAATTCTATTTAAAGGTAAAAAAGTTAATCTTCCCGCTTTCTTCTTTTTAAGAATTTCAATTGCTTTTGCAGCAATATGATCATTATCAACAACAATTTGTCCTAACCTATTTCCAGCTGCAATTTCTAATGCATATCTATTTTTCTCACTGACCTCTCCAAGTTGAGCTACATAACCATGTATACCCTCTAACCCTGCCTCTAAAAGAATTCTGAGAGCATATGAACCTCTAGATTCGTTTAAAGCTTCCTTCCTGCTTTCAAATCTAGATAAATCCTTTTCAAGCCTTAATTGCTCGTAATTTAGCCTTGATTTAGTTTTAATTAATAAATCGATTTCATTTTTTAAAGAATTAATTTCTGCGCTATTACTTGCCAAGTTTTTATTCTTTATATCGGATGTCTCTTTTTTTCTTTGATTTCCCTGAAAAAGTTTCTGCTTTTCTAAGTCTAAGGATTCGATCTGCGACAACATCTCATCTTTTTGAATATTATTTTGAATAGTTTCTTCTTCAATTTTCCTTTTTTTTATTTCCAAAGGATTAATTTGATTTTTTATACTTTCAAGCTCAGCATTTAATTTGATACTTTGTTTTGAGAATTCTCCAGATTCTCCAGCCGCATCAGAAAGTTTTTTTCTTGATAGTTTGTGTTTTAAAGTGAGATCGTCAATTCGCAAGTTCAATTGATTTAAAAAATTTTCATCGAAATTTTCTTGTCGCATCTTTTCTGACTCGATATTCCTCTTAGAAATTGCAATTTCATCTCTCTGTTTTTGTAATTTAATACCTTCTTCCTTATTCAGACTGGATATCCTATCAAGTTCTCTCAAGCTAGAATTAATACTTCCAATATCAGAATTAACTTTAATCAATTTATCCTCTCCTTTCTCCTTAAGCTCATCAACAAGTATTTTCAAAGCATCTTCTAAAACTGATATTTCTTTACTAATAGATTCTTTTTCTTTATTAAACAAGATTTTATTTTTTTCAATTTCACTTTCTTTTTTTTCTATAGATTCAACATGCTTAACTTGTTTTTCAAAAATAAGAACTTTCTCTAATTCTATTATTTGTAATAGTTTTGCCTTTAACTCTCTATATCGCTTTGCTTTTTCACATTCTTTTTCAAGCTTATTTTTACTAGATTGCAATTCATTTTCTAAAATTTCACATCTTTCTTGTCTTTCAAAAACGTCATTTAATTTTGCATTAGTTTGTTCTATTCTTGTATCAAAAAGTGCGACTCCTGCTAATTCATCAATAAGATTTCTCCTCTCCTTATTATTCATTGATACAATTCTTGTTACATCACCCTGCATAACAACATTGCTGCCCTCAGGATCAACACTAATGTCTCTTAATATTCTCTGTATTTGTTGCAAGGTACATTGTTTGCCATCAGAAGTATAAGTAGAAGCATAAGAACCACCTGGCATAAGCCTTAATTTTCTAGAAACTACCCATTCTTTTTGACCTTTATTAAGGGCAATTTCTTCTTCTTCTAGTTCCAAAGGCGGAAGGTCCTCTCTGGGAGACCAATCTTGAATATTAAATTTTACTGATACAGATGTTTCTGATGACTTACCCTCTTTAACTTTGGAGTTATTTATTAGATCTGGTAATCTTTCAGCCCTCATACCTCTACTATTAGCTAGACCTAAACAGAATAAAATTCCATCTAAAATATTACTTTTCCCAGAACCGTTAGGGCCCGTAACCACTGTGAAGCCTTCTTCAAGAGGAATTTTTACATTTCCCCCAAAAGATTTAAAATTTTCAAACTCGACCTGATTGATATGTACCAATCTCAAGTCTCAATAGCTAAATAAGAATAACTAATTTGCAAAAATTCTCAATAGGAATATTACGTTTATTTATAAATGAATATTAATAATTTTTGCTCAATCTACAAGAATTAGTCGAAATTTCAAACAAACCAGAAAGAAGTTCACCATCCAAAATGAATCGATAATTTGCAGAGTCCAAGTCTGTAGAAACGTTTTTAAATATTCCATGATCAATTCTTTTTACAAACCCTCTATTTTCAGAAAGTTCATGTTCTATCCTAGATAACCATACAAGTCTATGATTTGGCTGCTTAATAATTTCTATAGAAGCTTGATTTAATAAAGGTAGTTTTAAAAATTTCCAAGTTAAACAATCTATGCCATTTTCAACAAGAAAATCATAATGAATATCTTTAGACTTAGCATTATAAACTTCATGTTCCAGCAAAACCCATTTATCCATTATTTAGTTGATAAATAAATTAAATCTTTTTGCAAAACAAAGTTTAGATAAAGATATTTTTTCTTAAAGATGGTCCCTTTTATTTAATTACCTGCATCAGGAACAAATCTTAAAGCGATGAATAGCAAACTTCCAGCTCCAGCAATAGCTGCAGCTACTAATCCAAAATCTGTAGGGATTGTGCGAGATGCAAAAATTAATGATGCAAATGTAATATCCATGATGAAATTTAAACTCATTTAATAATTCCAGTAATAGCTTAACAAAAGCTCCTTGCAGAACAGAGTAGATAAATAAAATGTAAATAAACTTTTATATGTTTTTATTCTATATAATTCCCACAATTATTTAGATAAGGGTTCCAAATTAAGAAAATGGGTCTAATCTTAAAATAAATAAGTTTGAATAATGGAGACTTACCATCCTCCCAAAGAAGTAGAAGATAAAGAAGATAACTCTAATCTTCCTGAAAGAGAGGTTCTCTCGGAAAAATGGTTACTTGAAAAAATTGACAGTTTAATACCTTTAATAAAAGAAAAATGGCCTAACATTGCACAACAAGCCCTTGAAGCCACAAAAGGGAGTATTGACGATTTAGTTGAAGTAATAGCCAGCCATAGTGGAACCTCAGCAATTAGAATAAAAAGTCAACTATTTGAAATAATTGATTCAATAAGAGAAAACAATTGGGAAATATCAGAAAAAATTGAGCCTATAGAAAGTCAATTAGAAGAATTATTAGAAGAACTTAACGATACACTTAGACCAAAAATAGAAAGTCCTATAAGAAAAAAACCATTATTATCAATTGCTATTGCGGCTGGTATTGGCTTACTAATAGGAACGCTCCTAAACAGTGGTAGAAAATAATATGGAAAAACCAAAAAATAAAAACTTTGCAAATACCGCCTCCAGAATTTCAGCAATTGCAAGTTCAGTTATGGATTTGCATGTAAGAATAGCTCTTCAAGAAGTAGATAGAGAAAAAAGAAGATTAATTAGTGGTGGAATATTTTTGGCAATTGGCAGCACATTATTATTATTAGTATTAATTTGCATCCATATTGTTTTCTACCTTTTTCTAACAAAATATAATAACTGGAATATTGAATATAATTTATTAATCATAATATTTATCGATTTAGTTCTTGCAGGCTTAAGTTTAAAACTTGGAGGAAAATTAGCCAAAGGACCATATCTTCCTCAAACATTAGAGGGTTTAGGCAAGACAACAAAAGCCGTTTTAGGCAAAAAATAAATTACCTTATTAAATACTTTATCCATCTACAATCTATTCCCCCATTACTAATAGGAATTTTCAATGAAGATTTCATTTTCAAATATTTTGTTAGTTTTGGATTTCCACTTAGCAGCCAAAATTCCCAACCTGAAAAATTATTCTTTAGGAAGATTCCCATTTGTTCATATAAATAAATCAATTCATTTTCATCGCCTAATTTTTTGCCGTATGGAGGATTACATATGATTATCCCAGGTGTGCAAGTTAATTGGAGTGCTAAAAAATCATTATTTATAAGCTCAATATAATTTTCTAGTCCAGCTAATGATATGTTTACATTCGCCTGCTCAAAAACCTTTTTATTAATTTCACATCCTATTATTGTTGGCAATTTTTCATAATTTATAATTTTATTTTTTGCCTTATTTTTTTCATTAAGATAAATATCTTTCTTAAAGTCCAACCAATTCTCAAAAAGATATACTTGATCAATATTTATGGGAACTCCAAGGTATTGGTTGACTGCCTCAATTAAAAAAGTTCCCGAGCCGCACATAAAATCTATTAATGGAACTTTGCCATTCCATTGAGTCATATTTATCAATCCAGAAGCTAAATTTTCTTTTAATGGAGCATTTCCAATTGCGGGTCTATAGCCTCTTTTGTGTAAGCTTTCAACGCTGCTTTGAAGACTGAGAATTGCTTTATTATTATTTAAATGCAGATGAATTATAAAATCAGGATTAGCTAGAGAAATATTTGATCTTTTATTCCAAACTGCCTGTTGCAAATCAGTTATAGAATTTTTTACTTCAAGAGCAGTAAAATGAGTATGACTTAAAGAAGATGTTCTCCCAGTCACTTGAACATTAAACGTTTTATCAAAGTGCAACCAATTTAACCAATCAAATGAATCTCTAACCCCCGCATATAAAGATTGCTTGTCATAGCAATTAAAACTTGCAATTTCTCTATAAAAACGAAAAGCTAATCTGGAATAGAAATGAACTCTATAAAAAGTTTCAAAATCACATTCAAAATTAATAAATCTTTTATAAGTATTAATATTAAAGCCGCCTAAATTTGAAATTTCTTCTGCTAAAGATTTCTCTAGTCCCTCCGGAGATGATGCCACTACATTCATATACGATAAAACTTAGTAAAAAAACTATTCAATAACCATTTTGCCTGTCAGAATATAAATGTCCAATTGGACTAGGTGATCTCAACCGATGTTTCGGACAGCGGTTCGATTCCGCTCAACTCCACTATTTGGGGTTGTAATGGTTTCGACGGGGCATAAGGAAGGTGACTGAAGCCGGCTCGGTTAGAGCAAAAACACAAATGCTAACAAAATCGTTAGTTTCTCCCGTCAAACAGCACCAGTTGCTGCTTGATCCTAAAGGAGATGGGGTTATATCAGCCTTATCAACCAAATGATACGAGGAGTCTGGAAGGACTCCACTTCTTTAAATAACTAAGAAGTTGTAGTAGATAATTTATGAGTGTGTAAATATTGCTGCAATTACTTGTATTAAAAAGAATTTTCTTTATCTAATAAGTATAAATACTGAGAAGATTAATTGTAAATTAATTTATCTTATTAGAAACCTAAATCCTGCAAAATGGAACCTAATAAAAATCTAAATGAATTGATAATAAATCTCAACCCAAACGTTATTAGGTTCACTGGCGAAAAATTTCCCACTGAACTATGGAATAATAGTTTTCACAAAAAAAAAAATAAAAAGATATCTACCTAAAAACTTATTAAGTACTAGAAAAAGGATTTTTCGGCATTTTTTTTAAACAATTTTTTGAAAATTCCTGAAGTACTTTAAATTCATTTTTATTTAAATCCCACTTAAATACATTCGATATATCTACAACTTGAGATTTATTTCGCATTCCTACGAGGGGAATAGCTCCTTGATAACAACACCAATTAATTGCTACTTGCGCTTGGGAAACTGATCTTTGATTCGCAATTCTTTTTAAACACCTCCGCAATTCATATGTTGGTTTTTTATAGTTTTCAAATAATGCGTTACGAATAAAACTTTTTTCTTTATTTTCTTCTTTATCTGGATCAATACAAAGTATTCCAAAAGATAAAGGACTATAAGCAAAGAAATCAATATTGTTTTCTGCGCAAATTTTTTTCACCTGATATTGTTTTCCTAAATCGGGAGCAAGCAAAGAAAACTGTATCTGAACACTCTTTAGGCTCTGATGTCTTTTTGCTAAGAAATTTATCAATTTCAGCAATCTTTTAGGGCCTATATTTGATAAGCCTATTTGAAAATCAAAGCCTTCATCTTTTAAATCACAAAGATTATTCAACAGTCCTAATTCCTGCCAAGGATTGTATTTTGCAGTTGACCAATGTAATTGCACTATATCTAATTTGTTATTTAGTCTTTCTAAACTTTTCAAAAAAGGTTTATTAAAACCTCTGTCACCTATTCTCCAGGGATAAGGTGCAAGTTTGGTTGCTACTTGAATTCTTTTTTTCTTTGCTGAAGGAGTATTTAGTAAAAATTTGCCTAACAACAACTCACTTCTACCCTGCAGATTACCAGTACCGTAAGAATCTGCAGTATCAATAAGATCGAAACCTCTTCGTAACGCTTCATTATATGTCTCACGTAAATCAGCGTCATTTATAGATTGGTAATTCCAAAAAAGCTTATTCCCCCAAGACCACGTACCTAATCCAATTCTTTTCTTCACTAGCCAATTTAAATAAGGAACTTGACAAGGTTATCTTAAAACATAAATCTCTTAAAAATATTTCAAAAAATAAGTTTTAAAGCATTATAAATCAATTTCCCTTGACATTAAAAAATTATTCTCCAAAGTAAGAGAAATAAAAATAAAAAATTGTTCATTACGGTTTGCGGACAAAAAGGGGGAGTAGCCAAGACCTGCACAAGTATTCACCTTGCTAGTGTTTGGCATTCTGAAGGTAAAAAAGTTTGCATAGTCGATGCCGACAAGAATAGATCTGCTTTAGCATACGCATCAAGAGGCAATCTTCCATTTCCAGTTTTCCCCGTAAGTTCAGCTGCTAAAGCATCAAGATCATCAGAAATTGTAATAACTGATGGCCAGGCTAGCAGTGATCAAGAAGAACTTAAACACTTAGCGTATGGTTCAGATTTAGTTATCTTACCTACAACTGCAAAAGCAAGATCAGTGGAATTAACTGTTGAACTAGCTAATTTATTAAGTAACTTAAAAGTTAACCATGCAGTAGTAATTGTAAAAGTTGATTTTAGACAGCAAAAAGCAGCACAACAAGCCAAAGCAGCTCTTGAAAATTTTGGTTTATATGTTTTTGATACATTTATTCCCTTACTTTCAGCATTTGATAAAGCAGAAGCCTCTGGTAATGCTGTATTTGAAGCTGTAGATGATTTAGGTAGATCAGATCCTCGTCGAATGACGGGCTGGTCTGCTTATTGTTCAATTGCCTCACAAATTCCATGCCTGATTTCGAAGCCCTCATCCGACACCAACAACTTAAACAACCAACAACCAATCAGCGCTTAAAAGTAGTTGATTCTCCTAACTTTGAAGAAGAAAAGAACGAAGAAGCAACGATTAGACAATCTGGATTATTAGTTAATTTTTTTGGAGGTTTTATAGGCTCTGTAATTGGAACTTTAACAATACTTTTTCTCTATATAAATGAATATCTTCCATTAGATTTACTAAAAATTAAGTAGTATATTCGCTATTAGTATCAATATAATCTAAAAACCATTGCTATCACTAGGTTTTACCTCTAAAAAATGGTGGTACCTAGGTGGTACCTCACTATTATTACCCATTCAAAACGTAGTCATCATGGAAACTAGTGGTACTTTACCGGTACCAGGTAAGTGCAAGTAAGTATTAAAAATACTAAAAAGATTTACTCTGAAAAGTAATAAGAAAAAGTATCAATTTGGATGATCAAATTTTCAAAACTTCACTTATTAAGTGACAAAAAATTTTATTGATCCAAAATAAATTTAATCGAAATATACTCATGAAAAGATTACTAGCGTTATCTTTGGTTGGATCTTATTTATTAATAGGATCAAACCCAGCAAAAGCAGATTGGGATATTTGGGCGCTTAAACAATCTGAATCAGATAGTAGTCTTTACGATGTTTATACATTGGATAGTTATTCGCAAGAAGCAACAAAAGTAACCGAAGTTTGTACTGACAATAGAAGTGGATGCATTAATTGGAGCAAAATCTACTCAATGCAATCTAATGTGAATGGATTACTTGTAGAAACTTCTTCAGGAACATTTTCTGAATATGATTTAAATTCAAATACTTGGAGTTCATCAAATGGGGATAGTATTTGGACAGATGATTATCCTGATTGGTTCGCAAGAAGTAGCACTATTTTGCAAAATGATGGTTCAATAGATTTTTATTTCAAAGGAAATTATTCATCAACAATATTATCTGATGGTACTTCGCGCTTTGGTCAAAATGAAACTGATATTTCTTTAAAAAATAACGGTTTATTTTCTAATACAAACGGCGTAATAGTAAGAAAAACAAACGGCGATATTCATATTGGAAAAAATTCGTTTGTAGTAGGAAACGACTTAATAGATGGAGCACACCCTATTTGGGCGGAAGATGAAAACGGATCAAAAGTTCCCTTAAATATTTACGGTTCGGATCTTCAAATAAATGGAGTAAGTGTTCAAGGACAGATAAACACCAATAAAACAAACATCAAAAATCTTGGTTCGGGAGTGGCTGGATCAACTGCTTTAACAGCGGCACTAACAGCATTACCTCAAACATCAAAAGAGTCTAAATTAAGTTGTGGTGTTGGGAGCGGTGCTTACAGTAGTAGATATGCAGTAGGGTTTGGTTGTGCTTCTAAAGTAAATGAAAGAGTGGATATAAATGCTGGTGGATCATATGTTTTTGGAGGTTCTAAATCTTATGGAGAAGGAACATTAGATAGTGGAGTAGTTAAAGCAGGATTTGTTTTTAAATTAGGTGAATTGAATAAACCAACTCAAATCAGCATGAAGGATAAGAAAAAAATGGAAACAAAAATTGAATCTCTTGAAGAAAAAAATAAACAACTTTTAGCAAGATTGGAGCGCCTTGAAAAAATTGCACTTGGTGAAAGCAAATCACAAGATTTAGCAGTTTATAAACTTAAATAAATAATTCTATGTAGAAACTTAGTGGTACTTAGACGGTATCAAGTAGATTTAATCCTTGAGAACCACTGCACTGGAACGACTTTAGTGCTAAGTTGTATATTCGCTATTTATTTCAACATATTTTTTAGAAAGATCGCACCCCCAAGCTGTACCTTTCGATTCGCCAGAATTTAGATTAATCATAATTTTTACAATATCATCTACTAAATATCTACCTTTCATTCTGGACTTAATATAGTCTGTGACTTTTTGTGGATCATATTTATTTAACTTGCCTTTTTCCAAAATCTGGGCGTTTCCTATAAATAAGTCAACGTCATTAAAATTAAATTTAACTCCAGAATTACCTGCAGCAGAAATAATTCGTCCCCAATTCGGATCACAACCATGTATCGCAGTTTTTACCAAGGCAGAATTACAGATAGATTTCGCGAGAATAATTGCATCATCTGTATTTTTTGCTCCTTGAACCAAAACTTCTAATAAACAATTTGCTCCCTCTCCATCCCTTGCAATATTTTTTGCCAAGTTCTGACATACAATATCAATCCCTTGTTGGATAATTGGAAAAAACCTTTTTTCAATTTTCTCTCCTGCATTTATTCCAACAAAAGAATCATTTGTGCTTGTCTCTCCATCAACTGATATTGCATTAAAAGATTTTTGAACCGCAATAGCAATCATTTTGTCCCATTCTTCTTTTTGAATACCCGCATCACAGGTTAAAAAAGCAAGCATTGTAGCCATGTTTGGGTAAATCATTCCTGAACCTTTTGCAAATCCTGCTATTTTTATTTTTCTACCTTGAATAATCGTCTCTATTGACACTTTTTTCAAAGTCAAATCAGTAGTTAAAATTGCTTCTGCTGCATTTGCAAAATTATTACCCTTTAAATCACTAACTAAATTCGGTAAATTTTTTACTAAATCATTTATTTGTATTGGAACACCAATTACACCAGTTGAGCACATTAAAACTTCTTCTTCTTTTATACCTAAAAGTTCCGCAATCTTTCCTGTAGCAATTTGAAAATGTTGAATGCCAAGATTTCCCGTACATGCATTTGCTTGACCAGAATTAATTAGTATTGCTCTTACAAAACCTGAAGTTGTTTTAATCCTTTCCTCACAAATATCCACACAAGAAGCTCGAACAATTGATTGAGTAAACATCCCACTAAAAATACTTCCTTCTGGAGCGAGTATTAGTGCTAAATCTTTTTTATTAGAAGCTTTTAAACCAGCAGATATCCCAGCAAAAAGAAACCCCTTGGGTGTTACCTTACTGTCATAAACAAACGACCAATTGGAATCTAACTGGCTCAAATTTTTTGGTATTTTAATTCATACTAACTACTCTTTAATACTAAAGAAACTAAGTAATTAGATTATTATTAATTATATGGATATTCTTCAAAAATTAAAAAACAACCAAAGAAGGATTGGTTTAACAGGAGGTATTGCAAGTGGGAAGACAACCATAACTAATTACATAAGAAAACATAAAAACATACCAATATTAGATGCAGATCATTTTTCAAGAGAATTAATCAAACCAAACACATATGGATATAAGAAAATTTTAGATTATTTTGGAAATAAAATTATTGATAATAAAAGCAATTCAGAAAGGGAAATAAACAGAAAACTTTTAAGGAACATTATTTTTAAACATTCAGCAAGCAAGGAATGGATTGAAAAACTACTTCACCCCTTAATTAAAGAAAGAATGATAGAAGAATGCAGTCAATACAGAAATAATCAAACTATAGTATTGGTTATTCCATTATTGTTTGAAGCAAAATTTGAAGATATTTGTACTGAAATATGGTTAGTTAAATGTCCTAAAGAAATACAAAAGAACAGACTTATCACAAGAGATAAAATTAGCGAAAAAGAAGCATATGAATTGATAAATTTTCAATTAAGTTTTGAAGAAAAAAGAAAATTCTCAGATATTATTTTAGAGAATTCGGATGATCAAAATAAATGGATCAATACGATAAAAGAGCTTCTTTAAGCTTTAGCTATTTAATTTTTCCATAAGAAGTTTATTTGCAAGTTTAGGGTCAGCTTTACCTTTTGTTCTTTTCATAAGTTGACCAACAAAAAAACCAAGTAACTTAGTTTTTCCATTTTTAAATGCTTGAACTTCATTTGGATGTTCATTTATAAGTTCATCAATTATTGGTGAAATACTTGAAGAATCAGATATCATTGCCAACCCTTTTTCTTCTACTAATTTTTTCGGGGAAATATTTTTTTGAATAAGTTCAGGTAAAATTTCTTTTGCAATTTTTCCACTAATTATATTTTTTGAAATCATGTTAATCATTTCAGCAAGATTTTCAGGACTAAGCTTTAATTCACTAAAACTTAGTTTATTTGATTTTAAATAGCCCACAATATCACTTGTTACCCAATTTGAAGCTAGTTTAGCCTCAGCACCATTTGCTACTGTTGCTTCAAAAAAGTTTGCCATGCTTATTTCATCAGAAATTACCCTTGCATCATATGCAGACAACCCAAATTGACTTATGTATTTAAATCTTTTCTTTGAAGGTAATTCTGGTAGTTCTTTAAACCATATTTCTTGTTGGGCTTTTGTTATTTCAATTGGACCTAAGTCAGGATCAGGAAAATATCTATAGTCACTGCTACCTTCTTTTAATCTCATACTTTTCGTTAATTGCTTAGCTTCATCCCATAACCTTGTTTCTTGGAAAATTTTTCCTCCATTTTCATAAACTTCTATTTGTCTGGCTATTTCATAATCACAAGCCTTTTGAATTGCAGAAAATGAATTCATATTTTTTATTTCCACTTTGGTACCAAAAGGAGCATTAGGTCCTTTTCTAACTGAAATATTGACATCGCAGCGTAATGAACCCTCTTGCATATTTCCATCTGATACCCCTAGATATCTAACTGTTCTTCTAATCTCTGAAGCATATTCAGATGCCTCTTTACCTGATCTTATATCTGGTTTACTTACAATCTCACAAAGTGCTATTCCCGCACGATTGTAATCAACTAAAGAATACTTAGAGCCAGCTAATCTATCACTTCCTGAATGGACTAGTTTTCCGGCGTCTTCTTCCATATGTAGCCTTTCTATACCAATTTTTTTTATATAAGGTTCTTTGTCCTTTTCAATTATTTCAACCTCTAACCAACCATTTTCAGCTAGTGGCTCATCAAATTGTGAAATTTGATAATTTTTTGGAAGATCAGGATAAAAATATTGTTTTCTATCAAATTTACAATGTTCTGCAACATTTAAATTTAATGCTAACGAAGTTTTTACAGCATACTCAAGAACAGTCTCATTCAGAACTGGAAGAGTTCCTGGTAACCCACAAACTACAGGATCTATATGGGTATTAGGTGCATCACCAAAAGCTGTAGACGCAGATGTGAATATTTTACTTTTGGTATTAAGCTGTACATGAGTTTCCAAACCAATCACAGCTTCCCAAGATTCTAAATTGTTCATTATTAAAAGTCTATTTATTAATATTATTGGATATAAAGGAAAAGAGGACCAAAACACAAATAAAAATATTAATTTTTAAATGGCACAAGATACCAAAAATTCAATATTAATCATTGGAGGTGGACTTTTAGGTTTATCTATTGCTTATGAATTTTCTAGAAATAACTTCAAAGTTTTAGTTTTAAGCAAAAACAGAAATGAATCAGCTGGATTTGTTGCTGCAGGAATGTTAGCTACTCATGCCGAAGGGCTCGAAGATGAATTACTAAAATTTGGCCAAGAAAGTCAAAATCTAATTCCAAAGTGGATACAAAGTATTGAACAAGATAGTAATATTGAATGCGGTTTAAAAAAATGTGGAATAGTAGTTCCTTTTAAAAACAAAGAAGATCTTGAAGAGTTTCCCACTTATAAATATGGAAAATATTTAAATCACAAAGATCTTCAAACAGAAATCAATGGAATGAATTCTATTTGGAAACATGGTTTACTTTTTGAACAAGATGGTCAAATAGATAACCGAAGAAAACTGATGCGTGCTCTTGAGAGAGCATGCTCCTTGAATGGAGTCGAATTTCAAGAGGGATCAGAAGTAGAGGATTTGACATTCGAAAAAAACAAAATTACAGGTGCAAAAGTTTTATGTGCCACTGGGGAAATAAAAAAAATTAACTGCGAAAAAGCAATTATATGTAGCGGTGCGTGGAGTAAAAAAATTTTTAATAAGATTCCAGTCTTTCCTGTAAAGGGACAAATGCTATCAATACAAGGTCCAACAAATTTTTTGAAAAGGGTTATTTTTGGTCCAAAAACTTATCTAGTTCCCCGTGATGATGGACTTATTATAGTTGGAGCGACAGTTGAAAAAGATTCAAAATTTAATCAAGGTAATACTCCTAATGGAATTAAACAACTGCAAGAAGGCATTCGCTCTTTATTGCCAGAAGCTATTAATTGGCCACAAATGGAACATTGGTGGGGCTTTAGACCTTGCACACCAGATCTAAAACCAATAATTGGAAAATCAAAAATTGAAAATCTTTATATAGCTACAGGACATTACAGAAATGGAGTTTTATTTTCTGCAATAACAAGTGATCTTCTTTTGAAAATAGTTCAAAATAAAAATCTCAAAGAAATAGAGAAAAGCTTTTTAGAAAAATTTAGTTTAGATAGATTTGCGATTTAAATTTTAATTTTCAGATCGCCATTTCGAATCAGAAGTTTCCCACTCACATAATTCCTCTTCGTTAAACCATAGATCAATTTCAAATTTTGCTGTATCTTCTCCATCAGAACCATGAATAATATTCCTCCCAATATCAATAGCTAAATCACCTCTAATTGTTCCAGGCTCTGCTTCCAGAGGTTTTGTTGCACCTATTAGTTTTCTAGCACTTAAAATAACTCCTTCGCCTTCCCACACCATTGCTACAACAGGACCACTTGAAATAAAGTCAACTAAATCACCAAAAAAGGGTCTTTCTCTATGTACTCCATAATGATTTTGAGCAAGTTCTTTTGAAGGAATTAATTGCTTTAATCCAACCAATTTAAATCCTTTTTTTTCAAATCTGCCAATAATCTCAGAAACATATCCTCTTTGAACTCCATCTGGTTTAATTGCAATAAAGGTTCTCTCTTTGGTCATTTAGTTAATAATCACTCTATGTATATTCAACTTTTGGGTGGTAACTTGGCAAGTAATCATTAAAATAAAAGATATTGTTTTAAGTTATTTTCAAAAACATTTATTAATCACTAAGACATAAATTGACCAATTTTGAGCCAAAAAAATTCAAGAATATATGGACTATTGAAGATAGTATTTCGACTTATAACATAGACAAATGGGGAGATAAATATTTTTCTATAAATTCCAAAGGAAATATATCAGTAACTAAAGATATAAAATCTGAAAATAAGATTGATCTTTTTAAGCTTGTCAAAGAACTTAAGAGTAGAGAAATAAATCCTCCATTAATCATAAGATTTAATGATATCTTGAAAGATCGAATAAATGCATTACATGACTCTTTTTTAAAAGCAATAAAAACCTATAAATATAAGAACATTTATCAAGGCGTTTTTCCTGTCAAATGTAATCAACAGAAAAATGTCCTAGAAAAGATAATAGAGTTTGGTAGCCAATGGAATTTTGGTTTAGAAGTAGGTAGTAAATCAGAACTATTAATTGGCCTTGCACTTCTTGAAAACCAAAATTCATTATTAATATGCAACGGATATAAAGATAAAAAATATATTGAAATTGCTACTTTGGCCAGAAAACTCGGCAAAAATCCAATAATAGTTATTGAACAACGAGATGAGGTAAAAAGAATTATTCAAGCAGTTCAAGAACTTAACGCGACTCCATTGATAGGAATAAGAGCAAAATTATCAAGTAAAAGTAGTGGTAGGTGGGGTAAATCTATTGGAGATAATTCCAAATTTGGATTATCAATCCCAGAAATTATGTTGACAATAAAAGAACTAAAAGAAGCAAATCTTATCAACGAAATGAAATTGCTCCATTTTCATATAGGCAGTCAAATAAGTGATATTGCTGTGATCAAAGACGCATTACAAGAAGCGAGTCAAATATATGTTGAACTATGCAAACTAGGAGCCCCAATGCAATATATCGACGTTGGGGGTGGATTAGGAATAGATTTTGATGGAACTAAAACCTCCTCCAACACTTCTACTAATTATTCTCTCCAAAATTATGCTAACGATGTAATTGCAACTATTAAGGATTCATGTGAATTAAATAATATCAAGCATCCAACCATAATCTCAGAAAGTGGAAGAGCAATAATTAGTCATTGTTCAGTTTTAATTTTTAATGTCTTAGGAACAAGTCATGTCAGCTCCAAACTACAAATTTTTCATAAAAAAAATCAACAATTAATAATTTCAAATTTACTTGATACTTTCTATGAATTAAAAAAACTTAAAAATAAAAAAATAAATTTATCTCAAATAATTGAACTATGGAATGATGCAAAAAAGTTTAAAGAAGATTGCTTAGTCGCTTTTAGATTAGGATTTTTAAGTTTGGCAGAAAGAGCTTATGCTGAAGAACTTACTTGGGCTTGCGCAAAAGAAATTTCTAATAACCTGAATAATGATGAAATCAATCACCCTGATTTATCTGAAATTACAGAAACTCTTGCATCAACTTATTATGCAAATTTATCTATATTTAAATCTATTCCTGATAGCTGGGCAATAAATCAAATTTTTCCAATAGTACCAATACATAGGCACTTAGAGGAGCCGTTCTGCAAAGGCAACTTTGCAGATTTAACTTGTGATTCAGATGGGAAACTAAATAATTTTATTGATAATGGAAAAATTAAATCACTACTAAATTTGCATAAGCCAGAAGAAGATAAAGATTACCTAATTGGAATTTTTATGACTGGAGCCTATCAAGAAGCATTAGGAAACTTGCACAATTTATTTGGTAGTACCAACGTTGTTCATATAGACATAAATCAAGATAATTCATATAAGGTCAGAAATATTATTAAAGAGGACAGTAAATCTGAAATTTTACAATTATTAGATTACAGTTCAGCTTCTTTGGTTGAATCTATAAGAATTAATACTGAATCAGCGATTGATCAAAAAAAATTAACTATTGAAGAAGCAAGGAAATTAATGGATCAAATCGAAATTAGTCTCAGAAAAAGTAGTTATTTATCAGAATGACTAGCTAATGTTTTTTGCAAATAATTTTTAGCATAATCTAAAGCATCACTTAACTTATCAATATCTTTAGCACCTGCTTGAGCAAAGTTAGGCTTTCCTCCTCCACCTCCCGAACAAATTCTTGCAATCTCATTAATTAATTTACCTGCATGCAATCCTATTTTTACTGCATCATCACCTAAAGAAACTACAAATAACAACTTTCTATTTTCTGGATTTGGTATTCCCCCAAGAATCACTATTGCTTTATTTCCCAAATGAGAAGTTAAATTAAGTGCTGCAGATTGCAAAGAATTCCCATCTAAGCCATCAATCTGATTTACTAAAATTGAAAAAGAATTTACTATTTCTGCAGATGATTTTATAGAAGAGTATTTAAAATACGCAATTTCATCTTTCATTTTTTGTATCTCTTTATTCTTATTAATAAGCTCTGCTTGCAAATTATTAACCCTTTCAAAAAGTTGATTAGGATTTGCTTTTAACAAATCACTAAGTTGGTTTACTAATGCATTTCTATCACTGAAATATTCTAATGCTGATTGGCCTGATAATGCTTCGATTCTTCTTACTCCAGCTGAGATTCCTTCCTCACTAATTATTTTGAAAGAACCTAATTCGGATGTAGTTTTAACATGTGTACCACCACAAAGTTCCATTGAAACTCCTGGTACATTAACAACGCGCACTTCATCATCATATTTTTCTCCAAACATGGCGACAGCGCCCTTTTCAAGAGCCTCACTCTTAGACATATTTTTTATTTCTAGGGCATGATTTTCCATAATCCAAGAATTAACTAAAGTCTCAATCTTAGAAATTTGATCTTTAGAAATAGGATTAGAGGAATTAAAGTCAAATCGTAATTTATTAAAAGCTACTAATGAACCTTTTTGTCCAACACTTTCATTAATAACTGATTTAAGTGCAGATTGTAATAAATGAGTAGCTGTATGATTTGCAGCAGCTTTAGCTCTATTAGAGGAGCTAACATTAGTCTTAACTTTTTGTCCAATAGTTAATTTTCCTTTTTTGATCGTTCCATAATGTAAAAAAACATTTTTCTTTCGCATGACATTATCAACCAAGACCTCAATATCGTTTGAAAATATCGTTCCAATATCACCAACTTGCCCGCCAGATTCTCCATAAAAAGTTGTCTGATCAAGAACAATTAAAACTTTCTGGCCTTCACTTGCTTCCTTAACTAATGTTGAATCCAAGAATATACCCTTTATTTCAGCTTCCGAAAGGAGTGAATCATAACCATTAAAAACAGTTTTGTTAAAAAGATCTATTTCTCGCTCTAATGATCCCTCTAATGTTAAATCAATATTACTTGAAGCAGCTTTAGCTCTCTCTTTTTGTACATTCATTTCTTCTTCAAAACCCTTTACATCTACACTGATACGATGTTCTTCAGCAATTTCTACAGTAAGTTCTAGAGGAAATCCATAAGTATCATAAAGTTCAAAAGCTTTAAAACCAGAAATTAATTTCTGCCCTGAAGAAATTAACTCATCTAGCAATTTCTCTCCTCTTTCAAGAGTTTCCCTAAATCTTATTTCTTCAATTTTTATCTCATTCAAAATTAAATCATTATTATTTTTTAAATCAGGATAATTATTTTGCATTAAGTTAATTCCGACAGTAGCAATATGAGGTAAAAATTCATTTGTTATACCTAATAATCTGCCATGTCTGACCATTCTTCTAATAAGCCTTCTTAATATATATCCCCTACCGAGATTACTTGCTGATACTCCATCAGAAATTAAATGAATAACAGCTCTTGTATGATCACCAATGATTTTTAAAGAAATTTTGTTTTTATCATCTGAAGAAAAATAATCAATATTTGCAATCTCACAAATTTTTTGAATAATAGGAAAAATTAAATCTGTCTCATAATTATTTTGCTTTTTTTGTAGTATTTGAGCCATCCTTTCAAGACCCATTCCTGTATCAATATTTTTAAATTTTAAATCTGTCAATTTTCCATTAGGGTCACGATTATATTGCATAAAAACAAGATTATAAAATTCAATAAAACGATCTCCATCTTCTAAATCAATATTATGCAGACCCACTTCAGGATGAAAATCATAATAAAGTTCTGAACAAGGTCCACATGGACCTGTTTTGCCAGATGACCAAAAATTATCTTCCTCACCTAGTTTGACTATCCTATCTGGATGAATACCAATTTCATCTCTCCAAATTTTTGCAGACTCTTCGTCTTCGTAAAAAACACTTACAATTATATTTTCAACAGAAAGTTGATAAATATTAGTAACTAATTCCCAAGCCCATTGAATAGCCTCTCGTTTAAAATAATCTCCAAAAGAGAAATTACCAAGCATTTCAAAAAAAGTGTGGTGTCTAGCTGTAACTCCAACGTTTTCTATATCGTTTGTTCTGATGCACTTTTGGCTAGATGTAGCCCTTTTAGATGGTCTTTCTTTTAAACCTAAAAAAACTGGTTTAAAAGGTAGCATTCCAGCAATTGTGAGCATAACCGTAGGGTCATCTGGAATCAAAGATGCACTTGGAATGATTTTATGTAATTTTTCACTGTAAAATTTTAAAAAAGCATTTCTTATCTCATCTCCAGTAATTATTTTTTTAATTAATTGAGATGTCATTTATCCAGAATAAGAAGATTAAAAATTAAAGAAAAGCGTAATTTCGGTTATTTCGCAAAGATAATCACGCGAATTTATATTCTATATAACTAAAGTTAATTTATAAAGCTAATTATTCTATGATAGCCTCTGCTCAGACAAGTAATTCTAAATTGGCACAAACTAATAACAAGTTGACGGTTCAATCTCAAAACTTTGCTGATGATTCTTGTGCCATAAGATCTTTGGATTGGGATCGCAGTAGATTTGATATTGAATTTGGTTTAAGAAATGGAACTACTTACAATAGTTTTATTATTAAAGGCGAGAAACTAGCAATTATTGATACTAGTCACGCAAAGTTTAAAGAATTATGGTTTGAAGAATTACTGAAAAAGGTAAATCCGCAAGAAGTTGATTATCTAATTACTAGCCATACTGAACCTGATCATTCTGGTTTAATAGGTAATCTTTTAGAATTAAATCAAAATATCACAGTAGTTGGATCAAAATTAGCACTTAAATTTATTGAAGATCAAATACATATTCCCTTTAAACGTCTAGAGGTTAAGAGTGGAGAGTTTTTAAATCTCGGAACTAATCCTAAGAGTGGTTTAGAACATAATATTGAATTTATAAGTGCACCAAATTTGCATTGGCCAGATACCATATTTTCATACGATCACAGCACAAATGTTCTCTATACATGCGATGCTTTTGGACTCCATTATTGTTCTGACGAATTTTTTGACACTGATCAAAAAGAAATATACGATGATTTCCGTTTTTATTACGATTGCCTTATGGGTCCAAACGCTAGAAGCGTTATGCAGGCAATTAAAAGAATAGATAAGCTACCTGAATTAAAAACAATAGCTGTTGGTCATGGGCCTTTGCTCCATAATCAGGTCAATTTTTGGAAAGGAAAATATCTAGAATGGAGTAGCAATAAAAGCAAAGGCAATGATTTTGTGTCAGTCTGCTACATAAGCGACTATGGTTATTGTGATCGACTCAGTCAAGCGATATCTCATGGAATATGCAAAGCAGATGCTCAGGTTCAGTTAATTGATCTAAGATCTTCTGACCCGCAAGAATTAACAAGTTTAATTTCCGAATCAAAAGCAGTAGTCATTCCCACATGGCCTGTAGACTCAGATAATGAATTAAAAGAATCTCTCGGTACTTTATTTGCAGCACTAAAGCCAAAACAATTTACTGCAGTTTATGATGCATTTGGTGGAAATGATGAACCCATAGATTCCTTAGCAAATAAATTAAGAGAACTTGGTCAAAAAGAAGCTTTCTCTCCCCTAAGAGTTAAAAATATTCCAGATCCGATTGTTTATCAACAATTCGAAGAAGCTGGAACTGACTTGGGTCAATTGATCAATAAAAAGAAGAATATTGCCTCTATGAAGAGCCTTGATTCAAATTTAGATAAAGCGTTAGGTAGATTAAGTGGTGGATTATATGTAGTTACAGCGAGTCAAGGCGAAGGTTCTACATTTAGACAAAGTGCAATGGTCGCAAGTTGGGTTAGTCAAGCAAGCTTTTCTCCACCGGGTATTACAGTTGCAGTAGCAAAAGATAGAGCGATTGAATCATATATGCAAGTTGGGAAAGGTTTTGTTGTGAATATTCTGAGAGAAGATAACTATCAAAAAATGTTCAGACATTTTTTAAAAAGATTTGCCCCTGGAGCTGATAGATTTGCAGATGTAGATGTAATTAGCAATATCGCAGAAGGAGGACCAGTTCTTTCAGATTCACTCGCCTTTTTAGATTGTAAAGTTAGTTCCAGGCTTGAGACTCCAGACCATTGGATAATTTACGGAATTGTTGAAAATGGTAATGTTTCTGACTTATCATGCAAGACAGCAGTTCATCACAGAAAAGTTGCTAATCACTATTAAAAAATAAGTCTTTAAAATGTCAGAAATTAATATAGGCTTACTTGCAGAAAATCAAAACTTATCAGAATTTGAAATTACCGAAAATTTTTCTTGTGTAAGATTCTTAGACCAAAATAAAGAAAGATTTGAACTTGAATTTAACCTTGAAAAAGGAACCTCTTTTAATACTTTTTTCATTAAAAGTCATGAAGAACTTTTTATTATTCATCCACCTGAGAAACAATATTTAAATTCATTTAATGAGATAATATCTAACTTTTTTAATCAATATAAATTAGAAAAGATTAACGTCATCTCTGGACATATAAATCCCCAAATCATAGAAACTATAAAAAACGTTAGTAAGCAATTTAAAGACTTAACTATAACTTGCTCTAATCCAGGTTATAAACTTATTAGCGAACTTTGGAATCAAAGAAATCCTAACTTAAAAGAATTCGTTGATATTCAATTACCTGAAATTAACATAATCAAAAAAGAACTTAATTTAGAATTAGACAATATCTCACTAGAGTTAATTCCTATTCCAACTGCACGTTGGCCTGGAGGACTAATAATTTATGAACGTAATCAAGAAATACTTCTAAGTGAAAAAATTTTCTCTGCACACATTGCATCTGAATATTGGTCTGAGACAAATCGAATTAGTACAGAAACTGATAGAAAGCACTTTTATGATTGTTTGATGGCACCAATGTCTAATCAAGTAATATCAATAACTGAAAAAATTGCAGATTATGATATTAAAACTATTGCACCATTACACGGTCCAGCTATCGAATATAGCTTAAAAAGCTTTTTAAATGACTACATTAGATGGGGTGAAAATCTCTCAACAAATAATCCTAAAATCGCTCTTATTTATGCAAGTGCTTATGGAAATACAGCCTCCATAGGTGATGCTTTGGCCAAAGGGATAAATAGAACTTCTGTTGAAGTAGAAAGTATTAATTGTGAATTTACATCAAATGATGTACTTATAAAATCCATCCAAAATGCTGATGGATATTTAATAGGATCTCCCACACTTGGGGGGCACGCTCCAACGCCAATAGTAAGTGCACTAGGGACATTGTTATCTGAAGGCAATAGAGATAAACCTGTTGGGATTTTTGGTAGTTTTGGCTGGAGCGGCGAGGCAATAGATTTACTTGAATCAAAATTAAAAGACGGCGGTTTTCAGTTTAGTTTTGATCCTATAAGAATTAAATTCAGTCCAAATAAACCAAAAATTAAAGAGCTAGAAGAGATAGGAACTCACTTTGGGAGAAAAATTATCAAGAAAGCTAAGAAAAAACCTAGAAAATCAGATACTGGAATGATTACAAGTAAAACGGATCCAAAGTTACAAGCCCTTGGAAGAGTAATTGGCTCACTCTGTGTTCTAACTGCCTCTAAAGGAAAACATGAGAATAATATTAGAGGAGCTATGCTTGCATCCTGGGTTAGTCAAGCAAGTTTTTCTCCACCGGGATTAAGTATTGCAGTAGCAAAAGATAGATCTGTAGAGTCTCTACTTCAAGTTGGAGATTCATTTGCATTAAATATTTTAAGTGAAAAAGATTTTAAAGAACCTTTGAAAAGATTCACTAAACCCTTTGCCCCAGGAGAAGATAGATTTGAAGGATTAAATATTGAATTAACTCCTAATGAACAGGTAATAATTCCTGAATCGTTAGCATGGTTAGATGCTTCTGTAAAAGAGAGAATGGAATGTGGAGATCATTGGGTAATTTACGCCGAAGTACTACACGGTAATATACTAAAATCCGATAGTTTAACGGCAGTTCATCACCGCAAAACAGGTGCTAACTATTAAATTTATTTATCTAATTTATGACTGAAACAAAAGATCTAATAATCATTACAGCTAGTTGTGGTAAAAATCTAGAACTTTCTGAAAAATTTCTTGAAAAAAGTAATGAACTGAAAATAAGTTCTGAAATTTTAGATCTTACTACTCTTGATATTCCATTATTTAATCCAAGAATTCACAGCAAAGAAAATATTCCAAATGAAATAGAAGAATTAAAAAAAAAGCTTTTCGAGATTGAAAGGTGGGTGATTTGTGCTCCTGAATATAATGGATCTATACCTCCCATTCTCTCGAACTTCATAGCATGGCTATCTATTTCGGGAGATGACTTTAGGAATTTATTTAATGGTCAACCGATTGCAATTGCAACATTTTCTGGTGGCATAGGGTTAGAACTACTAACCTCATTACGAATTCAATTAGTGCATTTAGGAAGTCAAGTATTAGGAAGACAACTTTTGTCGTCATATAGTAAACCTATAGATACAAAAACTATTGAAGATATTATTCAAAGACTTTTACAAATGAAAAAATTAAAAACATAAACTTTTAATAGCTAAAAATTAATCTCATTTTTTCTCATTCCAAACTTTTAAAATTTCTCTTGCCATTGGTAGGGCGTGAACAGATCCACCACCAGGAGTATTCTGTGCAAAAGCAACTACAAGTAACTCGCTATTTTCAGAGGGTGTAAAGCAAACGAACCAAGCGTGATCTGAGCCACCTTCACCATCTTCAGCAGTTCCTGTTTTACCTGACACTGGAGGTAAATTTGTAACTCCATAATTAATTGATACTCCTGTGCCGGACTCTACTACTTTCCTGAGACCATTTTTTATCAATTGAATATTTTGTGGATCAATGTCAATTAGGATACGTTTTTTATCTAAGAGACTTTCTTTATCTTTTTTAGTCAAATGTGGGTTAACTAGATAACCTCCATTTGCAATCGCTGCATATGCTCTAGCTATCTGAATTGGAGTGACTTGAACTACAAATTGTCCAATAGACATACTCGCAATATCTTCTGGAACCCAAGGAGTTCTTCCTGGTTGCCCCCATCCTCTACCATCCTTAGCCCATTGACTACTAGCTACTAAGCCCATATTTTCTTGTTCAGCAATTTCAATTCCAGATAAAGAATTAAAACCCAGCTTTCTGGAAATCTCATGAATTTCATCAACTCCTGCTCCATAACCTATTTGATAAAAAAATGTATTACTAGAAACTCTTAAAGCATCTTCATAGCCTATTACACCAAAGCCTAAATCATTGTGCTCTCTAAAACATTGACTCCCATAAGTAATACATGGTTTCGTATCTAACATGGTATCACTTGGAAATTTGCCGCTTTCCAATCCCGCTAAAGCAGTTACAATTTTCCAAACACTTCCTGGATCATAAGCATTTAATGCCCTATTAAAAAGAGGTTTTTCAGGAGAATTGAATATTTTATTATATTCTTTTTCAGGCTTAAAATCTTTTGAAAAAAAATTCAAATCAAAATTCGGCCTACTTACCATAGCTCTTATTGCTCCATCTCTTGGATCCATCACTATTATCGCTCCAGCTTTTTTGCCTTTAAGAACTTCCTCAGCAACTAATTGCAGATTAAGGTCGATAGTTAGTTCAATATCATTACCTTGTACTGGAGGTTTTATGCCCAAAGATCTTTGAAATTTTCCAACTGAATTTACTTCAACCATTTCTCCACCCCATTCACCTCTTATAAAATCTTCGTAAACGTACTCGATTCCTGTTCTTCCTATTAAGTCATTTAATTTATAACCCTTCTTAGATAAGAATTTATATTCTAATTCAGTAATTGGCTGAGTATAACCAATTACATGGGCAGCAAGAGATTTGTAAGGATAATTTCTAATTAATTTGGTAGCTATTTCAAAACTACTTAAATTAACTTCATTTTCCTTGAATTTTATTAATTGATCTACACTTAAATCATCAAGAATAGTTACTGAAAGTTTTTGATTTTTTAGACCATCAGAAAATTTTTTTTGAATTACATTACTATCAATGTCTAACAAAAAAGAAATTCTTAATTTATGTTTTTCCCAGTTTCTTTTATTAACAGATTGAGGCTTTATTATTAAAGAATATTTAAGTCTACTATCTGCTAAAACATAACCATTTTTATCTAGTATTCTTCCGCGTATTGGCTGTGAGGCAATAAGTCTGATCCTATTCTCGTCTGACATCTTCTTAAATGATTCATAATTTAAAAGTTGTAAAAAAATTAACCTAAAAAGAATTAATAAAAAAGAAATAGAAGAAAAAATGAGTAAGACTAAAGGTTGTCTCTTTAAAGAAATAAGTTTTTTTTTAGGACTTGTTTTTATCAAAAATATAAAATTTATTTAAATATTGTTTTTTCCAATAAGGCGATAATTGATTTTATCTCTTTAAGTCTAGTGTTTAAATCTTTATAATCACATTCTTCATTGTTAAGATTAGATTCATCTTTTTCAAGATTATCTGAATTAAAATTTTCGCACATAAAAATTATACTCTTTTAAGCAATTCTTTATTTAAGATAATTTTAAATAAAAAATATATTTTTTCATAATTATTTTTACTTAGATACTTAAAAAATATGAAAAACAAGTTAATTTAATTGATCTATATTTTGTTCAAAATAAGGATTACAACTATTCTTTGATATTCCTAAAGACCATCCAATAAAAGAAGAAACAAATATCGTGACTATTAATGGCAAAATAGCTTGTTGAGTATTTACAAGACCAAACCATTCCTTCCAACTACTAAAAAATCTGTCTCTTTGAAATTTTCTTTTTTCATTTTCTAATAATCTCGCTTTTTTAGCGAAAGATTTTGTCACCCACTTTTCAAAAGGTATCTTTTTTATGATCGCCATTTTTCTCTCCACTTCTAATAATTGTCCAGAACTAAGATAAGGATGAAATGTACTTATCAATTCAAGAGTTTTTAAAAACATCTCAACAGTTGCATCTTTTATAATCTTTTGCTCATGACTTAAATCAGCCCACTCTATCTCTGGATAAAAACGGTTCCTGTTTGGTGTAATTTGATCTTCTGACATTTGACCAGGTTCTCTAAGCCATCTATTGGTATTTTCATCAAATCTCCGCCAATATAAAAAAGGATTAATAAAAATTGTTTTACCAGAAACTTTAACTACATCTTGTTGAAGATGATTAGTTATCTTTCTTTCAGAATTTTTCGAATTTATCAAAAGTCTAAATTAATAATCTAACTAAAGATTATCTTTTATTCACATTTTTTCCAGAAATATGAAAAAATTATCCTATAAGTATTAATTTGTCGATAACTGCCAACGTTTCTTTAGATAATTACAGTATTCACAATTTAAAGAGGGTTTGGGAAAATTATCCGAACGTAATAAATTCACCGTATCAACTATCTTATTTTCTACCCATTCAGTAGAACAATCTAATTTAATTAGATGTACGTCAAAATTTAATCGGTTATTAAATAACTCTTCATTTTTCTTTCCATTGAAATATAAAAGATAAGCTTCTTTAGCTACTTTAAAACCGTTTTTTTTAAATAACCATTGATACATTTCTAATTGTCTCTTATAAGCTTTTGCATATTCGTATTTTTTAAAAGTCTCAGACCAATCAAAATTATTTCTAGCTGTTGCTTTTACATCAACAATAATAAGATCACCATTTTTTTTCTGCCAAATATCATCAACAGCTCCACCAAAATCATAATTGTGTTCAATTGACTTATATCTTATACCTCGAAAATTACTTCTCCAAAGTTCTAGATCTTTGTGTTTAAAAGGAACAGCATCAATACCATATTCAATAAATAAAGGATGAGGCTCTTGAATTTTTCTGTAGTAATCAAATTCATTTTTACATAAATTATCTACAGCAATATTGAGAGTAAATGGTAATGATGGTGGTTTTATTTTATATTTTTTGTCAAGTACACAACATCTAGGACAACTAAGATATTTCTCAACAGTAGATCTACTTAATTTAATAATCTCGCTCATTACAATTAATATTTCATTTAAAAATATTTTTACATAAATAAAAGTATTAAATTTTAAAAGATTTGTTAACTTACTCCCACTCAATAGTTCCAGGAGGTTTACTTGTAATATCATAAACAACTCTATTGACAGAGGTCACTTCGTTTACGATTCTATTCGCAATCCTCTCCAAAATCTGAAAAGGAATTTTTGACCAATCCGCTGTCATACCATCCTCACTTGATACACAACGTAAAACTATTGGCCATGAATAAGTCCTTTTATCTCCCATAACTCCAACAGTTTTAACCGGTAGCAATACTGCAAAAGCTTGCCAAATATCATTGTAAAGACCAGCTTTTTTAATTTCGTCTCTTACTATCCAGTCTGCATCTCTTAAACAATCAAGTTTTTCATTATTTACCTCTCCCAAAATTCTTATAGCTAATCCCGGGCCTGGGAATGGATGTCTTTTTATAATTTCATCCGGCAAACCTAAAGAAGCTCCTACTTTGCGAACTTCATCCTTAAAAAGTTTTCTTAATGGCTCAACCAATTTAAATTGTAGATCTTTTGGCAATCCACCCACGTTATGATGACTCTTTATTTTTACAGCTATTCTTTCACCAGTCTTTGGATCAATATTAGTACCAGCACTTTCAATAACATCTGGATAGAGAGTACCTTGAGCTAAATACTGAAAAGGTCCCAATCTATTACTTTCTTTTTCAAACACTCTAATAAATTCTTCACCTATAATTTTCCTTTTTTGTTCTGGATCAGTTATTCCTTGTAATTTGGAAATAAATCTTTCCCTTGCATTTATATATTCAACTTTTATATGAAACTTCTTATCAAAAAAATTCATTAAAAATTCTGGTTCACCTTTTCTCATGAAACCTTGGTCTATAAACATGCATGTAAGCTGATTTCCAATTGCTTTATTTAGAAGAAAAGCAAGAGTTGAGGAATCGACGCCTCCAGATAAGGCAAGCAATACTTTTTTATTGCCAACTTGCTCTCTTATTCTGGGAATAGTTTCCTCTATATAGGTTTCGGTTGTCCAGTCAGCAGCACAACAAGAAATTTTATAAACAAAATTTTTAATTACCGTCATCCCAAACTGGGAATGAATAACTTCAGGATGAAATTGTACGCCAAATAATTTCTTTACCTCATTTGCAATTGCAGCATGAAGTGTATTCTCGGTATGCGCAATTTTATTAAATCCATCAGGCAAACAATTAATAGAATCGCCATGACTCATCCACATAATAGATTTATCTTCTACATTAGACAGGAGATTAGATTCTTGATCTATATTTATTGGTGCTCTACCATATTCAGCCTTTTTGGTTGCTGAAATAACAGATCCTCCAAGTTCTTTTACCATTAATTGCATTCCATAGCATATGCCTAGAATAGGAATTCCTAAATTAAAAATTTTTTCATCACACTTAGGAGCATTTTGCTCATATACAGAATTTGGGCCTCCACTCAAAATAATCCCTTTAGGATTAATATTATTAATTTCCTCAATTGAAATACGATTACTTACTACAAAAGAATAAACATTTGTTTCTCTAATTCTTCTTGCAATCAATTCAGAATATTGAGATCCGAAATCTAATATTAATATTGAAGGATCTCGTTCTTTTTTTAAAGATGTTTGACTCATGTATAAAAATTAGCTCAATTTATTAAGAAAAGCATAATGAATAACAAATTAATCCTGTTGAAAATAAGAAATATAATTATTACCGTAAATTCCAGCCCACCTTATTTTCCTTTTTCTATCAAAAATAATTGATGCGATTTCCATATTAGATTTAAGATACCTATTTACATAAGCATAAGAACGCTTTTCAATCGTATTTGATAGATTCTTGAATAATTTATCAGCCAAAGATTTATTAAATCTTTCAAGAATTTGTAATGCATCGTCAATATTATCCAACAGAGATAATTCTTCTATTATTTCAGGTGGCAACTTTTCTTGAACAGCTAAATAAACAAGAATCTCAATTCTTGCATCAGCTAAATGGTTATGTGTATGAAAAATACCACCTGCTAATTTAATTAATTTTCCGTGATAACCAAAAAGAATTACAGTTTTAACTTTTTTTATTGCAGCATCAACTAATAAAGGTCCAATCCAATTTCCAATTTTGATAATTGGTAAATTAACATTATGAGTTTTTGCCAAATTTAATCCATTTTCACCAATAACAAAAACAACTTCCCCTTTAAAATCATTTTGAATTAACTTTGTTAGGTCATTTTTAGCCTCTTCTAATTGATCAGGTGAAGCACTCGAATAAGTCTCAGCAGAAGTACCAATTATAGATAATCCATCAACGATACCAAATGACTTATTACTTGTTCTTTCAGCTAAAAATACCCCATTTGGAAAAATAATTTCTAATTTCAAAGTAAAGCCCTCAGGAATACTATCTAATAAATTTTCATATAAAACTTCTTTTGCAAAATTAGAAATACATATCTCTGATGTATCCTTTTTTATACCTACACCATATCCTGCAATAATATTGATTGGAATTGTTTGAACAGAATTATTAAAGGAAATTTTTTCTAAAGAAGCTATTGTCCATATTTCTAAATTTTGTGTTAAGTCAAGATCTAAGCCAGACTTTGCAAAAGCAATTCCTAAAGCATGCGATTCATCTTTAAGTAAGCCAACAGAATGAATCTCGATTTTTATTTCTTTTTTTTCATTAGGAATTTTTATTAGTTCATAATTCGAAAATGGTAAGCCTACTAGTTTTTTTAATGCTGACCTAGCAGCTCCAGCAACCCACAAAGGTAAAGAAAATCCTTTTTTCAAATCAAGTAATTGAAAAATATATAATGAGAACTAATCTAAGAATGACCTATTTCACAAAAAGTGGCCATACAACAAAAATTATCATTGATGATCCCTGGACCAACACCAGTTCCAGAAAAAGTTTTACAAGCATTAAGTAGGCATCCGATTGGTCATCGCAGTAAAGAATTCCAAGATCTCGTAGAAAGTACTACTAAAAATTTACAGTGGCTTCATCAAACTCAAAATGATGTTCTAACAATTACTGGAAGTGGTACTGCAGCGATGGAGGCTGGAATAATTAATACTTTAAGTAAAGGTGATAAAGTTATCTGTGGAGAAAATGGAAAATTTGGAGAAAGATGGGTAAAAGTTGCTAAAGAATTTGGTCTAGAAGTAATAAAAATTGCTTCCGAATGGGGTGCTCCACTTCATCCAGAAGAATTCAAAAAGGTGTTAGAAGAAGATAAACAAAAAGCAATAAAAGCAGTTATTTTAACTCATTCTGAAACATCAACAGGTGTAATTAATGATCTAGAAACTATAAGCTCATATATTCGCGAACACAACACAGCATTATCAATTGTTGACTGTGTTACAAGTCTTGGAGCTTGCAATGTACCAGTAGATAAATGGAAATTAGATATCGTTGCTTCAGGATCACAAAAGGGATATATGATACCTCCAGGGCTTAGTTTTATAACAATGAGCCAAAAAGCATGGGAAGCTGCAGAAAAATCTAATTTACCAAAATTTTATTTAAATTTAAAATCCTACAGAAAAAGTCTTTCAAGTAACAGTAATCCTTATACTCCAGCAGTTAATTTGGTTTTTGCTTTAGATGAAGCTTTAAAAATGATGAAAGAAGAAGGCTTAGATAACATTTTTATCAGGCACAATAAACATAAATTAGCAATGAGCAATGCTGTCAAGGCTTTGAATCTAAAGTTATTTGCTGATGAAAAGTATTTAAGCCCTTCCGTTACTGCAATAAAAACTGAAGGAATGGATGCTGAAGAATTTAGAAAAACAATAAAGAATAATTTTGATATTTTACTTGCTGGTGGTCAAGATCATTTAAAGGGGAAAATATTTAGAGTTGGACATTTGGGTTATGTAAATGGTAGAGATATTATTACCGTTGTTTCTGCTATTAGTAATACACTTCTCGACCTCGGTAAAATCACAGCTGAACAAGCTGGTGAGGCATTAGTTGTGGCATCTAAATATCTTGAGGGAAGTTAAGTTAAGTGCCTGGCTCTTCAATATTTCCACCTAATTCAACAATCTTTTTTCTCAGAACAATTGATTTTTTTTCATCACCGTTAGTTTGTGCTATTGCAAGAGCAAACTCTAATTTTTCAAGCTGGTGACCACCCTCAAAAAAAGATAATTTTTTCTTTATGCGGTTTTTATTATCTTTATGTGAAATTTGTGAAGACATAAAAATTCATCCTTTAGTTTATATTATGCCAACAAAAGGGGACATTACGAGAGAAAACCAAAAATATTATTTGGCTATAAACTTAAACAAATAAAATTTTTTCTAAGATTATGATTAAACATCTTTAAAATTTATGCCCAACATAAATTTATTATATTATTTAATTGCAGGTGGTATTTTTGGAGCTTTAGCTCTAAAAACAGGTATTCCTGCTGCTCCTCTTGCAGGTGCTTTAATAGGCGCAAGCATACTTAGTATAAGTGGCAAAGTCGATATAGCAGAGTGGCCTATTGGCACAAGAACAATCTTAGAAATCGGAATTGGAACAGTCATTGGAACTTCATTAACAAAGGAGTCATTAGTTGATATTCAAAACTTATGGAGGCCAGCCATATTAATAACTTTTACTTTAGTTATTACAGGACTAGCAATCGGATTATGGACAAGCAGATTACTTAAAATAGATGTAATAACAACAATTCTAGGAGCTGCACCAGGAGGAATTAGCGGAATGAGTCTCGTTGGTTCTGAATACGGAGTAGGAGCTGCAGTAGCAACTTTACACGCAGTTAGATTAATTACTGTGCTTTTAATTCTTCCCTTAATTGTGAAATGCTTAAATATATTTGGAGTAATTAAATCTTAAATTTCTATAGACATCCCCAAAAATAAAAGATATTTTTTAAATAGAAATCTTATATGTAATGAAGGGAATTAATAAAGGATTAATTTTTTTAACCCTAGGGATTATAAGTCCTCTTTTACTACAGACGTTAAAAGTTAAAGCTGGATCTTTTGGAGCGGAAATTTTCTGTCAAATGAGAGATGGAGGTAATGATCATGAAAGTAGTTGGCAAGCAGCATATGCATATATAAAAAAACAAAAGGGAGGATTATTCAAAGTTTCACCTAAAAATGCGGCATCGCAAATTACTGAAACTGTTATAAGAGAGGGCGAAAAATTAAGTTATTGCATTGAATATTTAGATAATCTTCATCCGAAT
>MWOU01000110.1 GCA_002025975.1 Prochlorococcus sp. HOT208_60m_813B04
TACTATTCCAATCATTACAAATCCTGCTTGTCCAATAGAACTGTAAGCTAGCATCCTTTTCATTGAGGTTTGAGCTAGAGCTACAACATTTCCTAGAGCCATGCTCAATATTGCTAAAATGGTAAATAAAAGCTTCCATTCTTGGTCAAAAGAAGAGAAAGTTGTGCTTAATATTCTTATTGCAAATGCAAAGCCCGCTGTTTTTGAACCAACAGATAAAAAAGCTACTACAGGTGTAGGTGAACCCTCATATACATCAGGAGTCCATTGATGAAAGGGAACAGCAGCAATTTTAAAGGCAACTGTTGACAAGACAAATACAAGAGCTAGTGAAGTAATAAAGGATGGCTTATTGATAATTTCTAAACCTATGGTCGTTAAGTTTGTTGAACCACTTAATCCATAAAGAAAAGAGGATCCATACAAATAGACCGCAGCAGCAGCTGATCCAACAAGGAGGTATTTTAAGGCCGCTTCTGAACTTCTTGGATCTCTCTTGAGGTAACCAGAAAGTAAGTAACTTGCTACGGATAAAGTTTCCAGAGATATAAATACACTAATAAGGTCAGTAGATCCACACAAAAGCATTGCTCCAAGGGTGGCCGAAAGAACTATCGCAGCAAACTCGCCAATTGGGCTACCACTTTGTTCTGTATAACGCCAACTTATAAGTAAAGATATTAAGGTTGATAAAGAAATTATTGCTCTAAATGCGATTGCCAAATTATCTGAATTAAAGGACCCAAGGAATGCGCTTTCTACAGGATTACTCCATTGCAATGCCAAACTAACGAGAGAGCTGCCAATTGATAAATAGGTAATTATTGGTGCCCATTTTGATGCAGTTTTTTCTCCAGCTAAATCTACAAGAAGTGTTCCAACAATACCTAATAAAATAAAAGCCTCTGGAATAATGGCTTGAGCATTTAAATTAATTGTAAAGATTTCGTTGGGCACTTTATTAAATTGGATTAAATTAGATGTTTGATTGTAAGGGTCTAAGAGTTAATCTTAACTTGATTATAATTTGTGGGTATGATTTTTGAAATTTTCAGAAGAAAATACTTGAAAAAGCTTCAAATAATCATAATATGCCCTAACAGAACAAAAACACCAATTTTTGAAATAAACCTTGGATCACACACTTGTTATTGTTGAAAGTCCCACCAAAGCAAAAACTATAAGAAAGTTTTTGCCTTCTAATTATGAAGTTCTCGCTTCAATGGGACATGTAAGAGACCTTCCAAAAGGAGCTGCTGAAATACCTGCTGCGGTTAAAAAGGAAAAATGGTCAAGGATAGGAGTTAATACAACAGAAGATTTTGAACCACTTTATATAGTTCCAAAAGATAAGAAAAAGGTTGTTAAAGAGTTAAAAGATGCATTGAAAGGTGCGAACCAGCTATTACTGGCAACTGATGAAGATAGAGAGGGAGAGAGTATTAGCTGGCATCTCTTGCAAATACTTAAGCCTAAAATACCAACTAAGAGAATGGTTTTTCATGAAATCACAAAAAAGGCAATTAATAAAGCTTTAGACCAAACAAGAGAAATTGATATGGAACTTGTTCAGGCTCAAGAAACAAGAAGAATCTTGGACAGGCTTTTTGGATATGAATTATCTCCTTTACTTTGGAAGAAGGTAGCCCCCCGACTATCAGCTGGTCGTGTCCAATCAGTTTCTGTAAGACTTCTTGTTAGGCGAGAGAGAGAAAGAAGATCCTTTAAAAAAGCTAGTTACTGGGGGATTAAAGCTTCCCTAGTTAAAGATAATATTACTTTCGAAACTAAATTATTCAGTTTAAACGGTCAAAGAATTTCTAACGGTTCCGATTTCGACGAACAAACCGGTAAATTAAAAGAAGGAAATAAATCTTTAATAATTGGAGAAGAACAAGTAAATGATTTATTGAAGACTTTTTCCTCAGAGGATTGGTTAGTCTCAAAAATCGAAAAAAAGCCATCCACTCGTAAGCCAGTTCCTCCATTTACAACTAGCACATTACAACAAGAGGCAAATAGGAAGCTTCGTTTGTCTGCAAGAGAAACTATGAGATGTGCACAAGGTCTATATGAGAGAGGTTTCATAACATATATGAGAACTGATTCAGTTCATCTCTCCGAACAAGCCACAAGAGCTGCTAGAGAATGTGTCAGTTCTATGTATGGAAAAGAATATTTATCTAACTCACCAAGACAATTTAATTCAACTGCAAGAAATGCTCAAGAAGCACACGAAGCTATTAGGCCGGCAGGAGAGGTATTTAAAACACCAAAGGAAACTAATCTAACTGGTAGAGACTTATCACTTTACGATTTAATTTGGAAAAGAACTGTAGCTAGTCAAATGGCGGAAGCTAGGTTAACAATGATTAATGCTGAAATAAGCGTAGGGGATGGATTATTTAAATCGAGCGGGAAAAGTATTGATTTCGCAGGATTCTTCAGAGCCTATGTCGAGGGAAGTGATGACCCAAGTTCATCCCTTGAACAACAAGAAATTATTCTCCCAAACTTAACAACTGGAACATGTCTTAAAGTTACTAATAAGGAATCTACTTTTCATGAAACTAAACCTCCTGCAAGATATACAGAGGCTGCATTAGTTAAAGTTCTTGAAAAAGAAGGGATTGGGAGACCTTCTACCTATGCCAGCATTATTGGGACCATAGTTGATAGAGGTTATGCGAATATATCTTCCAATACTTTGGCTCCAACGTTTACAGCTTTTGCTGTTACTGCTCTATTAGAAGAACATTTTCCTGATCTGGTTGATACTACTTTTACTGCAAAAATGGAATCTTCATTGGATGAAATATCTTCTGGTAATCTTGAGTGGCTACCATACCTAGAAACTTTCTATAAAGGTAAAAATGGTTTGGAGGTAAAAGTTCAGAAAACAGAGGGTGATATTGATGGTAAAGCTTATAGACAAGTTGATTTCGAAGACCTTCCTTGCGTAGTCAGAATAGGCTCTAACGGACCTTGGCTAGAGGGTACAAAAATTGATGAATCTGGTAATGAAATTCAGGCTAAAGGTAATCTTCCAATGGATATTACTCCTGGAGATTTAGATATAAAGCAAGTTGATCAAATTTTAAGTGGCCCATCAGATCTTGGAACTGACCCGAAAACTGGGGAAAAAGTCTTTTTAAGATTTGGCCCTTATGGACCTTACGTACAATTGGGAAATAATGATCAAGATAAAGCTAAACCAAGAAGAGCTTCATTACCCAAAGAGTTGAAAACTGATGATCTAACTCTAGATGAGGCGCTTGTACTTTTAAGTTTACCTAGATTGTTAGGAGTTCATCCTGAAGGAGGAATTGTTGAAGCTGATAGAGGAAGATTTGGCCCTTACATCAAATGGATTAAAAATGAATCTGAATCTGAAAATAGATCCTTAAAGAAAGAGGATGATGTTTTTACTGTTGATATAAAACGAGCACTAGAAATTCTTGCGATGCCAAAAATGGGTAGAGGTGGACAAGAGGTAATTAAAGACTTTGGAAAACCGAAAGATTTTAAAGAAAAAATTCAAATATTAAATGGAAGATATGGTGTCTATTTAAAATGTGGCAAAACTAATGTTTCGATTGCCAAAGATACTGAGATAGAAAAATTTACCATAGCTGAAGCAGTATCTCTTTTAGAAGAAAAACTAAAAGATAAAAAAGGCGCAATTTTAAAAAAAACAAAGATTAGTAATAAAAAAACTACAAGGAAAAAGAAAAGTTAGAAAAAATATGATTTTAAAAAAAAAAGAATTTTTTTTATTAATGTTTTTAATTTTCTTGCAATCATGCTCTGGAGGGAGGATTGGAAATTTTCTTGAAAGTAGTTTTAATGATTTAGAAAAAACAAGCAAAAATGAAGATTTACAAAATAACTTATTAAATAAAAAAGATATAAATTTAGAAAAAGAAAACAAAAGATTTGATGATAAAAAAAATGAAAAAATTAAAAAAGTAGTAAAGCCAAAAAATGTTCCAGAAAATAAAAAAGATATAAATTTAGAAAAAGAAAACAAAAGATTTGATGATAAAAAAAATGAAAAAATTAAAAAAGTAGTGGAGCCAAAAAATGTTCCAGAAAATAAAAAAGATATAAATTTAGAAAAAGAAAACAAAAAATTTGATGATAAAAAAAATAAAAAAATTAAGAATCTTTCAAAAAAAAGAAAAATTGAGCTTCAATCTTACAAAATAATTTTCATTTTAAAAAATGTAGATCCAAAAGATCCCACTGAAGAGTTGAGTTCCATATTGAGTAATTCTGAGGTAAATTTTGAAATAGAAAAGATTGAACGTATCTTAGATTCAAAAAATAAAAGTATGAATAAAAATTAATTAAAAATATTCAACAAAAAATGAAAATAACAACAAAAACTGAAGCATTAAATATTGTCGAGACCTCTTATTTAGCATCTCTTTCGTCTTTATTATGGGTTGCATTATATTATCTGCCAATTGGGGGAGCTTTATTAAGGTTGATTTTACCCCTCCCAATGATCTTGTTGCACTTGAGAAGGGGAAGTAAAATTGCATTGGAAGGACTTTTAATACAATTTCTACTTTTATTCATAATTATGGGTCCTGTCAGAGGAACTTTAATTTTATTTCCTTATGGGATTTTGGCTTTTTGGCTAGGTTGGTGTTGGTTTAAAGAAAAGAGTTGGAAACTTAGTTTAACTGGGGGTGTTGTTATTGGAACCCTTGGCTTTTTAGTAAGAGTAATAGCATTATCTACTTTGGTTGGAGATAATCTTTGGGTGTTAATTACTAGAGCGAGTTATGGTCTAATAGAAAAGTTAATTGGATTATTTAATTTACCTTTATATCCCTCAATTTTGAGTATACAACTAGGTGCAATTTTATTAATAATTTTTCAAGAAATAGTTTATGTTTTAACTGTACATGTAGTTGCCTATTCTCTGTTTCCTAGATTTAAATTAACCATCCCAGATCCTCCAAGATTGTTAAACAGCTTAGTTGATTTTAATAATTAAAAAAAGTAAGAATGTACAGTAAAGAATTAGGGATAAATTTTTTTGGAAATGAATCCAATAAAAAAAGACAACTCAATAAGATAGAAATACTGAAAAAGAATATTAAAAATTTAAAAATATTTCTTATAATTGCTGGCACTAACACATCACAAATTCCAGGAATTTCCGCAGCAGGTATTAATCCAAAATCTAGGCGAACAACTGCTCTCGCAGATGCTGAATTTTTACTTGAGGGTGCTTCAAAAGATTATAAATATAAATTGCCTCTTCTCAATGCTGGAGTAACTCCGGCCTTAATCAGCCATGTTTGTTCAAAGCTGATAAATACTTATCCAGTTATTGTTCCTCTGGGAATAGGAGCAAAGCCTTATTTTAATCATTTGGTTGTAGAAGATAGAAATTTGGGCCCATCAAATTGTCTTACTACTGGTAAATCGATGACTAAAGAGAGAGTTTTAAATCTCTATGAGAAAGGTCTTGCGATAGGAAAATCCTTAAAACAATCAGTTTTAATTTCTGAATCTGTACCGGGGGGCACCACAACTGCTCAGGCAGTAATGGAAGCTTTTGGTTTGCAGGTATCTAATTTAGTAGGGAGTAGTTTATTTAAAGCTCCAAGAGAACTAAGAAGACAGGTAATTAAAAGGGGACTTTTAAATGCGAATTTCAAGGCTGATTCTGACTCTTTTGATGTTGTCGCGGCAGTAGGTGATCCTTTCCAAGCTTTTTCAATGGGTCTATTAATTGGAGCCAGGTTAGCAAAACAACCTGTAATATTGTCTGGAGGAAGTCAGATGTTAGCAGTCATTTTGCTTGTATTAGAATTTTTAGGTGAAAAAAATAAAGATGAATTTATTGAAGATGTTTTTATTGCGACAACTGGGTGGCTTGTGAAAGATAATTCTCTCAATGATTTAGTAAATCTAATTAATGAAAAATATGATGTCAAATTATTAGGTTTAGCCAGTCCTTTAAATTTTAAATCTTCAAAATACAAAGAATTGAAGGATTATGAATTAGGTCATGTAAAAGAAGGTGTAGGTGCTGGTGGAATATCATTGCTTGCTTTCTTAGATGGATTTAAAAATGAAGAAATAGTTTCATTGTGTCAACAAAATCTGGAAATGATGAAGGGCCTAGGTCAAATTTCTTTAAAGAAGGATTGCTGAATGTTTTCAAAATTTGCAACCAGAAGAGAATTTTTAAATTGTGGTAAGCTTTCGCTTTTATTTTTCTTAAACTCTTGCAGTAATCTACCTAATAAAGTAAAAATTGCATTACAAAATTCTTTTTATCCAGAATCTTTTAAAGATACGATTCCAAAAGATTGGAAGAAGGAAAAAATTAATTTTGAAAATATTCAGCTACAAAAAAATAGAAACACAATTTTGAATTCTGACTTTACTTTAATAAATGATGGATGGATTTCTAGTATAGATTTTTCAGAATTTGAAAAAATAAATGAATATGTACTGTTCGAAAATTTGGATAAGAGATCGATAGATTTTTTGGGAAGCTTTAATCAAAATCAGAGGAGTAAATTATTTCCTATTGGCGTAGTACCTTATACAATCATCATTAAAAATAATAAAGAATTAATAACTTCAGCAAGAACATCTTGGGATTTTCTTCTTTCTGAAAAATTAACTGGGAAAATTATTTTTCCTCAAAGTCCCAGAATAATATTGTCAATTGCTCAAAAAATTAATTCATCTAATTCTTTAAAAAAACTCAAAAGCCAAGCTATGTTATTTGATGATAAAAATATGCTCAATTGGTTGATTAATTCTGATGCTATTGTCGCAATAGTTCCTTATAGTCTTTGTTCAAAATATTTAAAAATAGATCCAAGGCTTTCTTTAGTTTTCCCTAGCCAAGGCGTACCTTTGATGTGGCATTTTCTACTTAGTCGATCAAATCTAAATAATGCAATATTAATGAAATGGATTAAATCTTTAGAAAATAAATCAATAGTAGATAAATTAGTAAGCCAGGGTTGGTATCTTCCATTCAATAGTGATTATTTGCAAAGTAAATATAAAACTGAAATGCTCCCCATCTCAGGACCTTCTGAGAAATGTTGGGAAAATAGTTGGTCTTTCCCTGTCTTAACAAATGAACAAAAAATTAATCTTAAAAATATCTGGAATGAGTCATTATCCCCATAATCTTTTTGTAGGATTTTCAATTAATAAGTTATGAGTTTCCTTTAATAAATTTGGTATATCTAATTTACTAGGACATTTAGGAACACATTTATTACATTCTTGACAAAATGAGGAATTTTTTTCTTCCCACCAGTGGCCAGCTTTTCCTATTAAATTGTATCTTTCTTTTGCAAATTCTAATTGGCCATAACCAACAGATATATTTCTTAAACGAAGTATTTCTGGAATAGGCACTTCATTTGGACATGGAAGACAAGATCTACATTGTTCACATTTTGTTAAGTTTAATCTTTCATTAGAAACTTCCTCAATTTTATTAAGGGCGCTTTTTTCAAGTTTTGTAATGATTGGAATAGTATCTGGCACACAAGATGGTTTATCATCTGCTGTTTTATATTTGGCTGCATATTTATTTATGAATTTGGGTGCATTTTCTTGTGTAATACTTTTCTCACTAAGAACTGGTTCCGACAGAATTCTTGATTACTCAGGACTTTACCAAAAAGATCCTCTCATTACATTAGGCTTAAGCCTTTGTCTTCTATCTCTTGGAGGGTTACCTCCAATGTTGGGATTTTTTGGAAAGATATACTTGTTCTTTGCAGGTTGGGCGAATCATCAATATCTACTAGTAATTGTTGGATTAGTAACTTCAGTTATATCTATTTATTACTACATTTCAGTGATAAAAATGATGGTAGTTAAAGAACCACAGGAAGCTTCTGAAATAGTCAAATCATATCCAGAAATTAATTGGGGAATTGTAGGATTACCTCCCTTGAGAATTGCACTTTATACTTGCGTGGCGGTAACTGCTCTTGGAGGAATCCTATCTAATCCTCTTTTTAAATTAGCCAATACAGCAGTTTCAGAAACTCCTTTCTTACAAGATATTATTGCTACAGCAAACAGTATTTCCTAGAAGAATTCTTCAATAAATGTCTAAGAAAGTTGCAAGTTTAGAAAATATTTCTAAAACATATGGGAAAGAGGATTTAACTGTCAAAGCCTTAGACAGCATAAATTTAGAAATTTATAAAGGTGATTATTTAGCTGTAATGGGAGCAAGTGGCTCAGGTAAAAGTACAGCTATGAATATTATTGGATGTTTAGATAGACCATCTGAAGGTATTTATAAATTAAATGGTATTCCTGTTGAGAATTTATCTGATGATGAGCTCGCGGAAATACGTAACCAAAAATTAGGCTTCGTTTTTCAACAATTTCATCTTCTTTCAGACGCAACTGCACTTGAAAACGTAACTTTGCCCATGATTTATGCTGGTATTGAGCCTGAGCAAAGATTAGAGCGAGGTAGGAATGCCTTAAAGAAAGTTGGTCTTTCAGAAAGGATGAATAATCGCCCAAACCAATTATCAGGGGGTCAACAACAACGAGTTGCTATTGCGAGGGCTATTATCAATAACCCTGCAATTTTGTTAGCCGACGAACCTACTGGAGCACTAGATTCAAAAACCACTGAAGATGTATTAGATCTTTTTGACAAACTGCATGAATCTGGAATAACTATAGTTTTAGTTACGCATGAAGATGAAGTTGCAAATCGGGCAAAAAAAATAGCTAAATTTAAGGATGGAAGAATAGTTGAATTAAAAGTTAATTAAAAGTTAATTAAATTCAAAACCTTCTAATTACCTTCACTTGAGTTTCATTTTCAATTCTTAAATTCCCATTCGAATCAATATCTTTAATTTTCCATGTTTTAGGACAATAACCACTAGGTAAAAAACTTTTAGTAAGAAACTTATTTGCAGATTTAATTACATATTCTTTCTTCTTATTACATTCAATTGAATCATTAAAAGCTTTAAGAACTTTGGCTGTCCAATAATGTTGATTAATATTCTTAGTTTGAAGTACTTTTGATAATGAAATACCTTCTGATGGAGTGTAATTTAAAACATTCATGCCAAGTCCTACTCTTACGTAGATAATTTCTTTTCCTCTTGTAATAACCCTTGGCAAAAATCCAATCAACTTTTTTGAACCAAGATAAATATCATTTGGCCATTTCAAACAAACATTTATATTCTCTTGTCTAAGCATTTCACATAACTTAATACCTAAAGACAAATTAAATATTTGACATTCAAATTCTTTTGAAAATATTGGGTAAGCTGCACTTAACCAAATCCCGCCCTTTGGTGAAATCCAAGTTTTTGAGTTTTGGCCAACTCCTGAGAACTGTTCTCTTGCGATTATAGCTAAAGGCTGATTTTTCTTTATTTCAGAATATTCAAAAAAGTTTGTTAGCTCATTTTCGGTACTTTTACATTTTATTTTGTAATGAAGTGTCCAGGTTGGATATTGACCCTGAATTTTTTTTAAATAAAAAACTGTCTTAGCTGCAGGTCCAATAACTTTCACAAATTTTTTATTAAAACAACGAGCATCTTTTTAAAGATTAGATTAACTTTAGTCTTAATAAGTAAATTTTACAAATTGGACAAAAAGTATTTGCCAATAGTGAATAGAAGGAATCCACATCTATTAAAAAATTGTCTTGATAATTTCAAAAAATCATGCGGAGACTTAGATAAACTCTCTAAAATCAACGAAAACTGGAAGAACTTAATCGGATTAGAACTATTTCAAGAATGTAAACCATTAAATATTGAAAAAAAAATACTTACTATTGCAGTAAATCATCCACAGTGGCGCCAAGCTTTAATCTATAACAAGCATAAATTAAAAGAGAGAATAGAGAAAATTGGAATAACTTTGAATGAAATAAAAATAATACAAAATTATGAAATTAAAAATAAAAATATCAAAGCTACTAATGCAAAGATAGTTTGGGCAAAGCATCCAAGCAGAATCAGTCAAAATAATATGTGCATTTGTACTCTTTGTAATTCCCCTACTCCTGAGGGCGAAATCAAAAGATGGGGAAAGTGTTCTTTTTGTTGGAGAAAAATAAAAAACTAAATTCTTTATTTAACTAAAATTAGTATTCCCATTTGTCCCCCCAAAATAGTCCTATATTCAGCTTTTTTAAATCCAACTTCCTTAGCAATATTTATAAGCTCATTTTTCTTTGGAAAATTACTAATACTTTTTTCAATATATTCGTACTCTGGACCTAAATTAAAAAGCCGCGAAATGGTTACTACAATTAATCTCAAATAAATTTTCTGAAAAATATTGGATAAAGAATTTCTTGTTGAGTGATTAAAATCCAAAAATCCTGCCCTTCCCTTATCCTTCAAAAGATCAAAAACTTTTTTTATTCCTTCTTCAACATTATTTAAGTTTCTAAGTCCATATGACATGCAAATCCCATCAAAATTTTTTGAATAATCATTAATTTCTAATACATCTTTAATTTCCCACTTAATAAATTTATTTTTTTTAAGCTCTGATTTTTTTTTTGCAATATTTAAGATATCCACTGCACTGTCAATCCCAGTAATTGAACCCCTTGGACTAACTCTTTCAGAAATTAAGAATGCTAAATCTCCAGTTCCACAGCATAAATCAGCCCAAACTTCGCCATTTAAAGGTTCTAATAAATTAACTAATTTCCTTTTCCATAATCTGTGCAGCCCAAAACTTAATAGATTATTTAAAAAATCATATTTATAAGAAATTTTATTAAATATATTTTTGACTTCGATAGTTTTTGTGAAATTCATTTTTAAATTTTTAAACTTATTTTTTTTGGTATTAAATTAAATTTTTATTCATATGGTCTAATTGGAAGATTTTTTTCGAGAAGGAAAGTTTTTATTTCTTGTAGAGTAAGTTTCTTATCATGAAGTAATGATGCTAAAAGTGCGGCAGATGCCCTTCCTTCATTAAAAACATCATAGATATCTTCTAAACAACCTGCCCCTCCGGAAGCAATTACTGGGATATCAACAATATTTGCAACAGATTCTGTCAAATTTAAATCATATCCATTCTGTGTTCCATCACCATCCATTGAAGTAAGCAATATTTCCCCTGCGCCTAACTCCTCAACTTTCTTTGCCCAACTTAATACATCTATACCAGTATTTTCTCTCCCTCCTTTCACATATACCTCCCATTCATCAGTCTTATCAACTTTTCTTCGAGCATCAATTGCTATAACGATGCATTGATTACCAAATTCTCTAGAACTTTCAGAAATTAAATAGGGATTTCTTACGGCTGAGGAATTCAAACTCACTTTATCTGCTCCTGCTCTTAAAAGATCATTAATAGAAGAAACAGAATCTATACCTCCACCTACTGTAAAAGGAATTTTTACTGATTTTGCTGTCCTAGAAACAAGGTCGACTAATGTATTCCTATTTTCCACGCTTGCTCTAATATCTAAAAATACCAATTCATCTGCGCCTTCATCAGAGTACCTACAAGCCAATTCAACAGGATCTCCTGAGTCTCTCAAGTTAACAAAATTTACACCTTTAACGACTCTGCCATAGGCGACATCTAAACAAGGAATTAAACGAAGAGCTACCATTTTAGTAAAAATTGTCCAAATGCTGTTAATCTTGCATAATAGCTTCCATTTTACCTCTTATGGCTGAAACAAAATTATTACCCAAAATCGGTAGTAAAATCAAAATTAACATTAACAAAGTAAAAGATAGACTACCGGCTAAATTAATCGATCAAATATCCTCGAATCCTAAAGCCGTGATAACAGACTATAAAATGACAGACGGCAGAAGTATTGGAATCACCGCAAAATTTCAGAATGGAGAGCAAAATTGGTTTTTCCCAGAAGAAATTGAGAAAGGTTAAAGAGTAAAGTGAATGATCCAAAACAACTATTAGGAATTAAGGGTGCCTCTGAAACATCAAGTATATGGAAACTCCGTATACAGTTAATGAAACCCATAACGTGGATACCTTTGATATGGGGAGTTATTTGTGGAGCAGCTGCAAGTGGGAATTTTGAATGGACATTTAGTAATGTTCTAGCTTCATTAGCATGTATGTTGATGAGTGGACCACTTCTGGCTGGTTATACCCAAACCATAAATGATTTTTTTGATAAAGAAATTGATGCAATTAATGAACCAAATAGACCAATTCCTTCTGGGAAAATTTCAATTAAAGATGTAAAAATACAAATCTGGGTATTACTTATAGCGGGTTTAATAGTAGCTTTTTTATTAGATTTATATGCTAAGCATAGCTTCCCCTCCGTCTTACTCTTGGCATTAGGAGGTTCCTTTGTTAGTTATATATATTCTGCTCCACCACTCAAATTAAAACAGAATGGTTGGCTTGGAAATTATGCATTAGGAGCATCTTATATAGCTTTACCTTGGTGGGCAGGACAAGCCTTGTTTGGGAAATTAACTATCGTGACGGCGATACTAACACTTGCTTATAGCCTTTCAGGACTTGGAATTGCTGTTATTAATGATTTCAAAAGTGTTGAAGGAGACTCAAAGTTAGGCTTAAATTCTCTACCAGTAGTATTTGGAATTAAAAATGCAAGTAGAATAAGTGCAGGACTGATTGATATTTTTCAATTAGCAATGGTTGTAGTATTAGTCATTATTGGTCAACATTTAGCCTCTGTAATTTTGGTTTTGTTGGTAATTCCTCAAATTACATTTCAAGATATGTGGTTACTAAGAGATCCTCTAAAGTTTGATGTCAAATATCAAGCAAGTGCCCAACCGTTCCTTATAACTGGAATGTTAGTTACAGCTTTAGCGATAGGACATAGTTTTTTAGTTGCTTAAGGTGCAAAAGATTAAATTCAAATCTTTTGTTTTAATAATTCCAATATTAATTTTTTCTGGAATATCTTTTTATTTTTTTAGTCTAATATTTAGTACCTTAAAATTTGACGTATCTAAAAATAAAAAGTCTCGGCAAGCAAAATATTCCTATGTAATATCATCTTCTGATAATAAGATACTAAGCAAATTAAGCCGCAAATTTGAAATAGATAATAGCTATCATAAAATTCCATTTTTTCTTAAACATTCTTTTATATCTTCTGAGGATAAAAGATTTTATAAACATAATGGAATAGATTTAAAAAGTATTTCACGTGCCCTTATTCAAAATATTAGAAGTGGTTATGTTAAAGAGGGAGGGAGTACAATCACACAACAAGTTGCTAGATTACTTTTTCTAAATAATGATTTAAGTTTTCAAAGAAAAATCAAAGAAATATTTATATCACTCATACTTGAATTCAAATATGACAAAAATCAAATTTTAAAATTATATTTAAATAATATTTATCTAGGATCAGGAGCATTCGGTGTAGACGAGGCTGCCCAAGTTTATTTTGGAAAATTTATAGAAGAATTGACATTATCAGAGATCGCATTAATTGCAGGATTAGCTCCAGCTCCATCAATTTATTCACCTTATCAAAATTTAGAACTAGCTATTAAAAATAGAAATAAAATTCTTGAATCAATGTATGTTGATGGATATATTTCTCTTGCAAATAAGAATAAGGCTATTAAAGAAAAAATAAAATTAAATTATCAAAAAGCTGATAATTTCTTAGATGATAAATTACTAATAAACTTTATTCTTCAGGAAACAGATAAAAAAATTGGAAGTAAAAATGATTATAAGTTTTTAAGAATCAAATCTTCTATCAACAAAGATTGGCAAGAAAAAGGTCAAAAAATATCAAGATATGCAGGGCCTAAAGAACTTGAATTTAGTCTGTTATCTATCGAATCAAACACAGGGCTAATCAGGACAATGATAACAAGCAAAAATCCATCAATTAATGAATACAATAGAGTGATTTCATCTGTAAGACCTTTAGGTTCTACTTTTAAAATAATCCCTTATGCTGCTTCATTAATAGAAGGAATAAAATTAAGCGATAAATTTGAAGACTTACCAATATGCTGGAAAAGTTATTGTCCAAAAAATTTTTCAGAAGAGTATAGAGGTTCAATATCTTTGATTGAATCATTTAAAAGTTCATCAAATATCGTTCCAATATCAATAACAAAAAAAATCGGCTTAAAAAATATTATTAATTTAGCGAATTCATTTGGACTAGGTTACGAGCAAGAGTTTGAGGAATTCCCATCATTAGCTATTGGCGCCTACGGAGATAATCTTTTAAACATCACAAATGCATATTCTGCAATAAATAATAATGGGAAGATTCAAAGCCCTGAAATCATAGAAAAAATAGAATCATTTAAAAAACAACCTATTTGGGAAAATAAATCTATTTCCAAGAAAATATTAGATTTAAAAATAAACAAGAAAATAAATAAACTTCTTGAAAAATCTGTAAAAGAAGGCACTTCTAAAGCAGCCTCTATAAAAGGAAAGAAAATTTATGGGAAAACAGGAACATCTGATGGAAATAAAGATCTCTGGTTTATTGGTTCCATTGATAACCTTACAACAGGGATCTGGATAGGTTACGACGATAACAAGGAATCTGAATTATCTAGTGGGAATGCAGCTTATTTATGGAAGAAGTTCATATCTGAAATTTATAAAATTCCAATTAAAAAATAAATTATATTTTTAAGATTTATAAGAAATTATTGCAGAATAAAATCCATCACCAGAATAATCCAAGCTAGGTAAAATTTGCTTTTGGCTAACCAATTTTAGAGTTTTGTTTTTTTCAATAAATCGGTCAATTAATAGATTATTTTCATCAGGACAAATAGTACAAGTTGAATAAACTAAAGTGCCATCTTTTTTCAAAAGAGGGAAAATACTCTCCAAAAGTTTTTCCTGTAATAAAGTTAAAGATTTTATTTTTTCTTTACTTAAAGACCATCTAGAATCTGGATTTCTGGTAAGAGTTCCAATGCCTGAACATGGAGCATCTAATAAAATTTTATCAAAATAAGATATAAACTTAGGATTTAATTCAATCAAACTCGTAGCATCAGCCTTAAGGGTATTAACAGATTTCAAATTTAACCTTTCTAAATTTGATTGCAGTATTTTCAATCTTTTTGCTGATCTATCTACAGCAATGATTTCAGCACTATCATTTGTCAATTCTGCAAGGTGGGTAGACTTACTTCCTGGCGCTGCACAAGCATCTAAAATCTTTTCACCTTCTTTTGGATTTAAGAGAGGTGCTATCCACTGAGAAGATCTATCTTGAATTGTCCAAAGTCCATCACTATATCCTGGTAAATTTTTTATAGATCTTGGATTAGATTTTAAAGTAATTCCATTATGTAAATCATTAATAATTTCAGCATCAATATTATTTTCATGAAGTACTTTCAAAAAGTTATCTAAATTAGTTTTTAATTGGTTAATTCTCAAATCAATTGATGGTTTTTTATTAAATGCCTTAATGATATTTTCACCCTCAATATTACCGACCCATTTATAAAGATCCTTCACAAGCCACAATGGAAATGATTCAAGATATGAAATTCTTTCTTTTCTATCGGAAGATAATTCCGGAAAGATTTTTTGTTCTAATTTTCTTGATGCATTTCTCAATATCGCATTTACAGTTCCCGCTAAACCATTCAAATCTGTTTTTTTTAGCTACTTCTACAGTGGTAGAAATAGCAGCAGGAAATGGGATTTTATCCATTTTCAACAGTTGATACAAACCTATATGTAGAAGCCATCTTAACTTTGGAGGCTGCTTTTTATGAGTAATTTTTGATGTATGATCCGTCCAAAGATCAAGAAATTTTCTATACCTTATGCATCCAAAAGATAATTCAGTAATAAAAGCTATATCAAGAGGATTAAATTGATAATTTTTTAAAACCTTTTCAAGAGCATGATCAGAAAAGTCACCAGAACTAACTTTTAATAAAATCTCCCAAGCTGCCTTTCTTTGTAAATATCCTATGCTCAAAATATAATTAATTTTTTAAAGATAACTTTAATATACAAAAAATTCAAAAATTTAAACTACTTTTTCAATTGCAGAATTAAACCAAATAAAACCTAAGATAGAAATAAGTGAAAGATTAAATCCTAAAAAAAGAAAGATATTTAAAGAATGGATTCTTTCACGAAAAAATATTTTTTTCTCTTTTTGATACTTCATTATTAAAATAAAAACTTATTCAGGATTTCAAACGGCAACCAATATTAATGGATCCTGCATCAAGCATTCTGCCTAATTTAATTGCTGTAGATTCCTCCAATCTAGAAAAATTAGATTGATGGGTAGTTATCCAATCTAATTCAGAAAAAGTGATAATTCCCGTCGAATTACTTTTTAAAAAAAGTGTTCCAATTTCCATTAGATAAATCTAATTTTTTCTAAGTTAACATTCTTACTTAATATTTCTTCGTAACATAATATTCTTTTAATTTTTCAAATACAATTTTAGGTTTTTACTCTTAATTTTATTGAATATCTCTTAAAAATTTGTCGGCCGTTTTTAAGTGATTATTTAATTTTTCCTCTGACATTTTATCGAGATTTCTCGTTAACATTGCCAGACGATATTGCTTTCTAAAAAAGGTTTCATTATCTTTAATAAATTTCCAAAATAAGCCATCCCATATTTCACACCATGGGCCACTTTTAAAATTAGACATTTTTTTTACATAATTAGAGCTTGATATGTATGGCTTTGTTGAAAAGATACCACCATCACTAAACTGGCTCATTCCGTAAACATTTGGAACCATAACCCAATCATAGGAATCAATAAACATTTCCATAAACCATTTATAAACTTGGTTGGGATGAATTCTACATAGAAGCATAAAGTTGCCAACAATCATTAGCCGCTCAATATGATGACAATAACCAAATTTAATAATATTTTTTATAACAACGTCTACTGGTTCAATTCCTGTATTTCCTTGATAAAAAGATTTTGGAATTGGCTTATCTTCAAAATTCCAAAAATTACTATTTCGCATCTTTGTTCCATACTTTTTATAGACGAGGCAAATAAATTCTCTCCATCCAATAATTTGACGAACAAAACCCTCTAAAGAGTTAAAAGGAACATTATTATTTTTTGCAAAAAGTAATGCTTTATTTACTACTACATCTGGGGTTAATAAGCCGCTATTTAAAAGAGGAGAAAGTAAACTGTGCCATAAAAAAGAATTTTCTTTAGAAATAGCATCCTCATAATCTCCAAATAAGAAAAATCTTTGTTTAAAAAAATCATTTAACCATTCATCTGCCTCTTCAAAATTAGTTGGATATAAAAAGTTATTACTTTCTCCAATAAACTCAATATCAAAACTGACAAATGACCTTTCTGCATTAACTACAAATTTATTTTTTTGTAATTTAGGTGTATCAGGTATATTTATTTTTTTTGGTAATTTTTTTCGGTTCATTTCATCGAAACTCCATTTACCACCTACAGGTGTATCATCAGGATTAACTAATATCTTTCGGCTCTTTCTTTGATTCTCATAAAATCTACCCATAAGAGGTTTTTTTGTATTTGATGCAAATAAATCTTTTAAATCTTCACTGCTCATAAACATAGGAGAAGGCAAAATATTTAAAGCTAAATTATTACTTTCAACAAAATTATTAATCCTCTTCATTATTAAAAAATCATGAGGGTCTATGAGATTTATTTTCTGATATTTATTTTTAATAAATTCCGTTAAATAATCAACTGTAGAGAAATTATTCTTGTTTTCGATATATAAAACTTTAAAGCCAGATATTTCTAAATAATTTTTATAAGCGAGCATAGATGCTCTATGAAAAACTAACTTATTTTTATGGTTAATTAATTTATGAAATTTATCATTTCCAAAAAATAATGAGTCTTCCAAAATTAAAACTTCACAATTTATTTTTAAGATTGGGCTTTCTCTAAAAAGTTGATTCGGGAAAATAATTGATACTTGTTTCATCTTTGCGACTTTCTGTTACTGCATCTTTTTGAACAGTAGATAACATCATCCCAACAGTTTTTCCATTTTTTACGCCACTCAAACGGCCTATTGCAAACAGGACAAGTTTTAGTAGAAAGATTTTTCAAAATTTATAATTTCCTTTTATGAGTAGATTTAAATCTAGTTGAATCTTTAAGGCCCATATGTTTTGTATTTCTTCCCGAAACTCTCTTTCTCCAGACTTTGAAAGATTTGGGTTTAAGATTTTGACGCATAATTTTTATCGCATCTTCCTCTTTTAAACCAAATTGATACTTGATAGCTTCGAAGGGTGTTCTATCTTCCCAACACATTTCTATTATTCTGTCTATATCGATACTTTCCATATTTATTGTTCACATTGTGAGGAACAAAGCTTTTCAATATCGGATCTACCTGTAATTTGAAGTCTATATTTTGCCCAATATCTGTAAACCAATCTCAATAATGGAGAAAAGAGCTTAATCTTCAAGGGATAGTAAACCCAACCTAAACCAACTAATTCATAAGAATATGCAAGTACATCTAGTCCCCTAATAATTTCACCATTTTCAATAATCCCATGTAGGTTTGACATAGCTTGGTTATATGAGATGTCATTAAAAAGACTTTGATCATAATCCTTACTATTAATATCTACAAATGCAATTTGATTTAAGGTATCTCTTTTTTTAAGAAAATTTGTTTCTCTCAAGCAAAGTGGACAGCCACCATCGAATAAAAAGGTTAATTTATTTTTCATATTTTTACTCAAATATAGAAATTAAATAACTTTTTTGTGGAATAAAAAATTTTTTTTAGAGTACAAGCTTTATAAAGCCTTAATAATTGCCAGTTCTAATTTAGTGAAATTACATTATCTTATTAATTAATAAGCCATTGACAAAGGGATACATCAATGGTTTAAAACTATTCATGATCAGTCATCTAGAAGATGAAGTCCTTCTCCTACGTCAGGAATAAATTTACAATATTTTTCAAAAATAAGTCCAACACCTCTCATTTTTTCTCCTAATTCATCGTTAAATTTATTCCATTCTTCCGATTCACGATCAGGTAAATCCCACCCTTGTTTTTCTACCATACTGGTTATTACTGTATAGTCCCATTCTATGTATGCCATTGAGTTAACTTAAACTACCAAAATATTATAAACCAAGAGATTTAATAGGTAATCAATATTTTTTGAATATAATTTAAAAGTGTGAAAAATTATAAATGTCAATTTTGCCAAGAAGATTTGAACGAATCAAAAGTGTTTTAGATTGCAGAATGAAAAACTTGACTATTTTAGTTGAGGATGTCAATAAACCACATAATTTATCTGCAATATTAAGGACATGTGATGCAGCAGGAGTTTTCGAAGCAAATTTTATTAGCAAAACGAATGCCGTTAAGACTTTTAATAGTACTGCTCAAGGAAGTCAAAAATGGGTAAAACTGAATAATCATGAAAACACTATCAGGGCAATATCTGATTTAAAGAAAAAGGGTTTTAAATTATATGGAACGACTCTTAATAGTGAATCAGTAGATTATAGAAATTTTGATTATTCTCAAAATACATGTTTTGTTTTAGGAGCAGAAAAATGGGGACTAAGTAATGAACTTATATCAATGGTTGATCAATCAATTTTTATACCTATGAGAGGTATGGTTCAATCTCTGAATGTTTCAGTTGCTGCTTCTATATTATTATTTGAAGCTGTTCGCCAAAGGAAAAATAAAGGTATATTGCCCGCTAATGGAGAAGGGTTAAATATGGATGACTATCAAAAAACACTTTTTGAATGGTGTTACCCAGAATTAGCTGCGGTGTATAAAAAATCAGCTAAAGAATATCCAAAGTTGAATGATCAAGGAGAACTTGATCCTATTACAGATAACTAAATTTATTCAGAATTTTGACTATCAAAAATTTCTTCAAGGTCCTCTCCTATAAAAGAAAGACCTAAAACTAAAAAAAACATTGCCAAACCTGGGAACAAAGCCGTCCACCAGATACCTGTAGGTAAAGCGGCAAGAGCCAGATTTAAATCACTTCCCCACTCTGGGACATCTGCAGGAACGCCAAGGCCTAAAAATCCTAAACTGCCTAATACCAAGACAGCATCTGCAGCATTTAGGGTAAGCAGAATAGGCAATGGTGTTATTACATTTGGGAGAATATATTTAAAAATAATTTTTCTGACATCTGCCCCTGCAACTTGAGCTGCCTCCACATAAGTTTCGGATTTAACCAATATTGTCTGATTTCTGATTAATCTAAAATATTGAGGAGAGTAAACAATGCACAATGCCAAAGCCGCGTTAAGGATACCCTTACCCAATACAAAAGCCACAACAACTGAAAGCAAAATTACAGGTATTGAAAAAATAGTATCCATTATTAGTGATAAGCATTTATCAAAAAAACCACCAAAATATCCACTTAATAATCCCAATGGCAAACCCAAACTTAATGAAAAAAGAATAGCTAAGAATACAACTTCTATCGCTAATGATGATCCTTGCAAAGTTCTTAAGCAAACATCTCTTCCTAATCTATCTGTGCCACAAAAATGATTAAGAGAAGGAGGGGCAAAGATATCATTGCTTAACATTGAAAATGAATACCCAAAAAAATTATTGGCCTCTAAAAATTTCATTATTAAAACAACAAGAAGATAAAAAAGTACAATTAAAAATCCAGCTTTTCTGATATTTGCGCCGACACGATTAAATGAGTTAATATCCAAAATCTTTTTTTAAAGATATAAATGAAATATACCCAATTCTTTTAAAAATAAATAGCTATAAATTTTAAATTAAAAGAAATTACTGGTTTAATTTCAAGACTGCCATAAAAGCTTCTTGAGGGACTTCAACTTTACCCATTGCCTTCATCCTCTTTTTACCTTTGGCTTGTTTCTTTAAAAGTTTCTTTTTCCTAGAAATATCTCCTCCATAACATTTAGATAAAACATCTTTTCGCAAAGCACTTATGCTTTCACTTGCAATAATCCTGCTACCGATAGATGCTTGAATAGGTATTTTAAATTGTTGTTTTGGAATAAGTTCTTTTAATTTCTCAACTAAACTTCTGCCAATTCCATAAGCCTTATCTTTATGAACAATAGAAGTTAATGGATCTGCTCTTTCTGAATTTATTAGAACATCTAATCTAACAAGATCATTTTTTCTATAGCCAATCAAATGATATTCCATTGATGCATAACCTTGGGTTCTACTTTTCATTTGATCAAAGAAATCTGTAACAACTTCTGCTAATGGAATTTCATAAATCAAGGTAACTCGATCTGTTGTTATGTATTTCATATCAATAAATACTCCCCTTCTTTCCTGACATAAACCCATTAATGTTCCATTAAATTCATTGGGAGCATAAATTTCCATTTTCACATAAGGCTCTTCTATTGATTCTCTAAGTTGTGGATCAGGGATTGTAGAAGGATTATCAATAAAGATATGTTCCTGCTGATTTAAATTAACTTTATAAATAACTGATGGTGCCGTTACGATTAGATCCAAGTCATATTCTCTTTCTAATCTTTCTTGAACAATCTCCATATGAAGAAGTCCTAGGAATCCGCATCTAAATCCAAAGCCCATTGCGCTACTGGTTTCGGGCTCATATTTTAAAGCTGCATCAGATAATTGTAATTTTTCGAGTGATACTCTTAAATCTGGGAATTGATCAGCATCAGTCGGGAATAAGCCACAAAAAACCATAGGATTTGCTGTCTTATATCCAGGCAAAGGATCATTGGCAGGTGAATTTAAAAGAGTAATCGTATCTCCCACTCTCGCATCAGCAACTGATTTTATAGAAGCAGCTAAATAACCAACTTCTCCTGCATGTAATTCATCAACTTGCTGCTGATCAGGGGCCATTATTCCTATCTCATCTAGTTCATAATTTTTCTTACTTGCCATTAATAATATTTTTTCTCTCTTATTTAGAGACCCAGATATGACCCTGAAATAAACAATAACTCCTCTGTACGGATCATAATAAGAATCAAAAATCAGTGCCTTTGTAGGTAGTTTAATTTCATCTTGAGGAGGAGGTACTCTCCTTACGATTGCTTCCAAAATATCTTTAATACCAACTCCAGTTTTTGCTGAACAATTTATTGCATTAGATGTATCAAGGCCAATAATTTCCTCTATTTCTTGTTTTATTTTTTCAGCATCAGCCCCTGGTAAATCAACTTTATTTAAAACAGGAATTATTTCAAGATTATTTTCTAAGGCAAGATAAACATTAGCTAAGGTTTGAGCTTCTACTCCTTGACTTGCATCAACAACGAGTAAGGCGCCTTCACAAGCTTGAAGAGATCTACTAACCTCATAAGAGAAATCAACATGCCCTGGAGTATCTATTAAGTTCAAAACATATTCTTGGGAATCGTCAGCTTTATATTTCATCCTAGCGGCCTGTAACTTAATAGTAATTCCTCTCTCTCTTTCAAGATCCATACTGTCCAAAAATTGTTCTTGCATATCCCTTTGCTGCACAGTACCAGTATCTTGAAGCAACCTATCTGCAAGGGTAGATTTACCATGGTCAATATGAGCGATTATGCAGAAATTTCTAATTTTTGAAACCGATATATCAGTCATATGGAAAGAAAAATTCTCCTCTTGTTACATCTTGATTAATATTAACTAATTAGAATTATGGATGGAAACCAAAAATGGAATTATTTCTTTTTTTAATTTCTTTTATGAAGGTACTGTAATTTTCAAAGACTGATAGTTCTGGATAAATTAAGTTATTTATTTTTTTTTGGAGATTATGCTTATCGTTTAAAAATAAAACAGATTTTTCTAGAACCTCAACCATAATTGAAACCGCAGTACTTGCTCCCGGGGAGGCTCCCAACAAAGCAGATAATGATCCATCAGATGAATTTACAATCTCAGTTCCAAATTTTAAAGAACCACCACCTTCAGTTTTTTTAATTATTTGGACTCTTTGACCAGCATTCTTTAAATACCAATCAGAAGGATTAGCTGATGGCATCATATTCTTTAAATTCTCAACTCTTGAGTTATGGTTCTTTAATGATTGTGATATTAGGTAATTAATTAAATCGTTGTTCTTGAAACCAACGTCTAACATAGAAAAAATATTATTCTTTTTAATTGAACTAAATAAGTCAAAGTATGAACTTTGTTTTAGAAATTTCGTTGTAAATCCTGCAAAAGGTCCATATAAAAGAAGTTTTTTATTATCAATCCATCTGGCGTCTAAATGAGGCACAGACATTGGTGGCGATCCAATATCAGCTTTACCATAAACTTTTGAGTTATGTTTTTCTGTTAGATCTTTTTTCTCGCAAATAAGCCATTTGCCACTAACAGGAAATCCACCATAACTTTTTGCTTCTGGAATTTTTGATTTTTGTAAATAATTAATTGTTTTTCCACCAGCACCAAGAAAAACGTAGCCAGTTCTAATTGAAGTTTTTCTACCTTTAGAACTGATTTCAAGTTCCCATTGTTTTTTATCAATTTTCTTTAAATCTACTAATTCTGTTTTGTATCTAATTTCAACATTTTTGTTTAAAGAAACTAATGACAAATACTCTTTAGTTAAAGCCTCAAAATTAATATCAGTTCCTCTACCTATTCTGGTAGCAGCAATTTGAGTAGAAGGATTTCTATCTTTTGTTATTAGAGGAGCCCATGATGAAATTTCATTAAAAGAAGTAGAAAATTCCATGTCGATAAATTCAGGATTTTCGGTCATTTTCAGAAATCTTTTTTTTAAAAAAGAAATATTATCCTCACCAGACACAAAGCTTATATGAGGAATAAATTTTAGAAACTTCTTAATATCAATCTTCCCAGCTTCATACAATGAGGCCCATAAAGACATGGATGTTTCAAAAGAACGATTTATTGATAGCGCTTTATCTATTTTTAGATTTCCTTTTTCATTTAAAGGGGTATAGTTTAATTCGCAATTAGCCGCATGACCTGTACCTGCATTATTAAAAGCGCCAGTACTTTCACTTGCTGGAACATTTAATTTTTCTATAATAAGTAATTTTTTATCTGGTAAAACTTCTGAAATTAGGAGGGCTAAAGTACTACTCATTATCCCTGCTCCTACTAAGACTGCATCAAAGTAGCTATTATCATTAGTGGGATTTTTAGATGAAGTCACAACAGAAAATTATCTTTTTTGCAATTAATCAGATTTCTTTCTAGGCTTATTATAAAGTTAATCCAAAATTATGAGTACTGAAACACTCTCGCTGACAAACGAAAATGTAGAAAAAGTCCTTGACGAGCTAAGACCTTTTTTAATTTCTGATGGAGGTAATGTAGAGATTGCAGAAATAGATGGTCCAATTGTCAAAGTCAGACTTCAAGGAGCATGTGGTAGTTGCCCTAGTAGCACTATGACTCTGAAGATGGGTATTGAAAGAAAGTTAAAAGAAATGATTCCTGAAATAAGCGAAGTTGTTCAGGTTTTATAAAAATTCTTAACTGATATATATTATTTAGTTTTTAATTCCTTCAACAAAGATGATTCCATATCTAGGCAATCAATTGGAAGTCCTTGACCGATAGCTATTAAAAGAGGTGCAAGAATTCCTAAAGTAAAAACTAAATTTGATTGGCTTACATCATATTTACTCAAAGTAAAAGTTATCAAATAAATAATTGAAAAATACGCATGTAGTGAAAAAAATTCTTTTGGCTTTAAAACTGGCCACCTTAAAGTATTTCCCAAGAAATATAAAAAACCTGTCATAAATGAATAGTTAAATTGAAGATTAAACCAAATACAAACATAAACCTTTTTAGAGACTATTTATAAAAAAATTTACCTAAAATAATAATTAAAAAAACATTAAATCTTCGTTTCTATTTGTAAAAGCTAGACATCCATAGAATAATAAGTTTATAATTTATTTGGTAGCAATCGCTACTTTTCGTTCACCCTCATTCGAGGGCGCAGTTCGAGTCATACCATGGAACGGGGGATGGCCGTGTTGTCACATCGAAACATGACTACTTTAACTTACAGAGGTAAAAACTACGTTCAAAACAAAGAAGCTGCTGAAAAGCAACTTGTTGAACTTACCTACAGAAGAAACGTATACACCAACAGAATGGATGACGCTTCTTCAAGTAATGAAAAAGCAGAATTAAATTACAGAGGTGTTAATTACACTAAATAATTTAATTAAACAAATTAAAAGCCCCTTTTTCAGGGGCTTTTTTTTTGGCTATATTTATCAAGAGTCCTTTAAAAATTTATGTCTGAAAGTTGCTGTAATACAAACACTTCAAATAAAGCCTCTAATCAATTCGATCATAAAGATGCGATTCAAGAAAGATATGGTTCAGCAGCACTAGAAAAAGAAAGTTGTCTTTGTACACCAGTTGGGTTTAATCCCTTTTTACTTGAAGCAATTCCTCAAGAGGTTATAGAAAGAGACTATGGATGTGGTGATCCAACAAAATATGTTCAAAAAAATGATACAGTTTTAGATCTTGGAAGTGGTAGCGGCAAAAATGCTTTCATTTGTGCCCAAATTGTTGGAAAAGAAGGGAAAGTTATTGGAGTTGATCAGAATCCTGACATGCTTTCTTTATCAAGATCAGCATCTAGAGAAGTTACAAAAAATATAGGTTTCAACAATACAGAATTTCTAGAAGGTTCAATTGAAAAACTTGATGAATTAGATAAAGATTTAAATCCATTAATCGCAGATAAATCAGTTGATATTATTTTAAGTAATTGCGTTTTAAACTTGGTAAGTCCAGAATCTAGAAATAACCTTCTAAACAACATAAAAAGAATTTTAAACGATAATGGAAGAATTGCAATTAGCGATATCGTCTCTAACAAAAAAGTTCCTTTAAGATTGCAAAATGATCATGATTTATGGACAGGATGTATTAGTGGAGCATGGTATGAGCCAGAGTTTATAAGTGATTTTAAAGAACTAGGATTTAAAAATTTAGAATTTGCAGAAAGGAGTGCTGAACCTTGGAAAGTAATTGAGGATATTGAATTTAGAACAGTAACTTTAGTAGGCAATATTTAAAAAAATTCAAGAGTTGAAAATACAATATAAATTTCCATGAGAAATAATCTAAGAGATCAAATACCCGCATTAAAAAATAAGTATTATTTCAACTATGGCGGTCAAGGACCACTACCAAAATCTTCTCTAGAAGCAATAGTTAAGACTTGGGAAATTATCCAAGATTTAGGACCATTTACCAATGATATGTGGCCTTTTATTTACAAAGAAATATTGACCACAAAAAGAATCATTGCACAAAAATTAGGTGTCAATTCAAAAAATGTAGCTTTTACCGAAAATATCTCTTCCGGTATGATTTTGCCCTTTTGGGGAATAAAAGTAAAAGAGGGAGAAGAGTTGTTAATAAGTGACTGTGAACATCCTGGAGTAGTGGCTGCAAGTCGAGAATTTTGCAGAAGAAATAAATTAATATTCAAAATTTTGCCAATCCAAAAAATTAAAAATCTAAACGACGAAAATATAATTTTAGAGATTTTGAAAAATATAAATAGTAAGACTAAAATCCTAATTATTTCTCATATCTTATGGAACTTTGGATATAAAATTCCTTTAAAACAAATTTCTATCGAATTAAAAAATAATCGAGAAAACTCTTATTTACTTGTTGATGGTGCTCAAACCTTTGGGCACATAAATATTGAAAAAGAAGTTTTTTATTCTGATTTATATTCAATAACTTCTCACAAATGGGCATGTGGACCAGAAGGACTTGGAGCCATTTATGTCTCAGATAGATTTATTCGTGAAACAGATCCAACAATAATTGGTTGGAAATCATTAAAAAAAGAACAAGGCATTTATGAGCCTTCAGATAATCTTTTTCATGATGATGCAAGGAAATTTGAAATAGCTACCTCTTGTATTCCTTTACTTGCTGGGCTTCGGAATTCTTTAGATCTTTTGGATAAAGACTGCCATGAAAAAGAAAAAAACAAAAATATCAAAAAATTAAGTGGAAAACTTTGGGATGAATTAAATCAATTAAAGGGTGTTGAATTAGTTTTAGAAAAAAAATATTTAAATGGGATTGTTAGTTTTAATATCGAAAATATTAAAGATAAGGATAAATATGTAAAGAAACTTGGAGAAAAGAAAATTTGGATTAGAGTTTTAGAAGATCCAAAATGGTTTAGAGCATGCGTACATCAAATGACTACAGAGGCTGAGATTGATTTACTTGCTAAAGAAATAAAAAAAATATTGACTTAAAGATCTATTGATGTAAAAAAAATTTAGTTTACCAAGGTATCTCCGAATTGTCCCATGCAATAAATTTTCCTGTAGATTCTGGTGATTGATTTTTAATAATATTGATCAGGAATTGGGAGGATTTTTCTTTACTAAATAATTTATGTTCTGGAACAAATTTATGAAAAGGTCTAGATAAATCAGTATCTACTGTTCCTGGATGAAGCAATGTGATAGCAGCCTTTGGGAAACGTCTAGCCCATTCAATACTTAAAGATTTAAAAAACTGATTTTGCGCAGATTTTGCAGCTCTATATGAATACCAACCTCCAGTTTGATTATCTCCAATGCTACCAACTCTTGCACTTATACTTGCAAAATTAAAATTAAAATCTTTTGGTATAAATTCTTCAATCGCTTTAGCTAATAAAATAGGAGAAAAGGCATTTATTGAAAAACTTTCCATCATATTTTTTTTATCAAGATGTTGTAATCTTTTTTCTGGTTGAAGAGAATCACTATGAAGTCTACCTGTAGCATTAACAACTAGCCTTAATTTTGAAGGATGATTTGATATTTTATTTTTCAACTGCAAAAGGGATTGAGAATCCTCTATGTCTAATTCCCAAAAAGGATTAAATTCACTTTTTCTTCCACACAAAACAACATCTAAATCTTTTTCACTTTCATTCAGATCTTTAGCTAGTTGTGTTCCAATTCCACCTGCACCTACAACTAAGGCTAAGCCTTTCATTTTATTAAAAATAACTCCATAGATTCTAAGAAACTTTTCTTGTGATTTGCGTAAAAATCTTTCTTATTTAATTAGGAAATTTTATTGAGATTTATTTTTTTCTTTTAATAATTTATAAGCTATTTTTCTATCATCAAAATTAATAACTTTATCATTGAGAATTTGGTAGTCTTCATGTCCTTTTCCTGCAATTAAAACAATATCTTTTTTATTGGCAAATTTAATAGATTTATTTATTGCTTTAAATCTATCTATTTCAATTGTTATTTTTTCTCTTTTTTTTATACCCATCAAAATATCATTTACTATCTTTTGGGGTTCTTCTGATCTTGGATTATCTGAAGTTATAAAAAGTTGATCAGACAACTCTTCAGCTATTGATCCCATCAAAGGCCTTTTACTACGATCACGATCTCCGCCACAGCCAAAAACAGTTATTAGTTTCCCTTCACAAAGTTTTTTAATTGATTGCAAAACTTTTTTTAATCCATCAGGAGTGTGGGCATAATCAACAATTACTGTTGGAAGAGATCTTGAAACGTCATTATCATCAATTTGTATTTTCTCCATTCTCCCAGGAGCACCAGGGAAAGATTGTATTAACTTTGATAAAACTTTTAAAGAAAAATTCAGTTTATACAAAATTGTTATTGCTTGAATCGCATTCATTAAATTAAATTCACCAACAAGTGGAACAAAAAGTTGAATTTTTTCCCTAGGTGTATGAAAAATACAAGTGGAACCACTTTCAGTAAATTTTTTATCTGTTACGAAAAAAAAATCATCATTTTCAAATTCACTTTCAGTATTCTTTGTAGACACTAATGAAGATCTTTTTTCAAGATCAGACGATAATTTAGATATCCAATGATCATCGTGATTTAATACAGAAATTCCATCCTTTTCTATTAAATAAGGTGGGAAAAACAATTTTCTTTTTGTTTGAAAATAAGATTCCATATCTGAGTGATAATCAAGATGATCTTGAGTTAAATTAGTAAAAATAGCCGCCTCAAATTCACATCCTGATATCCTCTTTTGAGCAATAGAATGAGAACTTACCTCTAATATCGCGAATTCAGATTCTGCCTCAACAGCAGCATTTAATTTCTTTTGAAGTTTATCGGCGAAATCAGTTGTATGAGAAGCTACTTCTGAGAAGCCAGGCCATCTATTAAACAAGGTCCCAAATAATGCGGTCTTTTTCCCTAATTTTTTTAAAAGATATTCCAATAAGAAAGTAATTGTCGTTTTTCCATTAGTACCAGTAACACCAATAAGTTTAAGTTTTCTTGAAGGCCTATTCCAAAACTCAGCGACAATTTGACCAAAAATATAATCTAAATTATCCTCAATAACCAAAATCCTTTCTCGATCAATAGATCCAATTCTCTCTTTTGCAGCAGACCCAATAATGGCAGCCTCCGCGCCATTTTCAATTGCCTCGATACAAAATTTTCCTCCATCAACATTTAAACCAGGCATTCCTAAAAATAAAGTTCCTTTTTGTACTTCTTTAGAGTTAAAAGAAATATTATTGATTTCATGATCGATTAAATCTAATGAAGGAATAATTCCTACTAAATCTAAAAGTTTATGTAATTTTATAGATCTCATATAAAAAAATTATTTCTCCAGAATGGTACTAATATTTTTTTGAAACCAATTCTTTAATTGATCATCTTTTAATCTTGGAGAAATGCGAGGCAATTCTATGATCTCCTCAGACCTAATTCTTTCAATAGCAATAACAGGTACTTCATAATCATATTTTTTATATTTATCTTTATATAAATCGACCCTATCAATATCAATTTCTTTAAGCTCTTCTAGATTGGGGAATAACTCATTAAGATTTATTTTTGCCAGTTTGTTTTTTAATGAATCACAAAGGCAACATCCCTGCCTAACAAAAATAAATATTTTCATTCATTTAGTCAGGCACAGGGTCACATCCACAGGGAGTTAAAGGATGACATCTGCTTAATCTTTTTAAAGTTAACCACCCTCCCTTCCAAGGACCATGTCTAGTAATTGCCTCATATCCATAAGAGCTGCAACTTGGAATAAATCTGCATCTTGGTCCGAAAAAAGGAGAAAACCACTTTTGATAAAACGAAATCAAAAAAAGAAGTATAGAAGTAATTGATTTATTAATAGTTTTGAACACTTTAATGATGTAAAATAATATTTCCAGTAGTAATTAGTTTAATTGAATTTAATCAATTATCCAATTTATTGCAAATTTCTATTTAATTTTAAATTATGTCAAGATACCGCGGCCCCAGATTAAGGGTTACGCGTCGCTTGGGAGAACTACCAGGTCTCACCAGGAAAGCTTCAAAGAAGTCTAATCCTCCAGGTCAGCACGGCCAAGCCCGTCGCAAGCGATCAGAATATGCAATTCGTCTAGAAGAAAAGCAGAAGCTTAGGTTTAATTATGGAGTTTCTGAAAAACAACTAGTTCGTTATGTAAAAAAAGCTAGAGCTCAAGAAGGATCTACAGGAACTAACCTACTAAGACTTTTGGAAAACAGACTTGATAATGTTTGTTTTAGATTAGGTTTTGGAGGTACCATTCCAGGCTCAAGACAATTAGTAAATCATGGCCATGTAACCGTTAATGGAAAGGTTCTTGATATTGCTGGTTATCAATGCAAATCAGGCGATATAATCGGAATTAAAGAAAACAAAGCAAGCAAAAAACTTGTTGAAGGTAATATAGAATTTCCTGGCTTAGCAAATGTTCCACCTCATCTTGATTTAGACAAACCTAAATTAACGGGAAAAATAACTGGAAAATGCGATAGAGAGTGGGTGGCTCTTGAAATAAACGAATTACTAGTTGTTGAATATTATTCAAGAAAAGTTTAATACTACTTTTGTTTGGATTATTAAATCTCTCATTAAAAAAATGAGAGATTTAATTTAATTCTTATTTTTAAAAATAATGGGAAATAAGGAAAATAATATCAAAAAGCCAGGTTTTAAGACCCTATCCATTCACCATGGGCAAACGTTTGCAGAAGAAACTGGATGCGTTATGCCTCCTATTTTTTCTACATCCACTTTTAAACATGGAAATAAAGATAATTTCGACTACACCAGATCAGGCAATCCAAACTTTAGAATTCTAGAAAGCGTCCTTAAATCAATAGAAGATTCTAAATACTGTACAGTTTTTGGATCTGGAATTAGCGCGGTAACTGCAATTTCATCAACACTTAAATCAGGTGACAAGATACTCTGCGAGTCAAATCTCTATGGTTGTACAGTGAGGATGTTCGAAAAAGTTTTCAAGAAATTTGGACTAGAAGTTTTATACACAGATTTTACAAACGAAAATAATGTCAAAAAGATTTCAAACTTCGAGCCAACCTTGATATGGCTAGAAAGTCCAACTAATCCACTTTTGAAGGTACTCGATATTAAGGCGATTTGTGATGAAGCGAATAAACTCGAAATACCAGTAGTTGTAGACAACACATTTTCTACAGCGCTTATTCAAAAACCATTGGACCTTGGTGCAACACTATCGGTTGTAAGCACCACAAAATTCATTAATGGGCATAGTGACGCACTTGGCGGAGCAGTACTTACAAATAATGAAGAATGGAATAGTAAGATGCTCTTCTCTCAAAAAGCTCTCGGGCTTCAACCATCTCCTTTTGATAGTTGGCTCATTACGAGAGGAGTAAAAACTCTTCCTTTGAGAATCGAACAACAAACTAAAAGTGCAGAATTTATTTCTGAAGAATTAGGTAATCATAAAATTATTAGTAAAGTAATTTACCCTTTTAATAAAGAACATCCCCAATTTAATTTAGCAAAATCGCAAATGAAATCTGGAGGTTCAATGATCACCCTAAAATTAAATTTAAATAAAGAGGATACTTTTAAATTTTGCAAATCTCTCAAATATTTCTCTCTAGCAGAAAGCCTTGGAGGAGTTGAAAGTTTAATTTGTCACCCTGCAACGATGACTCATGCTTCTGTTGATGACAAAACAAAAAATCTACTAGGGATAGATGATGCTCTTATCAGATTATCAATTGGATGTGAAGATACAAACGATTTAATCTCGGACATTTTATTTGCTTTAAATAAATTCTGAAAATTGAGAGATTTACTTAAAAAACCTATATGGAAAAATTTAGAATTGGGATATGCAATTCCTGATAGTATTCATGCCGTTTCTGTAGCATTACCAACTTGGAATGATGTAATAAATTACGAGGAAAAAGATCAAGAATGCATGAATTTATTGAAGTCCATTTACCCACGATTCGGGCTAAACCCCATAGTGAAAAGATTATGCGAAAAAGTAAAAAAGCAAAATTACTACAACAATAAAAGTATCTGGCCATATCCGAATGAAAGCATAGCTTTTAAAGCTAAAAAATACATTGATAGAAATACTTCTGAACAATTCTCGTTAATAGAAAAAAGAAATAATTTAGCTTTCTTAATAACTGAAAAAGAAGGAAGTATTTATGCAAAATATTTTTGGCAACATACTGGTCTTGGCCTATCTTCAAGAGCTGCCGCTATAGAACTAGGCCTTGAAGATTGCCCTCCCAAATCTTACGTAAATGAATGTTCTCAAAGAATAAAAAATAGAATTTCTAAATCTACAAAAATTGACTCTAATGATATTCACTTAACTTCATCTGGAATGTCTGCATTGCATACATCATTAGAAATCATATATAAATTATTTCCAGCTAAACCAACACTCCAAGTTGGTTTTCCATATGTAGATGTACTTAAATTACCAATGAAAATCTTTCACGGAGCAAAGTTAATTACAGAAGAAAATTGCGCGGATATTGAATTAGAAATCAAAAGAATAAATCCATCAGCATTAATTATTGAACTTCCAAGTAATCCAATGCTCAAATGTGTAAACATTAAAAAAATTTCAAAAATTGCAAAAAAGCTCAATATTCCGTTAATTGTTGACGATACAATTGGTTCGAATTTAAATATAAATTCCATAGAACATGCAGATATAGTTTTTACTTCACTTACAAAAATTTTTTCAGGAAGTGGTGATATTCTTGCTGGATCATTAATACTAAATCCAAAAAGCAAATGGATTGATCAGTTTAGAAATGCATTAAACGAGATTAATATTCCAGTACTTTCCGATGGAGATATAGTTTATCTAGAGAAAGTTAGTAGAGATGTAAATCAAAGAGTTTTTGAACAAAATAAAGCATGTTTAGAATTAAAAAAAAGATTAGAGACTCATAGCGAGATTAAAAATATTTTCCATCCTGAAAATTGTCCAAATTTTAATTCTTTACTTACTTCTAATGGGGGATACGGATGCTTATTATCGTTTGAATTAAATGGAGGATTGAACAAAGCTAAAAAATTTTATGATTCTCTAAAAGTATCTAAAGGACCTAGTTTAGGTACAAAATTTACTCTAGTTTGTCCTTATGTTTTACTAGCTCATTATGACGAGTTGGATTGGGCTGAAAGTTTTGGTATACCATCGCACCTTATTAGAGTATCAGTTGGATTAGAAGAGCAAGATCAATTATGGAAAACCTTTTCTGAAGCACTAAATAATTTCTAAATTCCTAGTATTTACCGTATAGAAACTTATATACTCTTTTTCTGAAAAATAGTTAGTATTAATATATATTTCCTAAATATATAAATGGCAAAAATTTATGAGGACAACAGTTTTGCTATTGGAAACACTCCATTAGTAAAATTAAAATCAGTTACTAAAAACGCGAAAGCTACAGTACTTGCAAAAATTGAAGGTAGAAATCCCGCTTATAGTGTCAAATGTAGGATTGGCGCAAACATGATATGGGATGCCGAGAAAAGTGGGAAACTTACAAAAGACAAAACTATTGTTGAGCCAACTTCTGGAAATACAGGAATTGCTCTAGCTTTTACTGCTTCAGCAAGAGGTTATAAACTGATCCTTACAATGCCAGAATCCATGTCAATTGAAAGAAGAAGGGTTATGGCAGTGTTGGGTGCTGAAATTGTTTTAACAGAGGCATCTAAAGGTATGCCTGGAGCAATAGCTAAGGCTAAAGAAATTGCAGAAAGTAATCCTTCTCAATATTTCATGCCAGGTCAATTTGATAATCCAGCAAACCCTGAAATTCATTTCAAAACTACTGGACCAGAAATCTGGGATGATTGCGATGGTGAAATTGATGTCCTAGTTGCAGGGGTTGGAACTGGCGGCACAATCACAGGAGTTTCAAGATACATCAAGCAAGAGAAGGGCAAGAATATTACCTCTGTAGCTGTAGAACCATCACACAGTCCAGTTATTACACAGACAATGAATGGAGAAGAGGTTAAATCCGGACCACATAAAATCCAAGGAATTGGAGCAGGATTTATTCCTAAGAACCTTGACTTATCAATTGTTGATAAGGTCGAACAAGTAACAAATGACGAATCAATTGAGATGGCTCTTAGGTTAGCTAAAGAGGAAGGTTTATTAGTAGGAATATCTTGTGGGGCTGCTGCCGCTGCTGCTGTTAGATTAGCTGAACAAGATGAATATGCTGGGAAGACAATTGTAGTTGTTCTACCTGATTTAGCAGAGAGGTATTTATCATCAATTATGTTTACTGAAGTTCCAAGCGGAATCATTCAAGAACCAGTCAAAGCCTAAATTTATTTTTTCTCCAGTAGTGAATCTGGTGAAATATACATCGCATCGCCATAAGAGAAGAATCTAAATTTTTCTTTTATGGCTTTTTTATACAGATCTAATAATCTTTCTCTACCAATCATTGCACTTACTAAAAGTAATAATGAACTTTTAGGTAGATGAAAATTAGTTAATAATCCATCAACTACCTTAAATTTATAACCTGGCTTAATTACTAAATCTACGTATTTAGCTATGGGAATAAAGTCGTTAATTTCGTGAGAATAACAACTTTCAAGAGCTCTTACGCTAGTTGTACCAATAGCAATTATTTTTCTATCTGTTTTCTTTATTCTTTTTATTTCCTCCACTACTTCCTTATTCACACTTACCCATTCTTTGTGAAGTTTTAAGTTACTTAAATCTTCTTGATCAATTGGTTTGAATGTTCCATAACCCACGTGCAAAGTTATCGGTAAGATTATTACGCCTTTTTTTTTTAGATTAGAAATAAGACTTTTGCTTAAGTGTAAACCAGCTGTTGGTGCAGCAACTGCCCCCGGATTTGTTGCATACTCAGTTTGATAACTTTTCTCATGAAAAGATTCTTCTTCGGAATTTTTTATATAAGGAGGAAGAGGGATTTCCCCGTATTTATCAAGAAGTTCATTCATTGAATTGAGACAAGTTATATTTTCCGGAAATTTAATAAATCTCCCTCCAGTTTCTTCATCAACTCCATCAACAATCAAATTAATATCTTGTGCTAATAAAGATTTTAATTTTAATTTTCTATTTATTTTTAACTTTTTTGCTGGCTTTGCCAAACATAACCAAACACTTTCATAGGTTCTTTCTAAAACTAATAATTCGACTAATGTCTTATTTTCTAATTCAACCTTTAACCTAGCTTTCATAACTTTAGTATTATTTACAATTACAAGATCCCCTTCTCTAAATTCATCTAAAAGATTCTTGGTAAATTTATTAGTTAAACAGTCTTCTTCTAAAAAACTATTTCTAACTATCATCAATCTTGATTCATGCCTAATTGCAGAAGGTTTACTAGCAATTAATGAAGGATCAAGTAAATAATCATAAGCTTCAAGCTTATAATCTCTTTCTTCATTATTAATTTGAGAAATCAATTAAATTTAGGAGACAAGAGTCTCTGGCTCATCTTCAATTAGGGAAGCCAAGTCTTTTAAGAATGAAGCTCCATCAGCTCCATAGATCACTCTATGATCAGCTGTTAGATTTACTTGCATTATTTTTTTAACAGATATTGAACCATCACTATTAGCAACAACGGTTGGTTTCGATGATGCTATGGCTAAAATAGCACCGGTACCTGGAGGAAGAATTGCGTCAAATCTATCAACTCCAAACATCCCAAGGTTAGATAAAGTGAAGGTTCCCGTTGAGTATTCATCAGGTTCTAATTGTTTTGATCTTGATCTTTTTACGAGATCTTTCCATTCCCTAGACAATTCAAATAAATCAGTATTGCATGGTTCTTTTAAAACTGGAGTTATTAGTCCACCATCTTCCATCGCAACAGCAACAGCAATATTTATATTTTCTGGATAAGAAATTCCATTCTCTGAAAAACTTGAGTTAACTTGAGGATGTTTCTTTAGTGTCTTTGCAACTGCCTTCACTAATAAAGCAGTCATAGTAACTCCGTTCTGTTTTACTTTTTTATAGAAATTATCTAATTTATCTGTGTTAATGGAATAACCCACCCTAAAACATGGCACATCTAAACTAGATTCCATATTTTTATTTACCGCTTTTTGAAGAGTATTAAATTGAACTGTTTCTCCGGGATATCCAAAACTATTTCCTGAAGTTTCTGGTTTACTTTCAACTCCCAAATTTGCACCAGGTATACTTGCAGGAGAACCACCTTCACCTATCCATGGTATAGAGACTGGTTGGCCATTAGCTTTTAAAATATCATCGGCTTGAATCCTTCCGTGAGGTCCGGATCCATGAACCTTTGCTAAATCAACACCCATTTGAGAGGCAAGTTTTTTAGCTCTTGGAGATGCAATCACCCTCGAAGAAACATTACTCGTAGCAGCATTTATTTGATCACTATTAAAAGATGAGGCAGCCTTTTCACTCATTAATACGACTTCTTTTTCTTGTTTTTCAACAATTTCACTTTGAACCACAGGTTTTTCTTCATTTTTATTGCTTACCAATTCAAGTTGATCCGAACTAGAAACTTCGGTTTGATTTCCTTTATTTTGTTCTTGAACAGAAGCTATCTCATCCTCATTTTCTACAATAAGACCGATAGTTTCTCCTACTGGTGCAGTGCTGCCAGCAGGCATTAAAACAGCCGCAAGATATCCATCTTGAAAAGATTCAACATCCATATCTGCCTTGTCAGATTCAACAACCAAGACAGATTCACCTCTTTCAACTTTATCTCCTGGATTTTTCAACCATTCCACAATCTTGCCCTCCGTCATAGTAGAACTCAAGGCAGGCATGAATATTTCGTGAGACATAAGAAAATTGTTATTGCATAAGTTTCAAGGGATTTCTACCAAACTTCCTAAAGTTTTTATGGTTAAGATCCCTTTAAACTCTTGTTTTAATTATACGAAATCATGTTCACAGTGGGAACTCTTAAAACTTAAGAAAGTAATAATTTAGATCGATTAGAATTTAAAACTTTTCGAAATTAAGATTTACTTATGTTTATCAAAAATACTAAATCTTCTCTTTAATTATTGTCTATAGATTGAATAACTCCATCCTTAACCGTAATCGATACTTGCATTTTTTCAATAAGATTGTCTCCCACAGTGACATCACAGAAACTATCCACTTGCCCTTGATCAACAATTTCGTCCATTTTTAATTCGCGAACTTGGCTCTGTTGTTGAAGAAGATTTCTTTTTTGTTCTTCAATTTCATTTCGTTTTGCTGCGACTTGTTGTTGCACCTGACTAACCTGTTCTTGAACCCTTGGATCTAGGGGATTAACCGATTGGGATCTAATATTATTTACTATTTGCTGCCCCTCTTGCTCCAGTTGCGATAATTGCTGATCAATGTTTGAAATTGCTTTACTTAATTCTTTTTCAGCATCGTCCTTCCAAGTTGGTGTAACTACAGCTTTAATAGCTATTGAGCGCTTTATAGATATTGAGTTTTTTGTTTCCATAAAAAATTAAATTACCTTTTCAATATAGATAGAACAAATCAAATTTTCTTACTAAATTTGTTTTCATACATATTTTCTATTTGTAAGGAATACTTTTTTTCTATTGCTTTTCTTTTTTGTTTGAGAGTTTGTGTTAATAACCCATTTTCTAGAGTAAAGGCATCAACAAAATAACAATCTAATATCTGTTCTTCTGATCTTGCTCCTAATCGACTTTTAAGCAAATTATTAATTTGTGATTTGAAAAATGTACCAATTTTCTTATTCAGGTTTAATTTTGAAAGGTCTTCTTCCAAAAACTTGCTTTTAACCAATTCGACATTAGGAACTACAAGGGCTGTTAAACATTTCTTATCTTGTCCTACTAATTGAATCTGATTAATAAATTCAGAACTAAGAATTTCAGTCTCTAGCGGATTCGGTTCTATATTTTCACCACTTGATAGCACTATTGTATCCTTGGCTCTTCCTGTTATAAAGAGAGAACCATTTGGTATTAGAAAACCTAAATCACCAGTATCAAACCAACCATCCTTGGATAAAACATCATTTGTAGCTATTTCATTATCAAGATAACCTTTCATTACTTGCGGCCCCCTAACAAGAATTTTCCCGACTTCTCTGAACTTCAGAATCTTTTTTTTATCATCATTCACTATTTTGATTTCAGTAAATGAAAGAGGCTGCCCAGATGATCCTCTAACATTTAATTCTCTTCTCCTACAAGTTAATACTGGACTAGTTTCTGTGAGTCCATATCCCACCAAAACATCTACACCTAAAGATTCAAAAAAAAGATCTACATGTTCTGGCAATGCACCTCCACCATTAATAGGAAATTTCAGTTTTTCTCCACACAGTTGTTTCAGAATATTCGGCCATAAAAAAATAGTAGACAATTTATGTAAAGGATATCGGCTAATAACAGAACCCAGTAAGGGGATTTTTGATTTAAAAGTTATTGGATTTATATCTATATTTCTTATCTTTCTAAGACTTCTTTTAAAAACCGAACTATTACTTATCAAAAACTTAATAAGTTTTTGCTTTTTGGAAGGCATTTTTTTCAAAGCCTGAAAAAAACCATCATGTATTGCTTCCCATAGTCTCGGTACAGTAGCCATGACAACAGGTTTTATTTGTGTAATATCATCTTTAAGAAATTTTGGAATTGTATAGTATTGAGAACAACCGCATGAAAAAAAGAAGTATTCAGCACTTCTCTCATAAGAATGCCAGATAGGCAAAACGCTTAATACAGAGGTTCCTGGTTCTGGATCAGCGATATAGGCTAAATTGATTATTTGATGTAAAAAATTTGCATGAGTCAAAGGCACACCTTTAGGTTTTCCGGTCGTCCCAGAGGTGTAAAGAATAGTAGCGACGTCATCAATTTCTGGATTAAATTTTTCAAGATTATTATTTTGTGATTTTTCTTTTTTTACTGAACTTATGAATGTGCTCCAACTTATTAAACTTTCAAATTGTTCATCTTCTAAATTGATTATAAATTTCAGTCTTTTTTTTAATTCTTCTTTGTTGTTTAACTTTAGCCAAATTTCCTTAGATTGAACTATCAGTCCTACTGAATTAGAGTGCTCAATAATATACTCTAATTCTACTGAAGGAGAATTAATACCTCTCACGGCATTTATAGCTCCTAAGCGCATTAAGCCTTGATCTACTGCTAGCCATCTTGGAGAATTTTCAGATATTACAGTAACTACATCCCCCTTTTTTAAACCATAATTTTCAAAAGAAAAAGAGACTTTTGTTATTAAATCAGCCAGCTCAGAATAAGAAAATTTTTCTTTGTATTTCCCTCTCAAATCGCAAACAGCTAAAACATCACCACATTTAAATTTTAATTTTTCCCAAATTTGATCTACATGATCAAGGTTCTTAATAAAATCTCTATTTTTGGCAAATTTATTTTTTTTAGAAAGAGGTTTGGCTGCAGGCCAATACGCTAAATCACCCATATTAAATTGTTTTGAAATTTTAATTTCTATTTTGATATAAAATCAAAATTAAATTCTTCCTCGATGGTTTTTTTAACAATTCTCTTGACTTCTTGAATATTTAAATTTTTGTTGTAATCAATCATATTTGCCATAATACAATTTTCTATTCCGCAAGGAACAATCTTTTTAAAGTTTTCTAATTCGCAGTCAATATTGATTGAAAATCCATTTATCGTAATCCATCTTTTACACCCAATTCCAATTGATGCGATTTTCTTATTTCCTATCCAAACGCCAGTAAACCCTTTTCTAGGGTGACAATCTATATTAAAAGCTCCAAGAATTTTTATAATGATTTCTTCAATTTTTCTTAAGTACCAATTTAAATCTTTATTAAAATTTTTCAAATCTAAAACCAAATACGTTACTAATTGTCCTGGCATATGACAAGTTACCTCACCACCTCTATCAATCTTAAAAACATCATAATTAGCATCATTCAAAGAAAATAGTAAATTATCGTTATTAGATCCTCTCCCCAATGTATAACAGAGCTGATGCTCCCCTATCCAAATAAAATCAGGGTTAGAATTATCTAAAATCAATGCCTCCTGATATTCTTTTTGTAATTTATAAACATCATTAAAAGAAGAAATATTATCAGGTTGTTTAATTATTGCTGTTCTATTATCCATATTTAAGTAGATTTAGATAGTAAGTAAATATTTTTAGATTTGTTATGAAAATTTTAATCCATGGAAAGAATCTTGAGCTCACTGGAGCATTAAAAGAATATACTGAGGCAAAGATAGAAAAAGCAACACATCACTATAAGGATATCGTTAAAGAAGCTGACATACACCTTTCAATTGAAAAGAATCCAAGAGTCTCGTTCCAAACTGCAGAAGTTACTATTTTTGCAAATGGTATCGTAATTAGAGCTGAAGAAAAAACTGAAAATCTATACTCAAGCATTGATTTAGTTTCAAATAAACTTTGTAGAAAATTACGCAAATACAAAGAAAGAAACAATAAAACAATACATAAAAAACAATTTAAAAATAAAGATTCTTTACCAATTGAAAGTATGGAATCAAATTTTTTAGATAAAGCTTTATTTAAAGAAGGAACTGAAGCAAGTCTGCCTGAGCCATCTATAAAAAATAAATACTTTGAAATGACTCCAATTTCATCAGACGAAGCGAGAAAACAATTAGATCTAATTGATCATGATTTTTATGTTTTTCGAAACAAGAAAAATAATGAACTTCAAGTTATATATAAAAGGAATCATGGAGGTTATGGACTGATTCAATCTAAATAAGTTTTAAATGCCCAATATTGAATATGAATTAAACGAGAAAATTCATGCGATTATTATTAACCCTTATTTATCGTGGGAAGATTTCTGTATGAATTGCGATTTAATAAGAAAATACAATATCAAAAATATTTCTACTTCACTAAATTATCTAACTGATCTTAAAAACTGTTTGGGTAAGTACAGTGCGGATATAAACGCACTTATTTCTTACCCTTTAGCAGATTTACCAGTTTCATTTATTGAAGAATTAGTTTGTTTTGCAAAAGATAAGGGTGCAAAAGGAATTGAGTATATCCCAAACTTTATCAATTTATCCAAAAGAAATTTAGAAACTTTCGCTGCTGAAATTGAGCAAGTTAAATTATCTGGATTACCAGTTTCAATAATCATAAATAAATCAAAACTACAAGAAGAAGTGTTTATTAATGCGATACACATATGTTTGGAATTAGGAATAAAAAATTTTCAATTCGGAGACGGGTTTGGATCTCCTCTTAAATTTAATGATGTCCCCGAAATACTAAAAATAACAGGCTCTCAAAATCAAATCAAAGTTGTAGGTGGCATAAAAAAACTTACGCAAGTAATTGAGTTGTTTGATATTGGAATTAGTTGCGTGGGAACTTCCAATTTTTGTGAAATTTTTGAAGAAGTTAACGTAATTTAAATGTCTGGTTCTGGTGAGTGCAGACTAAAAGGTCTCTGTATTAAAGCTTCTCCATTAGGCGAGAATGATAGATTAATAACTATACTTACCGATGAGCAAGGGATTGTTAGATTAGCGGTACCTGGTGCTAGGCGTCCTAAAAGCAGTCTTGCCGCAGCTACTCCTTTAACATATTTAAGTTTGCAGATTTTTGGGAAAAGAAATCTTAAATCTGTACGTCAAATTAAAATATTAAAAAGCTATTCTGGTCTAGGAAAAAATATTGAATGTCTTGCAGCCGCGCAAGCAATTACTGAATTAACATTTTTATTAGTAGGTAATAATGACAAGCAACAAGACTATTTATCTTGCGTTCTTGCACATCTTGATAGGATTTATTTATTTAAAGAGTCTCAAGAAGAAGATATTAAAATGCTCTCAATCAGTATTCAATCTTTAATCCATCTATTAGCCATCGGGGGTATTAATTTACCAATTCATCATTGTTGTAAAACTGGAGAACCTATTATTCCACCAATAGGAAATTGGGAATGGAGTTGTTATTTTTTACCAAGTGAAGGGTTTTCATCCATAGAAGATCCTCAAAGTAATCTAAAAATAAATGCATCTGAAGTTGCTCTATTACAGAGACTTCTTTTCCCAGAATTACCAATAAAATCTAATGGAGAGTTGTTGGGTCCCAAAAAAGTCTGGCTTAAAATATTATTCATTATTGAGACATGGATCTCTACTCAATTAGAGAAGGAGCTATCTTCACTAAAAATGTTGAGAGAAATATATAGTTAGCTTTTCATGAAGCATAAAAAATTAAAAAATATGATCATGGCACCTTTGCCTGTTAACTTAATAAATAGTTAATTCAATAAATGTGGTTCATATTGCCTGGTTGGGGAAAAAATCCCCTTTTTGTGGAAATGTAACTTACGGTAATTCAACTACTCAGGAATTAAAGGCCAGAGGGCATAAAATTAGTTTTATTCATTTCGACAATCCCTCTAGTTCAAATTCATCAAAACCATTATTTCTTGCAAATGATCCTGATGTAAGTCTCCCATATTTAATTAAATCTCAAGTTTATACAATACCCTCACCAAGGGCAGAAAAAGAGCTAAGGCTATCATTGGAAAGATTAAAACCTGACATAGTACATGCAAGCCTAACTTTATCTCCTTTAGACTTTAGACTTCCAGAGCTTTGTAATGAAATTAATGTTCCTCTTATAGGAACATTTCATCCACCATTTGATGCAAAAAATAGAAATCTAACTGCGAGCACTCAACAATTAACATATCAACTTTATGCTCCCTCTTTAGCAAAGTTCGATAAAATAATTATTTTTTCTGAACCACAAAAAAATGTTCTTGAGAAATTAGGAGTACCAAAAGAAAAACAAATAATTATTCCAAATGGTGTTGACGAAAATATTTGGAAACCTTTTTGCAAAAAAAGTAAAAAATATGATCAGGTAAAAAACAAACTTGGAAATGAAAGAATCTTCTTATATATGGGAAGGATTGCAAATGAGAAAAATATCGAGGCACTTTTACGTTCTTGGCGCCAAACAAAAACTCAAAATTGCAAATTAGTTATTGTTGGGGATGGACCAATGAAGCCAACACTTGAAAATAGTTTTTCTAACCTTGGTGATGAGAAATTAATTTGGTGGGGTGCCGAATTAGATTTAGAAACTAGGATAGCAATAATGCAAATAGCAGAAGTATTTTTTTTACCAAGCTTAGTAGAAGGTTTATCATTATCACTTTTAGAGGCAATGTCTGCTGGTACTGCTTGTGTAGCTACAGATGCCGGAGCTGATGGTGAAGTTTTAGATAACGGAGTAGGAATAGTAATTTCAACTGATAATGTAGCTGCACAATTAAAAACTATAATCCCAATTCTTATTGAGCACCCTTCATTTACAAAAGATCTCGGGGAAAAAGCTAGAGAACGTATACTTAAGAGATACACAATTGCTAAAAATATAAATTCACTTGAAAAAGTTTATATGAACTTAAAAGATAATTGAAAAACCTAACGAAACTCTTTACTTCGATTACAAGCTGATAGTATTGATTCCATTAATGCTGACCTTACACTCTTTTTTTCTAAAACCCTTAAAGCAGAAATAGTTGTTCCACCTGGAGAGGTTACTAAATTTTTAAGCTCAGAAGTAGTAAGTTTATTTTCCTTTATTAAACAAATAGTCCCTAGTATCATTTCCATTACAAGTTCCTCTGAAATTATTTTTGGTAATCCCCCACTTAATCCTCCATCACTTAATGCTTCTATAATTAAAGCAATAATTGCAGGACCTGATGAAGTTAAAGCTAAAAATATATCAAGGTAATCTTCAGGGAATTCATAAATTTTACTAGTATTCTCAAATAATTGTTTTGTGAATTGTCTCTGATCTTCTGTAATTTCTTCTCCCCAAGAAAGCCCTGTTAAACCTTTTCCAATAGTTATTGGAATATTTGTAACCACCCTCACACATTTATGATTAGGAAACTTTTGAGTAAGTCTATTTATTGAAACCCCGGCAAGAATTGAAACTATTAAATTATTCTTATTTTTTATATGATGGGCCTCACTTATATTATTTAATTGTTGGGGTTTTATAGAAAGAAGTTTATATTGACAATCCCAAATTATTTTTGACTCTTCAGAACCTGATTTGTAAACATTTATTTTATGTTTATAATTTTTTTTTATGTTTTCTAAACTTTTTTCTGTATTTACAACACAAAAAACGTTCTCTGGCTGAATTAATTTGTTATCTAATAGAGGGGTAATTATAGCACTTGCAATATTTCCAAAACCAATAATCGCAATTTTATCTGTCACAGATTAATCATGAATAAGCACTTAATTTAGAATTACCCCATGCTGGTTCAGGAGTAGTATTTTTGCCCAAACTATATTGTGGTGTGTTTTCTGTAGACACAGAAGAAGGAGAAGCTTCTTCTGGGGAAGGACTAGTTACATTTACACAACTTGGAGCAAAAAGAAAAATACTTTCACCAACTCTCTCTTGATGTCCATCAATTGCATATGTTCCTCCGGCAATAAAATCAACCGCTCTTTGAGCTTGATCAGGATCCATCATAGTTAGATTTAGAATTACAGTTTTTCTCTCTCTTAATGCTTGTATAGCTTGAGGCATCTCATCAAAACTTCTTGGTTCCATTAAGCTTACTTCTGAGGATGAATTTGAGATTCCAGGCATACCAACTACCTTTGATGATCTATTGTTATTCATAAAATCGAATGGATTTGAATTCGCAAGGGCATTTGCATTGTTTGGATTTTGTCTGTGATTATCAATATCATTTAATTCATCCTCTGATGCATAGTCCAAATCATCAAAATCATCATCGAGATACTCATCCCCTGCAACTACTGCCTTTAATCTAGAAATAAGTGACACCTTTTAGATCCTCTTGAAATTGATTACTAAGGTTTAATAACCTTAAGTAATAGATTCATTTTTTAAATGAATAAACTACCTATACTTAAATAACGTTAGTTGAACTTTACTGCAAGTTTAAAGATAAGATTTTTATAAAATAATAACTAATTAGGACCTACCTCCAAAAATCAATGATCCTAATCTTAACCAAGTTGATCCAGCGTCAATAGCTTCCTCCCAATCACCTGACATCCCCATTGAACAATCAGGCAATTGCAATGAATCAGCGAGAGCACGACATTTTTTGAACAGCCCTGAATTTTCTTTAGAACTAAGTCCTTTAGGATTGATAGTCATCAAACCGGTTAATGAAATATTTTTCAACTCTTGAATTTCTTTCCATTTCAAAATTAAAAATTCAGGATTAAATCCCCCTTTAGTTGGGTCATCACTCAACTTAACCTGCAACATTATTAATGGATTTTTATTCTCTTCAAGTGAAATATTAGAAATCCTTTGCAACTTTTCAAATGAATCTACTGAATGAATGTATTTAAAATTTTGAACTATTTTTCTTATTTTATTACTTTGTATTCTTCCAATAAAGTGCCAATTTATTTGTTTAAGATGTTTCAAGGTTAATTGTTTTTCAAAGGCCTCTTGAACCTTACTTTCACCAAAATCGTTCTGACCTATATTTTGAATAGTCTTGATTTCTTGACTTTTAAATCCTTTACTTACTGCAAGAATATTTACATTTGATGGTATTTTATTTTTTATTTTTAAATAATTTGCAGGGTTCACCTTTTATAAGAAAGTTTGCGTAAATAAATTCTCCCATTTAGATAGTTCTTCAGATCCTTTTCTTCTAGTTTTTTGGAGGTTTAATTCGGCCTGATTACGGGCATCTAAATAAGGTATAACTTCAAAAAAAACTTCTCTTTGACGAACTTCTACCAAGAAAAACATTTTTTGAGCGTATAAAGTCGCATAAATATCTCTCCCATCATTTCCAGGAGAAACTTGGTATAACATGCCAAATGTTGGATGGTTTAAATAACGCTCAGAACTCAAACCTAAAATATTGTGTTATTTATAATGCACCATACAGTTTTCTAAGAAAAATTGCTATGCAAATAAAACAAATCGATAATGTATTAACAATTACATTGAGAGATTTTGAAGGATAAAGAGTTCTAAATCTATTGGTTTTCATAATAATTTTTTTCTTTGAGAGTAATGATTCTGCTCCATGATCAATTCTCAGAAATATATTTTGAAATAACCTTTCCACTAAGATTAATAAAACATTAAAGGATTTCTTTAATCCTAAATTTCGAAAATTTATTGATCTAACTGACACTGATTTAATGATATTTTGCAGTTCTTCCTGCACAAGAGGAATAAAACGTAATGCAATTAACAACTGAAAAAGCCACTTACTAGTTGGCAATCCAATCTTTCTTAATGGATACATAAACCAACTTAATCCCCATACAATGTCTTCCTGCAATGTAGTTAAAAGCATCAAATTCACACTATGAATAACGGTAAATATCAAAGTGGAGGTTTTTATTCCCAGTTCAAAAGCTTTTCTTGATAAGTTGTAGGGACCAAAATTAATAAACCATAACTTCTGCGAAGGAATTCGCAAAATATTCCATTCTTTTTGGCTTTCCAGTACTACTTGCAACTCATTGGGAATTCTTAAGTAGCCATCAAGAGATTGAATATCAGACGAGGCAAGTATTGATATAAATCCAATTAATAGTGACAAACATGAGAGAAAAAATAAAGATCGCCACCATACTCTAGATGGCAATAAACTTAAAAAAGTAATTAATAGTAAAAAACCTACTAAACTCAATCTCCATATTGGACCTGACCAAATTGGAGTGATTAAAAATATCATTACGATAATTATTTTTAATCTACTATCTATAATTCTTAGCCAACTTCTATTTCCATGAACGTATTGACCAACAGAAAATTTGGTTAGCAAATTCATTAATCTTTTTGAATTAACTCAATATTTTCTCGTTCGACTTCTTTATTTAAAGCCCTTTGCTGTTTCCCTCTCCAAAGTAAAATGAGGGGTGTGCCTTCAAAGCCTAAATTCACTCTAATTTGTTTCTCAATATATCTTCTATAAGTTATTCCGAATAATTTAGGGTCATTTACAAAAAGAGTAAAAGTGGGAGGTTTGTTCTTTACTTGAGTACCGTAATAAAGCCTACCTTGCTTGCCGCTTCTCTTCGTTGGAGGACTTTTCCAACTGATTGATTCTTTAAGTACTTCATTAACTACAGATGTTGTAACTCTTCTTCTATGTTGATTTACAGCATTAAGAGCATGCTCAAAAATATTATCAACTCTTTTACCAGTTAGGGCAGATGTAAAAATCATTTTTGACCAGTGTAAAAAATAAAGTTTAGATCTAAGTTCTTTTTCTGCTTGATAAATTGTTGAACTATTTTTTTCTACAAGATCCCATTTATTAACAACAATTATGCAAGCTCTGCCTTGTTCTTCTATGCGCCCAGCCAGCTTCTGGTCTTGATCAGTTACTCCGTCAACCGCATCTATAACTAACACACAAATATCACTTCTATCTATAGATTTAAAAGCCCTATTAATACCAAAGAATTCAGTGCCATATTTAACATTTTTCTTTCTTCTAATCCCTGCAGTATCAATAATTTTCCAATGATTATCACCTTTTTTAATAAGCGTATCTATTGAATCAGTTGTCGTACCACTAATATCACTAACTATTGCTCTTTTTTCTCCACAGATTGAATTTAACAAACTAGATTTACCAACATTAGGCCTACCAATAATTGACATCATTATCTTTTCTTCATCATCCTTGATATTATTTTCAGGAAGTTCGCCAATAACGAGATCTAAAAGATCTCCAGTACCTGAGCCATGTATAGCCGAAACAGGGTTAGGTTCCCCCAATCCTAATTTCCAGAACTCTGAAGCTAGGGATATTCCTAGAGTAGTCGATTCGCATTTGTTAACAGCAACAATTGTTTTACAGCTTGAGTTTCTTAACCATTTTGCTATTGATAAATCACCATCAGTAACGCCTTGATTTCCATCTACCACCAGTAACGCTAGTACAGCCTCTTCTAGAGCCAAAAAAACTTGTGTCCTTATCTCTGGGAGAAATTCACTATCATCATCAAAAACTAAACCTCCAGTATCAACTATTTGAAATTCTTTACCTCCCCATGAAGTATTTTGATAAGTTCTATCTCTTGTAACACCGGGTTTATCAAATACTATTGCATCGTTACTTTGGCAAAGACGATTTACTAAGGTAGATTTCCCAACGTTAGGTCTTCCGATAATTGCTATTGTAGGAAGAATCAATTCTTCTCTCCAAAGAAAGTAGTATCCATTACAACTATACCTTTAATAGATACATTTACCTTATTCAAAAAAACTTATTTAATTTCTGGATCGCCAAAATGTCCTTTAACTGGATTATCCGGTGGTGAACTAGGACTTGGCATTAATCCATTATTTTCTGAAAAACAATCATTTTCAATCGCCCAATAAATTAACCAATTTACTGCTGTCGCTCTTCTAGTTCTTCTTGGATAGAGTTCATTGATCTTATAACCTTTAAAATTAAGAAAATTTTTCAATCCCTGTTTATAGTCTTTTGGAATTGATCGAGTCAAATGTACTGAGGCTGGTCGCTCTGAAATGATTTGAGGAGCTTTTTCAAATTTTTCTGACCAATAAGAAGGAGTTAAAGCGCTAAAGGCCCAATCATTTATAGATAGTTCTTTAGTATAAAAAAGTCTTTCCCAAACTAATTCACAAACAAATACATCACTAACCTTATCTTCAAGAATAAGAACTAATAGTTTTTTACTAATTGGCCATGTAAATTGATTTTCAACTAATTTTTCTTTTTTATACATTAATCGAACCTTATCAAAATTAAAGAAAAATAAGGCATAAATTCCTTTTTATATTGAGATGCATATTGAATAATTTGGTCAGGCATCCCCACACTTAAAGCTATTAACGTTGTATTGATGATATCCTCTTTTTTCAAGATTTCCCTGACTAAATTCCATCTTTTGCCAACTTTCATAATGGCCAATACCGTTCTTCTATTTGCCTTACTTTCTCTAATTAGGGTTGTTAATTCAGATTCTGAAGAGGAGCATTCTTTGATGATCAATGTCTCGCCTTTTTTTACCAAATCAAACTCATTCAAAGCTGCTGCTGCTGAAATAGAGGAAATACCAGGTATGGTTTTGGTAATAATTTCAGCATGATTATTTTTAATTAACCTCAAGATATTAGAAGAACTTGCAAATAGTGAAGTATCTCCAAGACAAAGTAAAACAACTGATTCGCCATTTTGTATGAATTTCACAATTTTTTCTACAGCATTAGACCATATTTCATCTGGATCAAAATCCTTCCTAGCCATTGGAAAGATAATAGGGATATTTTTTTTAAATTTGGTGTATTTCTTGACTATTTCCGCAGCAAAACTCTTTTTATTATCATCTGATATTGGGAAAACTATAATTTTCGCTTTTTTTATTGCATCCAAAGCAGCAATTGTTAATAGCGATGGATCTCCAGGCCCTACACCAACGATGGTGAATGTTGGTAAATCAGTTTTATATGGATTAAGTAAACTTAAGAACTTTTTTATTATCATTTTTAATTTATTAACTTTAGCTATGTACCCTTGGCAATATAAAAGTTTCAGCTAGTATTGCTGACTCAATTTCAGACAATTCCTCTAACCTTTTGAAAGTTTGATTTTTAGAGAATTTAGTTTGTGCTAGTTTCCAGTAAACTCCAAAATGTCTTGCCTCACTCTCTAGCAGAGACTCATAAAGGGATTTAAACGATTTATCTTCAGAATTCAGCGCAAGCAAGCTTAATCTTTCATGACTTCTTGCTTCAATAAGTCCTGCTATTAAGAAACTATCAAGCATTCTATTAGGCTCTTCTTTTCTTATATTCTTGGACAATTCAGCTCCATATGGAGGAGGTTTTAAGGACTCAAGAGAATGTCCAAGATCCTTTAAAAAATAAAGTATTTTTTCAAAATGCTCTAATTCCTCTCTCGCTATTGGACTTAAAACTTCTGCTAGATTTGGTTCTGATGGATATCTAAACATCAATTGAATAGCTACTCCTGCTGCTTTTCTTTCACAATGAGCATGGTCTATAAGAATATCTATTGGATTAGATAATGCGAGTTTTATCCACTCATCTGAAGTAAATGACGATAAATATTTTATATGAGAAGTGGGCCTTTCAAAATCGACTAGCATTTAATCCTTACTACTTAAATATCCAATGATTCCTTCAAGAGCTAAGGAATAGCTTGAGATGCCGAATCCACTAATAATTCCTATAGCTTTATCTGTAAGAAAAGATTCTTTACGAAAATCTTCTCTACTGAAAATATTTGAAATATGTAACTCTACAAATGGAATTTTTGATCCAATTAAAGCATCACGAATAGAAATCGAGGTATGAGTAAAAGCGCCAGCATTTATAAGAATACCTTGGATACTTTTTACAGAATCCTGAATCTTATCTACTATTTCTCCTTCGTGATTACTTTGAAAACATTCAAGATTAATACTTTTTTCTTTAGCATTTTTTGTTAGATCTTTTTCTATATCACTTAATGTTTTATTACCATATATTTCAGGTTCTCTAGTTCCCAATAAATTTAAATTTGGGCCATTTATCAATAAAATATTCATTTGCAATAAAGTCTTTCCTATTAAATGCTATCTAGAAAGAAACAAAAAAACCAAAACATTTTCACACAAAGTGACCATTAACTGATAAGTTCAAATAGTGGGGGTCGGTGCCCGAGTGGTTAAAGGGGGCGGACTGTAAATCCGCTGGCTCTGCCTACGTTGGTTCAAATCCAACCCGGCCCACTTTAAAATTGCCCTTGTAGCTCAGCGGTAGAGCACTCCCTTGGTAAGGGAGAGGTCTCGGGTTCAAGTCCCGACGAGGGCACTCGCGGGATAGCTTGGTATCAGTGAGATTACCACTATCGCAGAAAGAAATTCATCAGAAGTGGACGTCCGTTTTCGGGTCCACTTTTCTGTTTTTAAGGCAGATATCTGGAGGTGCATCACACAAACGATGACACCGAAATGGCAACAATCAGAAGAAGCGGAAACGGCTGGCAGGTCCTCATAAGAAGGAAGAATTATGTAGGCCCAAGGTCTAAAACTTTTCTTTCCAGAGATCTGGCCCAATCATGGGCAGATGCAGTCGAAGAAAGAACAAAAAAGGTTTTAAATGACATCCCTGTCACCCTGGGGGAGGCAATAAATGAATATATAAATGGTCCTCTGCTTATGCACCGCAGTGCGGAGTTCGGGAATGAATGCCTTAGAGATAAGTGCATGCAGCGGCCACAGAGATATAAAAATGCTGATGCGCTACAGCCATTTTCAACTTTCCATATAAATCAGCAGTCCATCATGGGGGGTAATGCGAGTGATAGAGCGTATAAAACCTGTAAAGAAATTTATTGAATAATTTAACGAATACCTTCCAAATAGATATCTAGATATGCAGTTATAAGTTGACTTTTTTTTATTTTTTGTATTTTCTATTAGTTAACAAATATTTTTTGTAATTTGTTAAAAGAAGTTTCTCCAAATGCTAGTTCCCTCGTTATGAGTATGAGAAGCATTGGCTATTCTTTTAATAATGCAATTGCAGACATAATAGATAATTCAATAACTGCAGAAGCTGATCTCATAAAAATACAATGTCTATGGAATGGAGAGGTACCAACTATCGAGATAGAAGATAATGGCAAAGGAATGAGTGAGAATGAATTAATTGAGGCAATGAGACCCGGCAGTAAAAGTCCACTCTCATCTAGGTCTAATGACGACTTAGGTAGATTTGGCCTAGGCCTTAAAACCGCATCTTTTTCTCAATGTAAAAAGTTAATTGTAAAAACATTTCAAGACAAATTAATTAATGAAGCATCTTGGGATCTAGATATCGTACAAGAACAAAATAAATGGTTTTTAGATCTTGAGAATTCCAAGGAAAATACAACAAATTTAAAAACTGGAACTATTATTAGATGGGAAAAAATTGACACCTTAAGTAATAAAAATAAAGAAGATGCTGAGGAAACATTTAATTCAATGGTCAGCAATTTGGGTAAACATATAGGTATAACTTTTCATAGATATATAAACGGAGATAAAAGAAAAATTAACTTTATTGTTAATGGAATAAAATGCGAAGCTTTTGACCCATTTTTCAAAGAAAAATCTACCCCCCTTCCAATTGAACTCATAAAAAATCAATTAATTTCATGTGAAATTAGAGGTTTCACTTTACCGAATAAAAATAAATGTACTGAGAAAGAATGGGATTATTTTGCAGGAGAAGAAGGATACCTTGCTAATCAAGGTTTTTATTTATATAGAAACGGAAGATTAATTTCTAATCCGACTTGGTTTGGACTAGAAAGAAAATCACCAAAAAGAAAGCTCTGTAGAGTACGCATAGACATAAACAATAAAAGTGATCTTCTTTGGCAATTAGATGTTAAAAAAAGTTCAGCTGTTCCACCACCTGTTGTAAAGAGAAGATTAAAGAAAATTCTCAGATCTCTTTTATCTCCAGCAGAAAGAAATTTTAATAATCAAGCACGTCGACTTAGTAATAGGGAATTAAATCCAATTTGGGAGAGAGCAATAAAAGATAGAGGTATAACTTATCAAATCAATCGCAATCATCCATTGATTAAAGATTGTCTTGAAAAGTTAGATGAATCGTTATATGAAAATTTTCAAAAAATATTTTTTTTAATTGATAATGGTTTACCTAGCGAGGGAATTTATGCAGATTATTCTGATGATAAAAACATAAATGAAATTGAAAAATCAGATTTGGATTATTTAATAAAACTTTCTTCAGAAATGATAAACTTGCTCTCGCAAAAAGAAGACTTTGATCGAGAAAGGGCTAAAATGTCACTCAGAACAGACGAGCCATTTAAAAAATATTGGGAATTTATTGAGGAAAAAATATGAGAGATATAACAAGAGATTTTTACAAGATGGCATTAAAAAACGTTTTACTAATGAAAGATGCCAGAGAAAAAGATATAGAAAGAGCAGTTCGAGAAATCGCGAAGATGATAGTTTTTGCGGAAAGTATTACAGAAGATATAATTTTGCAAACTATTCAAGAAATTGAGGAGAGTGAAGGAATTAGGATGCCTTCTGCTTCTATGGTTTCAGGCAAGGAAAAATTTAACGAATGGTTAACTACTGAAAGAATTGAAGAATGTAAAAGGAATGCAACCTTAAATTATTCAGAAGATTATGAGGATTATTTAGCTGAAATTGAGAAGTTTCCTTCTGAAGTTATTTCAAAAATAGATGATGCAACTAAAAGAATTCTCGAGAGATGCGGTGATCCTCAAAATAAATCAATTTGGGAAAGAAGAGGGATGGTTGTTGGTTCAGTTCAAAGTGGAAAAACTGCAAATTATGTAAGTCTCATTAATAAAGCAGCTGATTTTGGATACAAAATAATTATTGTAATTACAGGCATTCATGAAAATTTAAGAAGACAAACTCAGACAAGAATTAATAAAGGTTTTATTGGTTTTGAGATAGATACAAAGTCTTGGAAAGGTGAAAAAATAGGAGTTGGGGAAGATGATAGGACTACATTTCCTCATGCATTTACATCAAAGTTTGATGACTTTGCTATTAAAACTGCGAGAACATCTCCTTATAAAATTGATAGCCAATGTGAAAGACCTCTAATATTTACAATCAAAAAAAATCCAAACGTTTTAGAAAATCTAATAAAGTATTTCGAGTCTTCTCCAGCAAAAGATTTAACAAATAAAATAAATCATCCTATGCTTTTAATTGATGATGAAGCTGATAACGCATCAATAAATACTGCTTATAAAAGAGGAGCAATAACAAAAATTAATAGTCAAATCAGAAAGATTTTGAATCTCTTTTCCCAAGCAAGTTATGTTGGTTATACTGCCACACCTTTTGCAAACATTTTTATAGACCCAGATTCTCAAAAATTAATTTATTCATATAAACAAAAGAAAGAAAATAAAGAATATGAAATAAAAACAGAGGAATTAAATTCAAGAGATTTATTCCCCAGAGATTTCATAGTGGGTCTTGAACCTCCTGAAAATTATTTTGGTCCAAAAGCATTATTTGGAGATGAGGGAAAATTTGAAGATGCTGTTATTGAAATTTTTGATAATGAAGACTATATAACTTTAGATCCTAAAATTCATAACAAATATTTTGAACCAGATGTACCTCCAAGTTTGAAAGAGGCAATCATTTGTTTTTTCATATCAGATGCAATAAAAAATATAAGAGGTTTATTTAAGAAAAAAGATAGCAGCATGATGATAAACGTCAGTAGGTTTACTGATGTACAAAATAAATTGAAGCACAAAGTTAAAGATATAGTTAAATCAATTAAAGAAAAAATTGTAACTTATTCAGGATTAGATAGTTCTCTTCGAAAAGAGGGATTAAAAGAAATTGAAGAAATTTTCAAGAATAATTATGGAGAATTAAATCTAGATTGGGAAGAAGTAAACAGTTCACTACTTGAAACTTACTCCCGAATAGAGTTGATGGAAATTAATCAGAGATCTACTGATGTCTTAAAATATAATGATGACGATAATGAACAAGATCCTGTTTCATATATTGTTATTGGAGGATTTTCTCTATCGAGAGGGATCACATTAAAAGGATTAACTATTTCTTATATTTTAAGAAATTCACTAATGTACGATACTCTTCTTCAAATGGGGAGATGGTTTGGATATAGACCAGGTTATGAGGATATATGCAGAATCTGGATGACTCAAAACATGAAAGATGATTTTGAACATATTACTGATTCAGTTTTAGAACTGATGAAAGATCTTAAATCATTAGAAAAATCAAAAAGTACACCATTTGATTTTGGACTAAGAGTTCTTAGTCATCCTGACTCATTGATGATTACGGCAAGAAATAAAGAAGGTAAGAGTAAAATAATTAAAACAACTTTCGATTTTAGTGGAAGATTAATTGAAACTTTTAGTGTCCCAAAAAATCAAAAAATATTACTTAGTAATTACAAGTTGTCAGAAAAACTAATTGAAAAATGTTTCACTTTAAAGTCAAATGAAGATTTGGATGTAATTAAAAATTCATATAATGGTTACTTTTTCGAAAATATAAATGCTGATAATGTAATAAACTTTCTTACTAATTTTGTTGCTGCTTCTTATTCGAATCAACTTAAGATTATTGATCCAATAATTAAATATATTCTCAGAAGACAAGATAATAATGAGCTATCCAATTGGGATATTTATATTCCCTCTCCAAAAGAGAAAATAGAAACAAGAGGCAAGGGTAAATTTAAAATCGAAAGAAGAGAATTTCAGATATCTAACCAAAAGTTTTTAGCAAGTCATAGGGCCAAAAGAGATGATGATGATTTTTCTTACAAACTTACTTTAAAAAGTAAAGTAGCTGATAAAACTATTGCAAAAGTAGGACTTTCTAAAGAGAGGATTTCAGAATTAGAAATTGAATCTGGTGAAAAGGCAAATCAAAAACCTAAAATTCTTAATTGCTTTGGAAGAAAACCATTATTAGTAATTCATCTTTTTGATTTAATAAAAGATAAGCATGATGGTAAAGAAATTCAGCCAGAACTTTTTGAAACTAATATTCCTGAAAACGTTTCTATTGCGGCGTGGTCAATTGTTTTTCCTGGAAGTAATATTGAAGAAGAAGAAGAAGAATATAGGGTAAATGAAATCTACTCAAGACAATTTGATATGGATGAAAAAGAACTCTCTGAGACAGAAGAAAATGATGATTCAGATTTAAATACCTAATAAAATTATGGATAATCCTTGGAAATCATTAAAGCCTGGAATATTAAAAGCAATTTCAAAAGAGGTTCAAGCTCATAAATTTTATTGGTATGTAGAAGAAAATAATCTTAATCCTTGCTTACGTTTTAGGATAAGAAAAGAAACAACTCCTAATCCTGCCAGAAATAAACTTCCTCAAATAAGTTATATAAGCTTTGGTATTGCCACTCTAGATTACCGCTACTTAAGCGTAGAATTACACGATAAAAGTTACGAAGATATTTTTCTTGAGTTCTGTAATCTTTTGATTAAATCAACATTAGAAATAGAAGAAGAAGAAGTTGCTTTAAATGTTTTTGTGAAGAGAGCTTGGAGATGGCAAGTTCTACTTTCAAAAACAAGAGAGAAGAAACTAAGTGAAGAGAAACAAAAAGGACTTATTGGCGAATTATTCTTTCTTGATAAATTTCTTTTCCCACGATTTAGAAAAAAAATTTCAGTTGATAATTGGTTTGGGCCAAAAGGCTCTAAAGATTTTCAATTTACAAAATTTCATGTCGAGATAAAATCAAAAAGTTCAGGATCAACACCGACAATTTCAATATCATCTGAAAAGCAACTTAAGATAATTGAGGGCACTAAACTATTTATTGCGGTTTTTGGAATAGATAAATCAGATTCAAAAGAATCTTTATCAGTTCATGATTGGTGTAATAAAATTACCGATAAAATTTTTGATTCTGATGACATTATTGTTCTTGGAGAATTCAATAATAAACTTAATAAATATGGTTATTCTGAAGAGCAAGATTATTCAGAGGAAAAATGGGAAATTAAAGAGATTATTTATTATGAGGTAACTGATGAATTTCCTAAATTAGTTTTTGATGAAATTTCTCCTGCAATTGCTAATGTGAATTACTCGATTGATATGAATCAATTAACTCCATTTCAAATACCTAAGGAAGAATTAGAGGTATTTTTAGATGATGTTAAATCTTAAAGAGTTTTTAGATAATTTATCTTTTGAAGTCGATTCAAATGCTGAAACAACAGGAGCATTAAAAGAAGATTCTTTCTTTGAATGTTTTACTGATTACTTAATTGAAGCAGGAGAATTAGATACTGCAGATAGATGTTATTTCGTTAAAAAAGGAATTAAGATTGACGGTTATGGAGGAGATCCAATTGATTCTGAAAATTGTTTAAATGTAATTGTTTGTGATTACTCTTCTTCTAATGAGATCGAGAATGTTTATAAGAATGATATAGAAAATGTTTGCAAAAGATCAACTAACTTTATTTCTAAATGTTTAGACAAATCATTTTTAAATGAACTTGATAATTCAAGTCCAGAATATGGATTTGCAGATATGATAAGAATTAGATGGGAATTTATAGAAAAAATAAAAGTAATTTTTATAACCAATAAATCTTTAAGTATTAGAAAAACAGAATTCGAACCTATTCCCGTAAATGGTATCAATGCCGAATTTATATGTTGGGATTTAAATCGTCTTCAACAATATATAAATTCCGGTAAAGAAAGAGAGGAAATATCTATAGATTTGCCAAATTATGGAGGATCGATTTCAGCACTTCAAGCATTTGGAATTGATAGTCCATTTAAAAGTTATTTATGTGTGATGCCTGGGAAAACATTGGCAAATATTTATGAAAAATGGGGGAATAGATTACTCGAAAAAAATGTACGTGTTTTTCTCCAAGCAAAAGTCAAGGTTAATAAAGGGATAAGAAAAACTATTGAGAAAGAACCTAATATGTTTTTTGGATATAACAATGGGATTACAGCAACTGCATCTGAAATAGAGTATGCAGTAACGCAACATGGAGTGGCAATAAGTAAGTTAGTTGACTTTCAAATCGTAAATGGTGGTCAAACTACTGCATCAATTTATGATGCAAAGAAAAGAGGAATAAATTTAGAATGTGTTAACGTCCAAATGAAATTGTCTGTAGTTAAAGAGGAAATTTCTAAGGAAATAGTTCCGAAGATTTCAGAATTTGCTAATAGCCAAAATAAAGTTAGTTCTGCGGATTTCTTTTCGAACCATCCTTTCCATGTTGTCATAGAAGATTTCTCAAGAAGAATAATTGCTCCTCCTAAGAAAGGAAGCACATTACAAACAAAATGGTTCTATGAGAGAGCAAGGGGACAATATGCAGAAGCAAAATCACAATCAAATACTCCCTCTGAAAGAAAAAAATTTGATGCTATAAATCCTAGAAGCCAATTAGTTAAAAAAACTGATTTAGCAATAGTTATGAATACATTCAGGGGATTTCCACATATCGTAAGTAAAGGAGCAGATAAAAATTTCTCAAACTTTTCCGATGAAATTAAAAAATTATGGAAGGAAGATAAAGAAAATAATTTAAAGTTTAATGAGCAATATTTCAAATCCGCAATGTGCAGGGTTCTAATTTTCAGAACACTTCAGAAATTAGTTTCAGGACAAGATTGGTATGAGGGTGGTTATAGAAGAAACATAGTTACTTATGCTATTTCAAAATTACAACTGATTTTGGCCTCTAAAGGTAAAAGAATTAATTACCAAAAAATTTGGGGACAACAATATATTCCAGAAGAGATGGAAGAATTTTTGATTTATATTTCTAAAATAACTCTTGATCATTTAGTTAATACACCTCCTGGCAATTCAAACGTTACTGAATATGCAAAAACAGAAAAATGTTGGGAAGAATTCAAAAAAGTAGAAATTGAATTACCATCTAATTCATCAAAATTTCTAATAAGTAAATCTAGAGATTCTGAGATTCTTAAAGAAGGAGAAAAGAAACAAGAATTTATAAATGAAATCGATCTTCAAAAACAAGTAATTAATTATGGAGGAAGTTTTTGGGCAAAAGTTCTTGAATATAGTAGTCAAAATAATTTATTAACTCAAAGAGATTGGACGCTTCTAAATAGTGCAACTGCAATTCCAAGAAAAATACCTGCATCTGAAAAAGATTTTAAAATGCTTATGAAATTATTAGAGAGAGCAAGAAAAAGAGGTTTTAATAATTAGCTTTTAAAATTTAATTTTTAAATCATGCACAAATAGGAATGGTTTCTTTTTCCTCTGTTCTTTTATTCCTAAAAATATAAAAACTCATTGATTTTGCAATTTCCTCAATAACGGGAACAACCACTGAATTACCAAATTGTCTATATGCCTGAGAATCAGAAACTGGAATTATAAAATTTGATTCACCGCTTTTATCAAAACCCATCAACCTTGCGCATTCTCTTGGGGTTAGTCTTCTTGGATTCTTTTTATCTCCCTGATATATCAATATCTCAGCGCCATCTTTGTGGTATCTGGCAGATAAAGTTCTTGCAACATCTTCACGTTTACATAATCCAAAGCCAAATCCATTACCTTTGGCTCTATGTTTTTTTTCATACATTCTGAGATAGTCCCATAATTTATTAGTGATTGTGTATTTCTCATTTACTTTTGAATGATGAGGAATAGTGTATGGTTCTTCAAAAGTTTCAGATCCATCTTCTGGATGAAGCACTGAAGATAATGTTGGACCTTTAGAAAAATCAGGAATAATTAAATCATCAAAATTAAAATTGTTTTCTTCCCTAAAACCGACAATATAAATTCTCTGTCTATTTTGAGGCACATAAGATTTTGCATTTATTACACGATATTGAACTTTATAACCAAGCTTATTTTTTAAAACATCAAGAATAGTTTTAAAGGTCTGACCTTTGTCATGACTTTTCAGATTTTTTACATTTTCCAGAAGAAACGCTTTGGGTCTATGGTGCTCAAGAATTCTTGCTATTTCGAAAAATAAAGTTCCCTGGATCTTGCAATCAAAGCCATGAGATTTACCAAGTGAATTTTTTTTACTTACTCCTGCAAGACTGAATGGCTGGCATGGGAATCCAGCAAGTAAAACATCATGGTTTGGTATTGATTTTGTATCCACATCTCTAATATCACCAGCAAATAAATGATTTGTCTGGAAGTTAGCTTTATAAGTTTCTTGAGCAAATTTATCTATCTCACTTGTAAAAACACAATTTCCACCAATTGATTCAAAACCTTTTCTAAAGCCACCTATGCCTGCAAAAAGATCAATAAAATCAAACTGCTTTGGTAAAATATTTAATTTGCTAACTTGAGATTCTTGAATCTTTCTTCTCTTAAATTCTTATTTAATATGGCACCGAGATTTATAAAGTCAACCAATTTATTAACTAAAAACATCAATTATTTTATCTCTTAAATTTTCTATATTTTTTGTTTCACATTCCCAGATAACAACAGATCTCCAATTGAGATTTTTTATTTTATCCTGAATTTCTGAATCCCTTTTTATATTTTCTTCGAATTTTTTGTTCCAGAATTCCTGCCTTGTTTTTGGAGTGGAGGCATACTTACAATTCTCATGCCTATGCCAGAAACATCCGTGGACAAAGATAACAGTTTTAAATTTTGGGAGAACGATATCTGGAGAACCCGGTAAATCTTTTGAATGAAGTCTGAATCTATATCCCATAGAATGTAGAACTTTTCTTACCTTGATTTCAGGCTTTGTATTCTTCGATTTAATGGCAGACATATTCCTTGATCTCTGCTCACTTACCTTATGTATTACTTCAACACTCATCTAAACAATCAGTTTTAAACAATATACTCACCATCACCCTATAGATACCTATATACAGTACGTTCATTATGTGTTTACACACATACCCACATATAAGATATAAGTAGTTTAGTTGTAGTTGAGAGTTGTTTATTTTCAGTACTTGCAATGATGATGTACACACATCCAGTAAGTAGTCCTCACTTAATTTCTTGTCTTTTTACCCCCTCTTCCCGTGTCTTATGGTGGGGTTGGATAAATCGTTGCTATAACTGGGATCTCAGAGGTCAGCATTTTGCCCTAAATTTATATATATTTAACATAGATTGTCTTAAGTAATGCCACTATCGTCATACCGGATGCACAGAATTTATCTTGCAGCGACCATGAATTATGGTCTCGGTTCTGATGATCCTGAAGAGTTGGCATACTACAACAAAATCAGAAAAGAGATGGATGATATGAAAAAAGAACCAGTAAAAAAAGGGATACCCCTTAATTGGGATACCCCCGAAGGAATGGATAAATGAATCTGAATACTTTTTTATTAATTGATGGGAGTCTGATGCTTATTGGTCTGCCTTTGTTGATGATTTTTAAAGGGAAAAAAACTAATCGAAATCATTCATGATTTTAACCATATCCAAATTCAATTGTTGATCCTTTATCCGTATAAGGGGGTTCCTCAAACCGTACATATTTATTAGTCGGATAGCTTGCCTGACTAGTTAGAACATAGTTGTAGTCGTCATGAGCAAATGTCTACCAAATCCACTCTAAAAGAAGATCATCAATCTGAGATTGAAGAAAGATCAGAAGAAGAACTTCTTGAGGAAGAAATCAGGAATCAGCAAACATTGGATAGCTTTGTTGCATCTGATAAGAACTGGAGCTGATCAAAACTTATTTATTAGGAGAAAGTTATGAACTTAAATAGATCACCATTCTCAATCTTGAATAAAGAGAGTAGAGAAATTGACTATATCAAAGGAGTTTACAAGAGAAAAATTCAAGCTGAAATTGAATCCTATAAATATCCCGAAGATGAAGATAAGAGAGATACTATCCAAGCTCAAGATATATTGATGCTTGATAGGATCTCAATTTAGTTATTCTTTTTTTTCTTCTTCTTATCCTTTTTTTTCTTCTTTACCTTTTCATAAACCTCATCAGCCTTCTGTTCAATATTATCCAGCTTATTTGATAGTTCCTTTAAAGTTTCTGCTTTTCCTTCTTTAATTACGGTATTTTTTAGTTCAATAATTTTAACAGGCTCTTCTTTAACTAAGGTATCTTTTGTCTCTTCAGTTTTAATTCCAAACTTACCTTTAATAAAATTGGTTATAAAAATAAGAACAGGTACATGAGCTAAACCGCCTATTACTATTCTTGTTTCTGAATAAGCCATTTTATAGTTAAAAAGAACTGAGATATTTAAGCATGAATTTAATTTTTAAATTCCTTTTATTAAGCCAATAAACATTAATAATCATTTCTTGATTCGTAGATCAAAAATCTTGCTATTAATTAAGTAGAGACTTTTTTTTAAATGCCATTAGACGTATTTCTAATGAACATGTGTGTTGTAGTTATAGCATTGCTTATCAGAAGAGAAATCAAACTTAAGAAGGCTAGATAGATTATGAAGACACAAATTTTAAAAGAGCATTACATTCCAAATATCCATGCTATTACTATTTTACTAATGCTTCTTCTATGTCTATGGTTACCTCTAGCACTCAGATTCTTATTAATAATTTAGTCGAATTAAATAGTTAATACTCTTATCCTTAAACTCTGCTATATCCTAATTTTGTTTTAAAGATCTTATATGGAACTCCTGTTCCGTTCATGGCTTCAATAACTTTATCTCCCACAGTTCCGTAAAATTCAACAGAAAGATCAGTTCCCAGTTCAGCATGAGCCTCAAGATAAACAGCTAATGCTGGATTAGCTAAATGAGCTAGTAAAGCATCATCATTTTTATAAACTTCTGACCATACGAAACGAAGAGGGTCTTCAGGATCTTGATCAAAAGTGTGATGGAGCATTCCTGGTTCCTCAGCTTCAACAGCTTTATCAGTCTTATCTGCAATTTCTAAGTATTCTGCAACCTTATCTTCCTTAACTTTAAGTTTTGCAAGAAGCATAAATGGAGTATCTGATCCAAAAATAGACATAAAAAAAAGACTCTTGCGAGCCTGAGTGATGGGGATTTCTATCATGACAAATTAATTAGATACAAACAACTCCATCAATAGTTAATTTTTATTACTTACAAACACCATATGTAGTGCTAGGATTTTAAAAAAGGCTGGGTGATGGGGATTATCCCGCTTTTTGATTGGGGCGAAACTAACGCCTTTTTTTATGGGTATAACTTTTTAATAGCTTCTTGTTGTTCTTGTTTTTTTATTTCTTCAGCATCATAAACAGGACAAGTATTCTGATTTAGTGATGAGAAAAAAACACTTTTTTTAAAAGGTTTGAATATGGGAGTCAATAGTAAAATTTTCATTTTTTATATTTGCTTAATTGCTCAAACATACTTAAATACTGCAGAGGGAACACGCTGGTTAAACTTTCTATTCTCTCTTCATCTAATACAACACCCTCTGGTAATTTTTTTACTAACTTTGGAATAGCTTTTTTTGTTTCTTCTCTGCAGAAGTTAATTCTATAAGTAGCTTCTTTTTTTATATTCTTTTTAATTAATCCATCTTTTTTAAGCATTGATTTTAAATCAAGATTATTTCCTTTCAGAAGAGCAATTAAAACAGTATCTGCAATTTTTAAAGCTTCCGCAGGTTCTTTATCTTTGTTTATTCCAAATATCCATGTACAGGCACCAACTCCTAATGCTCTTGCAATACAATCATCATTTCCAATTTCATCACAAGGTAATCTAAAAGACTCTTAAATTTTTTTAACATCATATCCATTCTTTCCTTCTGGAAAACCAGCTTTAGCAGAAAAAGGAAATAAAAATAATATTGCAGCAAGAATTAATCGTTTCACTTAAAAATAACTGGAAATAGCCGTTGAATCATAAATATGACCGGCACTCTCAATTAGTGGTTTCACTTCTGGATCTTCAAACATAGCTATTGATTTACCTTCTTCACCCTGCTCAATAAGAATTACACTTGTTGGATCATCTTTCTTTACACCTTTGTATAAGCAAATAATTCCACGCTCTTTATTCATTTGTATATTTTCTTCGCTGTCATAAACCGCAGCCCATTCTTCAAAAGGGACGCTAATTTTAAATGTGAAAACGGTAGTTTCAAGAGACATAATAAGAGGAATCTAGTAGATCCCTATTCTAGACAGACTGTCAATAATCAAGAAAAAACTGGTGGATAAGGTGTTTGTCCATTCATTAATGATATGTCAATTGGTTTACAGATATTCATCAGAGCATCTTGTCCGAAACCTGGGCCAGAGGGACCGTCTATAAACTCCTGAAACTCCTCAGCTGAAATACCCTCTTTTACTTCCCAAAAACAATATACAGGACCAGTTTTAGTTACGGCATTTGCGGAATGGTTAAAAAATCCTTTTTCTTTATTAGCTGCTACCGCATCATCCCATCCACCACCTGGTGACATTGCCGCATAAGCTGTTTCCCACCATTTTTCAGCTTTTCCTGCCTTAAATTCATGATGAACAATATAAAAAGTTGATGCCATAAAAATAATATTTGAGCTGATAATAAAGTTACTTGATATAAGTAAAGGGAAGATTAATTTATTTTGAATTCCTAAATAAAAAGGGGGCTAAAAGCCCCCAGCAATCGACTGTCAATATATAAAATCTAAATCAGAATCCAGATATTGCTTCATAGAAATCAGCGTCTGGCAGTATTTCCTTCAAGGGTTCAATCTCCTTGGCAGGGCCTTGGACCTGCACAGTAATATCTGACACTTCAAAAAGCTTAGGAATCATATGTCCCATATTTTTGAGATGAAATAAAGCGGCGGCCCCATCTTTATATGCCTCTCTTACATAAGCCTTATTTGACCCGCATGTAGTGATATTAAAAAAAAGGCAGTCAGGTTCATTAGCTTTTGTCAGTACCAAAATTTCTTCTAAAAGAGCTATGCACTGGTCCATCTTCCCATCCTTGATTGTGAAGTGGGGATGGATAGAAACCATGGATGTATCGAGAGACATGAATTTATAGATATTTCTCCTATCTTTTTAGCAACTAATCTTGATAAACAAGTTAAAAATAAAGATTATCTAAAAATTAAGAATTTTAATTTGGTATCGCATGTACCGTTTATACGTTTTTTGAAAGCTATTAATTGGATATGAGTTATTTTGCTGAACCAAACCATATTGAATATGATGCATGGTTCGATGAAAACATCGACCCAGTGGATCTTGTTAATTACTCAGATGAAAAGGAGTTCAGTGATTCGGTACACTTTAAGTTCCATAAGATGTCCACTAGAAATTTAACGATTGGTTCTTCTGATAATTTTCACTGGTAAGTAAAAGATTTTTCACTCCATAGATAGTTATGCAGAATATGTCCCATCACTTTCTCTTCGTGCCTTAGCTAATACAATTTCATCTACAACTTTTTCAATCATGTAAGCACTCTTTTTACCAAAGCATTTTT